>NZ_JBFAAP010000008.1:56386-236375 GCF_040639815.1 Streptomyces sp. NPDC023723
CTCGGAATAGCACGCGGGCCCCGGCAGGGAGAGCACGCCGGCCCCACCAAGACACGGGCCCCGGCAGAGCACGCGAGCCCCGGAGAACGCGGACCCCAAGAGAGCGCACGCGGGCCCCAAGAGAGCACACGCGGACGCCAGGGAAGTGCGCGCGGACGCCGGGAAAGCGCACGGCCCCAGGGAGAAGGCACCGGCCTCGGAATAGCACGCGGGCCCCGGCAGGGAGAGCACGCCGGCCCCACCAAGACACGGGCCCCGGCAGAGCACGCGAGCCCCGGAGAACGCGGACCCCGGGAGAGCGCACGCGGACCCCAAGAGAGCACACGCGGACCCCAAGAGAGCACACGCGGACCCCAGGAGAGCACACGCGGACGCCAGGGAGGTGCGCGTGAGCTCCCGGAGAGTGCACGCGAGTCCCGGGAGAGCGCGCGGGCCTCCGGCGAGCGCACGCGGGCCCCGAAAGGAGGCGTGGGGGGCGGGGTGGGGGCGCTTTTTTGAGGTCGCGCGCTGGGGAACGCAGCCGTCCGCCGGTCGGTGGGCGTCCTGAGTGGCGACAGGCCCGCCCCGGACGGTTCCGCGTCCGGGGCACCGGGCACGATCACCTATCGGGCCCCGCTCCGGCGTCCGGCCGGTCACGTCCGTTGCCCCCGCGCGGTGCCGCGGGACATGCGGGCGGGACGGGGAAGCGCCGGGAGCGCCGACCGGGTACGGCACACTTGGGGCGCGAGGACCGATGCGAAGGATGGGTATGCCGATCACTCCTGCCACCGCGACGCACAGTTCGTCGAACGGCACCGCGGACGCGATTCTGCTGGAACTCGTCGACGAGGACGGCGTCACGATCGGCACGGCGGAGAAGCTCGCCGCGCACCAGCCGCCCGGCCGGCTGCACCGCGCCTTCTCCGTGTTCCTGTTCGACGAGCGCGGCCGGCTGCTGCTCCAGCAGCGGGCGCTGGGCAAGTACCACTCCCCCGGCGTGTGGTCCAACACCTGCTGCGGCCACCCCTACCCCGGCGAGGCGCCGTTCGCGGCGGCGGCCCGGCGCACCTTCGAGGAGCTGGGCGTCTCCCCGTCGCTGCTCGCCGAGGCGGGCACGGTGCGCTACAACCACCCGGACCCGGCCTCGGGCCTGGTGGAGCAGGAGTACAACCACCTCTTCGTGGGCCTGGTGCAGGCGGCGCCGCGGCCCGATCCGGAGGAGGTCGCCGAGACCGTCTTCGTCACCCCGGCCGAGCTGGCCGAGCGGCACGCGCGGGACACCTTCTCGGCGTGGTTCATGACGGTGCTGGACGCGGCGCGGCCGGCCGTCCGGGAGCTGACGGGCCCGTCGGCCGGCTGGTGAGCCCCGGCCGGCGGCGGCCCGGAGCTACCGGAGAGCGTGTTCGAGCGGCAGGGCGACCCAGACCACCTTGCCGCCGCTCGCCGTGCGGGCGACGTCGCAGGCGCCGCCGGCCTCCCGGGTGATCTCCCGGACCAGCAGCAGGCCCCGGCCGCCGGTCCGGGCGTGGTCGGTCTCCAGGGCGGTCGGGCGGTAGGGGTGGTTGTCCTCGACGGACAGCCGGATCCAGTCGGAGCCGACGGCCACCTCCACGGCGAGCGTCGGCGAGAGCACCGCCGCGTGCCGGACGGCGTTGGTGACCAGTTCTGAGACGATCAGCAGCAGTCCGTCGGCCACGTCGGCCGAGACCGGTACGCCCTGGCGGCCCAGCAGGTCGCGCACGGCGTGCCGGGCATGGGGGACGGACGCCTCGACGCAGGGGGCGGTGAACCGCCAGACGCCCTCGTGGGGCAGGGGGTCCGTGGCGTCCGCGGGTTTGTCCGCCGCCGGATGCGGCTGGGGCCCCGGGTCCGGGGCCGCGCCGTCCTCCCGCCCGTGGTCGTCCATCGTCGGGTCGCCACCCTTGCGCTCGATTGTCACCACACCCCGAGTGTTGGTAACGAGTCGCTCCGCCCCGAGGTCCTGAACGCAAGTCAGCGCGTATCGAACGGTTTTGATCGTCGGCGTATGACACGGTCAGTTGTGGGACTGATCCTGTCCCGGCCGTACCGTCTCGGCGAACTATTCGGGTTGTACGGGTTTGGCGTCTCAGCGTTCGGACACCATGCCGACGATCCGGCGGCCGCCGAAGCCGGTGGCGATCAGGCCGAGGCCGTCGAAGAGCAGGGCCAGCGAGAAGAACGTACCGATGACGTACTTGCTGCTGCTCGGCCACGAGGCCAGCACGAGGACGCCGAGCAGCAGGTCGAAGACGCCGAGCAGCAGCGTCCAGCCGAACTGCGGGCCGCGTACGGCGACGCTGCCGACCAGCCGGAAGAGTCCGGCGGTGAGGAACAGCAGCGCGGCGAACATGGTCAGGGCGGCGGCGGCCGCGTGCGGCTTGGCGATGACCACCACCCCGGCGGCGATGTTCAGGGCGGCGACGATGACGCCGAGCCAGAGGAAGCTGCTGCCGCGGGACTGGACCGCGTGCAGCAGGCCGACGACCCCGCCGACCAGCAGCAGCCAGCCGAACAGCAGCATCGAGGTCAGGGTGGCGAACCCGGTGTAGACGAGCCCGACGAGACCGGCGATCAGCAGCAGTACGCCGAGCGCCGCGAGCAGGCCGAAGCTCCGGTTGAGCTTCGCCGCCCCGCGCGGGGAGGTGGTCGACGTGGTCATGGACGCCTCCTTGAGCCGGTGCCCAACAAGTCCCCTTTGTTGGCATTTGCCTAACACGCCGGGCGGGCGGTCCGGAACCGGCCGGTAACATCCGGCGCATGGAGCCTCAGCTGCCGCATCGCGTCTCGGACGCGGTGGCCACCGTCGTCATCGACCGCCCCGCCAAGCGCAACGCCATGACGGCCGCGATGTGGCGGGCGCTGCCCCCGCTGCTGGACGCCCTCGCCGCCGATCCGGCGGTCCGGGCGCTGGTGCTCACCGGCGCGGGCGGCACCTTCTGCGCCGGCGCGGACATCGCCACGCTGGCCGGCGGGGCCCAGCGGGCGCAGCGGCTGGCCGTGGACGCGGAGGAGGCGCTGGCGGCCTTCCCCAAACCGACGCTGGCGGCGGTCCGCGGGCACTGCGTGGGCGGCGGGGTGCAGCTGGCGGCCGCCTGTGATCTGCGGTTCGCCGAGGAGGGGGCGCTGTTCGGGGTGACCCCGGCCCGGCTGGGGGTGGTCTATCCGGCGTCCGCCACCCGGCGGCTGGCGTCGCTGGTGGGTCCGGCGACGGCGAAGTACCTGCTGTTCTCGGGCGAGCTGATCGGGACCGGGCGGGCGCTGCGCACGGGCCTGGTCGACGAGGTGCTGCCGGCCGGCGGGCTGGACGCGCGGGTCGCGGAGTTCGCCCGGGTGCTGGTGTCCCGGTCGGCGCTGACGCAGGCGGCGGCGAAGGAGTTCACGGACGGGCGGGCCGGCCGGGAGGCGTACTGGGTGGCGCAGGCGGAGACCGGCGGGGAGACCGCGGAAGGGGTCGCGGCGTTCCTGGAGCGCCGTCCGCCGCGCTTCACCTGGAGCGCTCCCGGGTCGGGCTGAACCGGCTCCCTTCGCGGAGCCTGGCCACCAGATGGGCGGGCGCCCTGTCGGGGGAACCGGCGTCGTAGGGCGGCTGGGGGTCGTACTCGGTCAGCAGCTGGACGGCGCGCGCGTGGTCGTCGCCGGCGATCCGGCCGAGCAGGGTCAGACCCATGTCGATGCCGGCGGAGACACCGGCCGCGGTGACGTACTTGCCGTCGGTGACCACCCGCTCGGCGGCCGGTTCGGCGCCGTGCCGCGACAGGGCGTCCAGGGCCAGCCAGTGCGAGGTGGCCCGGCGCCCGCGCAGCAGTCCGGCGGCGGCCAGCAGCAGCGAGCCGGTGCAGACCGAGGTGGTCCAGGTGCTGGTGGCGTCGGCGGTACGGAGCCAGTCGAGCAGGACCGTGTTGTCCATCTGGGCGCTCTGGCCGGGACCGCCGGGGACCACGACGAGGTCCGGGGCGGGCACGTCGGCCAGGGTCCGGTCGGCGACCAGCGCCAGGTTGCCGGTGTCGGTGCGTACCGGTCCGGTCTCCTCGGCGACGAAGACGGTGCCGGCGCCCGGCAGGCGGCCGAGGGTCTCGTACGGGCCGACGGCGTCGAGGGCGGTGAAGCGGTCGTAGAGGACGATGGCGATCTGCACGAAGGGTCCTTCCGGTGCGGGGTCAGCGGGTGGCGGTGGGGTGGAACCGGCGGCGGTACTCGGCCGGGGAGGTGCCCAGGGTCTTCACGAAGGCGCGGCGCATCGCCTCGGGGGTGCCGTAGCCGCAGGCGCGGGAGATCTCCTCGACGCCGGCCCGGGTGTCCGCCAGCAGGCGGCGGGCGTGTTCGACGCGGACCCGGTCGACGTAGCGGCCGGGGGTCGTGCCGGTCTCGGCGCGGAAGGCGCGGGCGAAGTGGCGGGGCGAGAGCCGGGCGCGGGCGGCGAGGGACTCCACCCCGAGGTCGGCGCCGGGATGTTCGCTGATGAACTGCTGGACGTCGCGCAGCGGCTCGCGGCGGGCGGTCTGGGCGGCGAGCTGGGCGCTGAACTGGGCCTGGTTGCCGGGCCGGCGCAGGAAGACCACGAGGTTGCGGGCGACGGTCAGGGCGGTGTCCCGGCCCAGGTCCTCCTCCACCAGGGCGAGGGCGAGGTCGATGCCCGCGGTGACGCCGGCGGAGGTGGCGACGTGGCCGTCGCGGACGTAGATCGGGTCGGGGTCGACGTGCACGGCCGGGTGGTCGCGGGCGAGCCGGTCGCAGTACGCCCAGTGGGTGGTGGCGCGGCGGCCGTCCAGCAGGCCGGCCTCGGCGAGCCGGATCGCGCCGGTGCAGACGGAGACCAGCCGGCCGGCGCGCGGGCCGTGCGCGCGCAGCCAGTCGGTCAGCGGCCGGTCGGGGCGGCGGGTGCCCGCGCCGCCGGGCACCAGCAGGATGTCCGGCGCGGGCGCCGCGGCGAGGGGCAGGTCGGGTACGAGGGTCAGTCCGCTGGAGGTGCGTACCGGGCCGTCGCCGAGGGCGGCCGTGCGGACCCGGTACGCGCCCGGGACCACCTTCGCCGCGCCGGTGAACACCTCCAGGGGGCCGGTGACGTCGAGGCTCTGCACCTCGTCGAAGAGGACGACGAGGACGGTTCGCTGCGTCATGCGCCGATTCTCCGGGCGGCCGGCGGGCGTCCGCAATGACGGGCTGCCCACCTTTCCGGCCATCGGCGGCACAGCCGTTCCGTACATACCTACCGGTTGGTAACGTGCCGTGCATGACGACTGCCGCCATCGACCGGCGCCCTGCCCGCCGCTGTCACAACGTGCTCAACTCACTGCACTCGACGCACTACTTCTCGCCCGACCTGGGGCGGGAGCTGGGTGCCCTCGGAGTCACCGACCCGCGGGCCGTCAACTTCGCCGCCCGGGCCGCCGCGCTGGGGCCGGTCGGCGCCGGCGCGGTCACCGCCGCGTTCTACAACTACAAGCACGACCTGGTCGCCCGGCACGTCCCGGCCGTCTGGTCGACGGTCGCCCCCGAGCAGGCCCTCGCGGCACGCGCGCGTGCCGTCGACGCCACCCTGCGCCGTCTGCTGGGCGACCGGGTCCTGGCGTCGGCGGAGATGGCGGAGGCCGCCGGGCTGGCGCTGCGGGCCGCCGAGGGCTGTACCCGGGCCGCCCGGCCGCTGTACTCCGCCCACGCCGACCTGCCGGTGCCGGGCGCGCCGCACCTGGCGTACTGGCACGCCGCGACGCTGCTGCGCGAGCACCGCGGCGACGGGCACCTGGCGGTGCTCATGGCCGCGGGGCTGGACGGCCTGGAGGCGCTGGTGACGCACACGGCGACCGGCAAGGGGCTGACCCCCAAGTGGGTGTTCGGCACCCGCGGCTGGACCCGGCAGGAGTGGGACGCCGCCGTCGCCCGGCTGCGGGAGCGCGGCCTGCTCGACGCCGCCGGGGAGCTGACCGAGGCGGGCGTGGCGCTCCGCGCGGAGATCGAACGGGAGACGGACCGCCTGGACGCCGGTCCCTACGAGCACCTCGGTGAGCCGGGTATCGCCCGCCTCACCGAACTGGGCACGGCGTTCGCCCGCACCGCCCTGGGCGCCGGCGCCTTCCCGGCGGACCTGCTCGGCAAGGGCTGACCGGCATATCGGGCCGCCGACGAGGTACCCGGTGTTCATCCGGCCGGACCGGCCGGGTGGACAAAGGGAGGCTTTCGTGTTCCGTGCCATCGCAGACGTGCTGCGCCAGATCGGCGGCGCCATCGCGACCGTCGTCACGCTGCCCTTCCGGGCCCTGGCCCGGCTGTTCGGCGGGGCGTCCAGCTCGACCCGCGGCCGGCGGGCCTGAGCGCGCCGCCGCCGACCTGCCCGGAGTCCCGCCCTGATCCCCGAGTGTCGGTGCGGCCTGCCACAATTGCCGCGCAACCTCAGTGAGAAGGCGGTACGGGATCGTGACGACACCCGAGTCGATCGACGTTGGGTCCATCGAAGGCAGGATCGCCGAGGAGCTCGGCGTACGGGAGCGGCAGGTGAAGGCCGCGGTGGAACTGCTCGACGGCGGCTCCACCGTGCCCTTCATCGCCCGCTACCGCAAGGAAGCGACCGAGATGCTCGACGACGCGCAGTTGCGCACGCTCGAGGAGCGGCTGCGCTATCTGCGGGAGCTGGAGGAACGGCGGGCCGCGATCCTCGACTCGGTACGGGAGCAGGGCAAGCTCACCGAGGAGCTGGCGAACCGGATCCGGGGTGCCGAGACCAAGGCCCGCCTGGAGGACATCTACCTGCCGTACAAGCCCAAGCGGCGCACCAAGGCGCAGATCGCCCGCGAGGCCGGTCTCCAGCCGCTGGCCGAGGGGCTGCTGAGCGACCCGGGCGTGGAGCCGCTCGCGGCGGCCGCCGCGTTCGTCGACGCCGCCAAGGGGGTGGCCGACCCGCAGGCCGCGCTGGACGGGGCGCGGGCCGTCCTCACCGAGAAGTTCTCCGAGGACGCCGACCTCATCGGCGAGCTGCGCGAGCGGATGTGGACGCGCGGGCGGCTGGCCGCCAAGGTGAAGGAGGGCAAGGAGGAGGCGGGCGCCAAGTTCGCCGACTACTTCGACTTCGCCGAGCCGTTCACCGAGCTGCCCTCGCACCGCGTCCTGGCGATGCTGCGCGGCGAGAAGGAGGACGTCCTCGACCTGGTGCTGGAGCCCGAGGAGCCCACCGACGGGCCGTCGTCGTACGAGGGGATCGTCGCGTCGCGGTTCGGGATCTCCGACCGCGGGCGGCCGGGTGACAAGTGGCTCAAGGACACGGTCCGCTGGGCCTGGCGCACCCGGGTCCTGGTCCACCTGGGCATCGACCTCAGGCTGCGGCTGCGCACGGCCGCCGAGGACGCGGCGGTGAACGTGTTCGCGGCCAACCTGCGCGACCTGCTGCTGGCCGCCCCGGCGGGCACCCGCGCCACGCTCGGCCTGGACCCCGGCTTCCGTACCGGCGTGAAGGTCGCCGTGGTCGACGCGACCGGGAAGGTGGTGGCGACCGATGTCATCCACCCGCATGTCCCGGCCAACCGGTGGGACGAGGCGATCGGCAAGCTGGCGCGGCTGGCGAAGGAGCACGCGGTCGAGCTGATCGCCATCGGCAACGGCACGGCGTCCCGCGAGACCGACAAGCTCGCCGGGGAACTGATCACCAGGCACCCCGAGCTGAAGCTGACGAAGGTGATGGTGTCCGAGGCGGGCGCGTCCGTGTACTCGGCCTCGGCGTTCGCCTCGCAGGAACTGCCCGACATGGACGTGTCGCTGCGCGGCGCGGTGTCCATCGCCCGCCGGCTCCAGGACCCGCTGGCCGAGCTGGTGAAGATCGACCCGAAGTCGATCGGCGTCGGCCAGTACCAGCACGACCTGTCCGAGGTGAAGCTGTCCCGCTCGCTGGACGCGGTGGTCGAGGACTGTGTGAACGGGGTCGGGGTGGACGTCAACACCGCCTCCGCGCCGCTGCTCGCCCGGGTCTCCGGCATCACCTCCGGGCTGGCGGAGAACATCGTGGCGCACCGCGACGCCAACGGTCCCTTCCAGGGCCGCGGCGAGCTGAAGAAGGTCGCGCGGCTCGGCCCGAAGGCGTACGAGCAGTGCGCGGGCTTCCTGCGGATCCGGGGCGGCCACGACCCGCTGGACGCCTCCAGCGTGCACCCGGAGGCGTATCCGGTGGTGCGCCGGATGGTGAAGACCGCCGGGCAGGAGGTGGCCTCGCTGATCGGGAACACCTCGGTGCTGCGGTCGCTGAGGCCGGCGCAGTTCGTGGACGAGACGTTCGGGCTGCCGACGGTGACGGACATCCTCAAGGAACTGGAGAAGCCGGGCCGCGACCCGCGTCCCGCCTTCCGGACGGCCACCTTCAAGGAGGGCGTGGAGAAGATCTCCGACCTGTCCTCGGGGATGGTCCTGGAGGGGGTCGTGACGAACGTGGCGGCCTTCGGGGCGTTCATCGACGTCGGGGTGCACCAGGACGGGCTCGCGCACGTCTCCGCGCTGTCCAGGACGTTCGTGAAGGACCCCCGGGACGTGGTCAAGCCCGGGGACATCGTCAAGGTGAAGGTGCTGGACGTCGACATCCCGCGCAAGCGGATCTCGCTGACCCTGCGGCTGGACGACGAGGCGGCGCCCAAGTCCGCGGGTGAGCAGCAGCCGCGTCAGCAGCGGGGCGGCGGACGGCCGCCGCAGCAGCGCCGGCAGCAGTCCGGCGGGGGCGCCAAGGGCAAGGGGCGCCCGGCGGCGCCGCCCGCCAACAGCGCGATGGCCGACGCCCTGAAGCGGGCGGGCCTGGCGTAGCCGTCGGGGTGAGGTGCCGGGGCGTGCCTAGCGTTCCGTCACCTTGCCGTCGGCCACCTCCAGGCGGCGGGTCACCCGCAGCGCGTCCAGCATCCGGCGGTCGTGGGTGACCAGGAGCAGGGTGCCCGCGTAGGAGTCGAGGGCCGACTCCAGCTGTTCGATGGCCGGCAGGTCGAGGTGGTTGGTGGGCTCGTCCAGGACCAGCAGGTTGACGCCCCGGCCCTGGAGCAGGGCGAGGGCGGCCCGGGTCCGCTCGCCCGGGGAGAGGGTGGCCGCCGGGCGCAGTACGTGGTCCGCCTTCAGGCCGAACTTGGCGAGCAGGGTGCGGACCTCGGCCGGTTCGGTGTCCGGGACCGCCGTCTGGAAGGCGTCGAGCAGCGGCTCGGGGCCGTGGAACAGGCCCCGGGCCTGGTCGACCTCGCCGAGCTGGACGCCCGAGCCGAGCGCGGCGTGCCCGGCGTCCAGCGGGACCCGGCCCAGCAGGGCGCCGAGCAGGGTGGACTTGCCCGCGCCGTTGGCGCCGGTGACCGCGACCCGGTCGGCCCAGTCGATCTGGAGGGTGACCGGACCGAGCGTGAAGCCGTCGCGCCGCACCTCGGCGTCGCGCAGGGTGGCCACGACCGCGCCGGAGCGCGGCGCGGAGGCGATCTCCATCCGCAGCTCCCACTCCTTGCGGGGCTCCTCGACGACGTCCAGCCGCTCGATCATGCGCTGGGTCTGCCGGGCCTTGGCGGCCTGCTTCTCGCTGGCCTCGCTGCGGAACTTGCGGCCGATCTTGTCGTTGTCGTTGGCCGCCTTGCGCCGGGCGTTCTTGACGCCCTTGTCCATCCAGGAGCGCTGCATCTGGGCCCGGTCCTGGAGGGCGGCCCGCTTGTCGGCGAACTCCTCGAACTCGTCCCGGGCGTGCCGGCGGGCCACCTCGCGTTCCTCCAGGTAGGCGTCGTAGCCGCCGCCGTAGAGGTTGATCTGCCGCTGGGCCAGGTCGAGTTCGAGGACCTTGGTGACGGTGCGGGCGAGGAACTCGCGGTCGTGGCTGACCACGACGGTGCCGGCCCGCAGACCGGTGACGAAGCGTTCCAGGCGTTCCAGGCCGTCCAGGTCGAGGTCGTTGGTCGGCTCGTCGAGGAGGAAGAGGTCGTAGCGGGACAGCAGGAGGGAGGCGAGGCCGGCGCGGGCGGCCTGGCCGCCGGAGAGGGACGTCATCGGCTGGTCGAGGCCGACGGCGAGGCCGAGCGTCGCGGCCACCTCCTCGGCGCGGTCGTCGAGGTCGGCGCCGCCGAGCGCCAGCCAGCGCTCCAGGCTGGTGGCGTACGCGTCGTCGGCGCCGGGCGCGCCGTCGACCAGCGCCTGGGTCGCCTCGTCCATGGTCCGCTGGGCCTCGTCGACGCCGGTGCGCCGGGCCAGGAAGGCACGCACCGTCTCCCCCGGCCGGCGCTCGGGCTCCTGCGGGAGGTGGCCGACGGTGGCGGTGGGCGGGGACAGGCGCAGCTCGCCCTGTTCCGGGGCGGTGAGGCCGGCCAGCATCCGCAGCAGCGTGGACTTGCCGGCGCCGTTGGGCCCGACCAGGCCGATCACGTCACCGGGGGCGACGACGAGGTCGAGCCCGGCGAACAGGGAGCGGTCGCCGTGGCCGGCGGCGAGGTTCTTGGCGACGAGGGTGGCAGTCATCAGGCCGCTGATTTTAGCCGCCGGGGCGCTGGCGGCTCAGCCGGGTTTTCCGTGCGTCACCAGCACACTCTCCGGCGCCCTGGCCACCAGGTAGGAGCGGCCCTTCACCGCCCCGGCGGCCAGCGCGAGTCGGTGCACGCCCGGTTCCAGGACGCCGTCGAAGACCTGGTGGGCGCGGGTGCGGTGCAGCCGGTCCAGCCGGTACGCGGTGAGGCGTATCCGGCAGGGCGAGGTGACCTCGACGCCGGCCGCCGCGCCGGTCACGGCCAGGGCGGTCAGCCGGCGCCGTTCGGCCGGGGTGCGGTCGAGGGCGTGTTCGATCTGGGCGACCAGGACCGGGACGATCGGGGCCGGCTCGTCGACGTAGGCGACGCCGGTGGCGCCGGCCGCGGTGAACGCGGCCCGGACGGCGGCGCGGGCCTCCTCCGGCACCGCGGGGCCGAAGGCGACGGCGCCGTACTGGCACAGTTCGTCGGCGGAGGCGTCGGCGAGGTCCGGGGCGATGTCGGCGCCGATGTCGATGGTGCGCAGCGCGGCGGCCACCCGGCCCAGGGCGGCGGCCCGGGCGCCGATCAGCAGGACCCGGCGGCGCGGTGCGCCGGGCCCCTGGGCGAGCAGGGGCGCGAGGGCCGCGCGGTACTCGGCGCCGGGGAACCGGAACGGGCCGATGCCGTGGTAGCCGTTGCGCGTCAGGTCGGCGTCCGGGGTGGTCTGCCAGGCGAAGTCCCGCCAGACGTAGTCGTCGCCGTCCCGCCGGATCACGGCGGTCACCGCGCCGCACGCCAGGTCCTCGCACTCGGGGCAGCCGTAGATGATGTACCGGCCGTCGGGCAGCGGCGGGCCGGCCTCCAGCAGCAGCCCGCGGACCTGTGCGGTGAAGATGGCGGGCGGCACGTCGGCGGCCAGCGGGGAGACGGCGTCCAGGTCGCTGAGGCGGAACAGCAGCGGCCGGCCGTCGACGATGAAGTCGAGGAAATCGCGGTGGACCTGGTACGCACCCCCGGCGAGGACTCCCCCGGTGCGGGCGGCCGGGGCCAGGCCGAAGGTCGTGTACTCGGCAGACATGCGGTGAGTATTCCCGCTGCCGGGGCGATGTGCGCACGACGGGACGGGTTCCGCTACCGTCCGCGTGTGGAAACCGAACTGGATGGCGAAGTCGGTGTGGTGGGCGGCGGCGTGATCGGGCTGACGACCGCCGTTGTGCTGGCCGAGCGCGGCAGCCGGGTGCGGGTGTGGAGCCGGGAGCCGGTGGAGCGGACCACCTCGGCGGTGGCGGGGGCGCTGTGGTGGCCGTACCGGATCGCGCCGGCCGCGGCGGCGCGCGCGTGGGCGCTGCGCTCCCTGGACGTGTACGAGGAGTTGGCGGCCCGCCCCGGACTGACCGGCGTACGTATGGTCGAAGGGGTACTGGGCGAGACGGAGCGGCACGAGGTCGACGGGTGGGCGGCCGCGCGGCTGCCGGGGCTGCGGGCGGCGACGGCCGAGGAGTACCGCGGGTCGGGGCTGTGGGCCCGGCTGCCGCTCATCGACATGTCGGTTCATCTGCCCTGGCTGTACCGGCGGTTGCTGGCGGCGGGCGGTTCGGTCGAGACGCGGGCGGTGGCCGGGCTCGGCGAGCCGGCCGCGCCGGTGGTGGTCAACTGCACGGGGCTCGGGGCCCGGACGCTGGTGCCGGACTCGTCGGTGCGGCCGGTGCGGGGGCAGTTGGTCGTGGTGGCGAACCCCGGCATCCGCACCTGGACGGTGTCCACGGACCCGGTCTCCGGGGAGATGGCGTACTTCTTCCCGCACGGGGACCGGCTGGTGCTGGGCGGTACGGCGGAGGACGACGCCTGGTCGGCGGAGCCGGACCCGGCGGTGGCGGCGGCGATCGTCCGCCGGTGCGCGGCGCTGCGGCCGGAGATCGCCGGGGCGCGGGTCCTGGCGCACCGGGTGGGGCTGCGGCCCGCGCGGGACGCGGTGCGGCTGGAGCGGGACGTCCTGCCGGACGGGCGGCTCCTGGTGCACAACTACGGCCACGGCGGCGCGGGCGTCACGGTGGCCTGGGGGTGTGCCGAGGAGGCGGCTCGGTTGGCGGGGCGGTGAGCTTCCTGTCTTCGGGGGTGCCGGTACGGCGCCACCGGGACGGCGGGCCCGCGGGAGGACCGGCGCCGGCGGTGCGGGGGCCGGGGGCGCCGGGCCCGCCCGGGGTCAGTCGTGGCCGCCGATCGGGTCGCCCTCGGTCTCCGGGCCGCGTCCCGGGCCGACCCTGATCTCGAACTCCCCGTCGTACCGGCGGTGTCCCTCGACGACGGCCATCTCCACCGCCTCCGAACCCATCTCACCGCGCACGATGAGCGGGTCCCGGCGCAGGTCGCGCATGAGGGCCACGCACATGAAGATCATCACGATGACGAACGGGGCGGCGGCGAGGATGGTGAGGTTCTGGAGTCCGGTCAGCGCGTCGCCCTGCCCGCTGCCGACCAGCAGCATGATGGCGGCCACCGCACCGGTGACCACACCCCAGAAGATGATCACCAGACGGCTCGGTTCGAGCGCGCCCCGCTGCGACAGGGTGCCCATCACGATCGACGCCGCGTCCGCGCCGGAGACGAAGAAGATGCCGACCAGGATCATCACCAGCAGGCTGGTGACGGTGGCGACGGGAAACTCCTGGAGCACGGCGAACAGCTGGCCCTCGGGCGTCGCCTCCTCCCCCAGCCGGCCCTGCTCCTGGAGCTTCATCGACGCGCCGCCGAAGATCGCGAACCAGATCAGGCTGACCGTGCTGGGCACCAGGATGACGCCGCCGACGAACTGCCTGATCGTCCGGCCCCGGCTGATCCGCGCGATGAACATGCCGACGAACGGGGTCCAGGAGATCCACCAGGCCCAGTAGAAGACGGTCCAGCTCGCCAGCCAGTCGGCGACGCCGTCGCCGCCGGACGCCTCGGTGCGGGCGGCGAGTTCGGGCAGGTCGCCGAGGTAGGAGAAGACCGAGGTGGGCAGCAGGTCCAGCACTATCACCGTGGGGCCCGCGACGAACACGAACAGGGCCAGCACCAGCGCCAGCACCATGTTGATGTTGGACAGCCACTGGATGCCCTTCTCCACGCCCGAGACGGCGGAGGCCACGAACGCCAGCGTGAGCACCGCGATGATGACGACCAGCAGCGTCGTGCTCACCTCGTCCAGCCAGTCCAGCTCCCGCACCCCGGAGCCGATCTGGAGCGCGCCGAGGCCGAGGGAGGCGGCGGAGCCGAAGACGGTCGCGACGATCGCGAGGATGTCGATGACCCGGCCCAGGCCGCCGTTGGCGTTCTTCTCGCCGATGAGCGGGGTGAACACGGCGCTGATGGTCTGCCGGCGGCGCCTGCGGAAGGTGCTGTAGGCGATGGCGAGCCCGACCACCGCGTAGATCGCCCAGGGGTGCAGCGTCCAGTGGAAGAGGGTGGTGGCCATGGCCGTCTCCATGCGTTCGCCGGAGTCGGCCGGGTCGGTGCCCGGCGGGGCCGTGCTGTAGTGCGAGAGCGGTTCGCTGACGCCGTAGAACATCAGACCGATGCCCATGCCCGCACTGAACATCATCGCGACCCAGGACACCGTGCGGAACTCGGGTGCCTCACCCTCGACGCCCAGGTGGATGCGTCCGTAGCGGCTGATGGCGAGCCAGAGGGCGAAGACGACGAAGCCCGAGGCCGCCAGCACGAACGCCCAGCCGCCGTTGTGCATCAGGCCGCCGAGCATGTCGCTGGAGACGTCCTCCAGGGAGTCCGTCGCGACGGCGCCCCAGACCACGAAGGCGAGCGTCAGCACCGCCGTGACACCGAAGACGACACGGTCGGTACGGGGCCGTTCCCGGCCGGGCAGGCCCGCTTCCGAACCCGGCAGCGCGCCCTTCGGACGGAGGTCCTGATCGTGGTGCGGGTCGTGGTGCGGTTCGTCGCCGTGCGGGTCATGCGTCACAAGCGGCACCTTTCGCCTAGCGGGTGAGGAAAGGGATGTTCCCCGAGTACGCTGCTACCACACTTGACGCGTCCCCCTCCCGCTCAGCAGTCCGTGTCGGGCTCGCCCACCGTCATGTGGTACGCGGCGCGCTCGTCGAACAGCAGCGGCACCAGGGCGCGCAGCGGCTGCCGCAGCGGCACCAGTACGCCGTCGCCGCCGTCCCGGCGTACTCGGACCCCGTGCAGCCGGAGTTCGTCCGCGAATTCGGCGTACTGGGCGGCGGTGAGGCGGTAGCCGCAGGGCGGGTCGGCGAGGGTCTCGGACGGCTCGGGCGGGTCGTTGTCGGCGCCGCCCGTGTACACCGGTCCGGTGTCGGCGCGGCCGGCGTGCCGGGCCGCGTCCGTGGCCGCCTCGACGCGTCCGCGCCGCGCGTCACTGAAGTCGAACAGGCCGTCGAGGGCGGCCAGCTGGGAGTCGACGCGGCGCCGGTTGTTGAGTGCCGGGTCCTGCCGCTCGGCCTCGGTGCCGGGGTCGACGCGGCTCTCGACGAGCAGGCCGACCGCGTGCTTGACGCCGGTCATGTTGCGCAGGATGCGCTCCTGGCCGTCGCCGGCGGTCTGCCGGATCGGCGCGCCGGTGGCGGGGTCGGTCCAGATTCCGTACGTACCGGTCGTGTACCCGGCCCGTCCGGCGGCGGGCCGGACGTACCCGGTGGACAGCGTCTCGGCCGCGTCGTGCACCGCCGCGCCGGTGTTGCGGTTGCGCGGCCACAGGTCGAACAGGTCCTTGTCGTAGTACGGGGGTGTGGCGCCGTACTCGTGCAGGTTGTAGACGATGTCGGGCCGGTGGTCGCGGACCACGGCGGCCAGGGCGCGGGCCTCGGCCGTCACCAGGGCGAGGTGGTCGCGGTTGATGTCGACGCCGTCGCTGTTGCCCCGGGTGCCGGCGGCCCGGCCGTCCGGGTTGGCGGTGGGCACGACCAGGACTGCCGTGCGGTCCAGGAAGCGCCGGGTGCGGGCGTCGCGGGCGTAGGCCAGGTCGCGGACGGTGGACAGGCATGCCTCGCGGCCGGACGGTTCGTCACCGTGCTGGCTGCACACGAGGAGCAGCCGGTGCGCGGCGGACGGCCTGCCGAGGGTGACGAGCTGGAGCGGGCGGCCCTGCTCCGTGCTGCCGACACGGTCCACGGCGGCCCGGCGGCCGGTCCGGTCGACGGCGGCGAGGAGGGCCTGTTCCTCGGGCTGGGTGGTCCAGCGGGCCCCGTCCGACGACTCGAAGCCGGTACGGGGCGGCCGGGGCGGGGAGCTGGTGGCGCCGGCCGCGGCGGGGGTGAGGAAGGTGGCCATGAGAGCGGCCGTGGCCGCCGCCGCCAGCGGTCTCCAGGCAGTGCCGCGGATGCGTTGTGGCATGCGCGGACGGTACAGCCGGAGTCCCGCGTGCAGAAGGGGGCGGGCGGCCGGGCCGGGCTCAGCGCCCGAACCGCGCCGCGGCGGCCGGCGTGACCGGGGTGAAGAAGTTGACCAGGTTGCCGTCGGGGTCGCGGAACAGCAGCGCGCGGTTGCCCCAGGGCATCGTGGTCGGTTCGTTGACGAAATCCTCCACGGTATCGGCGAGGTTCTCGTACACGGCGTCCACGTCGTCGACGAGGAATTCGAGGATCACGCTGCGGTTGGCGGCCGGGTGGGCGGAGCCGGGCGCGAACAGCGGGACGGTGCGGGTGCTGCCGACGGCGAGCGTGCCGGCGGCGGTGCGCAGCTCGGCGAAGTCCTCGGTCGCCCAGTCGGCCGCGATGCCGGTGGCCCGCTCGTAGAAGGCGACGAGGCGGGTGATGTCGTCGGTGATGACGCGGACGGAGACGAAGTTCATGGGGGTCGCGGGGGTCGCGGGGGTCGTCGGGGTCGTGGGGGCCATGGGGATCTCTCCTGGTGCTGCTGCTGGTGGTGGTCGTCGTGCGGCGTTTCCAGGACGCACGCTACGGCCGATACCGGGCGGAACCCGCCCGGTATGTGCGGGAGACTTGTCGCATGCCCCGGCCCCTCGCCCGTGTACTCGCCCTGCTGGAACTCCTCCAGTCGGGCGGTGTGCGCACCGTGGGCGAACTCGCCGGCCGGCTGGAGGTCGACGAGCGCACCGTGCGGCGCTACGTCGGTCACCTCCTCGACCTCGACGTGCCGGTGGAGTCGGTGCGGGGCCGCTACGGCGGCTACCGGCTGGCCCCCGGACACCGCCTGCCGCCGCTGATGCTGACCGACGAGGAGGCGCTGGCCGTACTGCTCGGTCTGGCCGCGGGCCGGCAGGCCGGTCTGACGGCGGCCACGGCCACGGCGAGCGAGACGGCGGCGGCCAAGATCCGGCGCGTGCTGCCCGAGCGGACCCGGCCGCGGCTCGACGCGCTGCTGGGCTCCCTCGCCTTCACCGCGCCGCCGGGCGAGGCGGCGGCGCCGGACGCCGCGGTGCTGCTCACGATCGCCGACGCGGTCGCCCACCACCGGCCGGTCGTGGTGCGGTACACCTCCGGGGCCGGCCGGCACGGCGAGCGCACGCTGCATCCGCACGGGCTCGTCGCCCACTCGGGCCGGCTGTACGTGACGGCCACGGAGCCCGCGACCGGCGCGGAGCGCACGTTCCGGCTGGACCGGATGAGCGGTGCCCGGGTGCTGCCCGGATCGTTCACGCCGCCGGCCGGTCGGCCCGATCCGGCGCGGCGCCTGCTCACCGCGCTCGCCACGGCGCCGTACCGGCACGAGGTGTCCCTGCGGATCCAGGGCACGGCGGAGCTGATCCGCACCCGGCTGCCGCCGGCCGTGGCGGTGGTGACGGAACTGCCGCCGGCGGCCGACGCGGATCCGGCGGCCGGGCCCTGGCACCGGGTCGCGCTGCGGGTGGAGCGACTCGACTGGCTGCCCGGCGTACTGGCCGCGCTGGACCTCCCGTTCGCCATCGAACACCCGGACGAGCTACGTGACCTGGTCGAGGCCCTCGCCCGCCGGCTCACGGACTCCGCGCACCGTAATGGTGACCACTGACAGTGGTCCCGACCTGCTACTTCTCCGTGGGCGTCGGGGTTTCGCCGACCCGGCGGCGGACGCCGAACCAGCCGGCCACCAGCAGCACCGCGATCACCGGGATGAGGAGCAGCGTGCGGCGGCCGACCTCCTCGTCGTTCCACATCATGCCCAGGCACGCCAGCAGGAAGACGATCGTGGCGATCTCCGTGACGGGGCTCCAGGGCAGCCGGAAGTGCGGCCGGGTGACACGGCCCTCCTTGGAGCGCCGGACGAAGACCAGGTGGCAGAGCATGATGATCACCCAGGTGCTGATGATGCCCAGGGAGGCCACGTTCAGCACGATCTCGAACGCCTGGGACGGCACCAGGAAGTTCAGGGCGACGCCGAGCACACAGACACCGCAGGTCAGCAGGATGCCGCCGTAGGGCACCTGGGTGCGGCTCATCACGCCGGTGAACTTCGGCGCGGAGCCGGCCATCGCCATCGAGCGCAGGATGCGGCCGGTGGAGTACAGGCCGGAGTTCAGGGACGACATCGCGGCGGTGAGGACGACGAGGTTCATCACGTCGCCGGCGGCCGGGACGCCGGCCTTGGACAGCACGGTGACGAACGGGCTCTCGGCGCCGGAGTAGAGCGAGCCGGGCAGCAGCAGGGCCAGCAGGACGACCGAGCCGACGTAGAACAGGGCGACCCGCCACATGATCGAGTTCACCGCGCGCGGGACGACCTTGTGCGGCTCGGCCGTCTCGCCGGCGGCGACGCCGACCAGTTCCAGGGCGGCGTACGCGAAGATCACGCCCTGCATGACCAGGACCACCGGCATCACCCCGTGCGGGAGCAGGCCGCCGTGGTCGGTGATCATCGCGAGGCCGGGGGTGTGGCCGCCCACGTCGTGCTGGGTGGCCAGCAGGAAGATGCCGATCAGCATGAACGCGACCAGGGTGGCGACCTTGACGATGGCGAACCAGAACTCCATCTCGCCGAAGATCTTCACCGAGATCAGGTTCACCGCCAGCACGACGGCGAGGGCGATCAGCGCCAGCACCCACTGCGGGATGCTGGTGAACGCGCTCCAGTAGTGCGTGTAGAGCGCGATCGCGGTGATGTCGGCGATGCCGGTGGTCGACCAGTTCAGGAAGTACATCCAGCCGGCGACGTAGGCGCCCTTCTCGCCGAGGAACTCGCGCGCGTACGACACGAACGAGCCGGACGAGGGCCGGTGCAGCACCAGCTCGCCGAGCGCCCGGACGACGAAGAACGCGAAGACGCCGCAGACCAGGTAGGCCAGGGCGAGCGCCGGTCCGGCGTCGTGCAGGCGCCCGCCGGCGCCGAGGAAGAGGCCGGTGCCGATCGCGCCGCCGATGGCGATCATGTTGATGTGGCGGGCCTTGAGGTCCTTGCTGTAACCGGCGTCGCCCGCGTCCGCGGGCGCCTGGGTCAGCTGGGGATGGCCGGCGGCCTGTGCCGTGTCCACGGCGTCCTTGCTCACGGGTGGTTCCACTCTCTGGTGCGCCCGGGTGGGGTGCGCCCGGGACCGTACGTGTCTCGGCCCGCGCCACCGTCCTTGTCGGGGTACAGACCAAGACGGCACCTTCCCACGTCACCGGGGTCCCATGCGGTGGCCAGTGTCACAGGAGGCGACTTCTCACATGATCCGCGCCGGGTGTCCACATCAGTGCCCGCGGCTCCGTACCCGGTGCGCGGGAGGTGTCACAGCACCGGTGAGACAGCGATACTGCTGCACATGACGACCGACACCGAAGAGCCGACCCTCACGGTCGACGAGCTGGCCGCGCGGGCGGGCGTGACGGTGCGCACGGTCCGGTTCTACGGCACCCGGGGGCTGCTGCCGCCGCCGGTGATCGGTCCCCGGCGGGTGGGGCGCTACGGCCGGGCGCACCTGGCGCGGCTGGAGCTGATCGAGGAGCTCCAGCAGCAGGGCATGACGCTGGCGGCCATCGAGCGCTACCTGGACCGGCTGCCGCCCGACGTCAGCGCGGGAGACCTCGCCATCCACCGGGCGGTGGTGGCCGCCTGGGCGCCGGACGCCGTGGCGACGGTCGGCCGCGAGGAACTGGCGCGGCGGGCCGGGCGGGCGCTGGACGACGACGACCTCGAGCGGCTCGCGGCGATGGGCGTCGTCCAGGCCGTCGGGGACGGAGGTGACGACGGCGACGGGGACGACTACCGCGTCGACCTCGCCCTGTTCCGGCTCGGGGTGCGGCTGCTGGACGTACCGCTGTCGCAGGAGTCGATCCTCAGCGCGCGCGGCATGCTGCTCGGGCACGCGCGGGCCGCCGCCCGCGAGTTGTCGGAGCTGCTGCGCGGCGAGACGGCGGACCGGGACGCGCGGGATGTGCGGTCCCTGTCCGCGCACATGCAGCCGCTGGTGGTGCAGGCGCTGCTGACGGCCTTCCAGCGGTCGCTGAAGGAGGAGCTGGCGGTGTGGCTCACGCAGTCGCCCCCTGCCGGGCAGCCGGACGGACCTGCCGGCCGTCCCTGAACCGCCCCCTCGCGGGACGCGTGGCGCTGCCCCCGGTCACCGTCGGACGGCGCCCGGGGGCCGGAGGCCGGGGCCGGTTCAGCGCGCGTCCGTGAAGACCTCCCCCTTCGCCGCCTTCTCGACCAGCAGCGCGGGCGGCGTGAAGCGGTCGCCGTAGCGGTCGGCCAGTTCGCGGGCGCGGGCCACGAAGCCGGGCAGGCCGGCACCCGCCCCGCCGTGGGCGTCGTAGCCGTTGATGTACTGGAGGACACCGCCGGTCCAGCCGGGGAAGCCGATGCCGAAGATCGAGCCGATGTTGGCGTCGGCGACGGAGGTGAGCACGCCTTCCTCGACGAGCCGGACGGTGTCCAGCGCCTCGGCGAACAGCATGCGCTCCTGCATGTCCCGGAACGGGATCCGGTACCCGGGCTTCGTGAAGTGCTCGCGCAGGCCGGGCCACAGGCCGGCCCGCCTGCCGTCCTCGTCGTACGCGTAGAAACCGGCGCCGCCGCTGCGGCCGGGGCGGCCGAACTCGTCCACCATGCGGTCGACGACCGTATCGGCGGGGTGCGGGGTCCAGGTGCCGCCCGCCTCCTCCACGGCCCGGCGCGTCTCCTGGCGGATCCGGCGGGGCAGGGTGAGTGTCAGCTCGTCCATCAGGGAGAGCACCTTGGCCGGGTAGCCGGCCTGCGCGGCGGCCTGTTCGACGGAGGCGGGCTCGATGCCCTCGCCGACCATGGCGACGCCCTCGTTGATGAAGTGGCCGATGACCCGGGAGGTGAAGAAGCCGCGGCTGTCGTTGACGACGATCGGGGTCTTCTTGATCTGCCGGACCAGGTCGAAGGCGCGGGCCAGGGCCGCGTCGCCGGTCCGGGCGCCCTTGATGATCTCCACCAGCGGCATCTTGTCGACGGGCGAGAAGAAGTGCAGTCCGATGAAGTCGGCCTGCCGCTCGACGCCCTCGGCGAGGGCGGTGATGGGGAGGGTGGAGGTGTTGGAGCAGAGCAGGGCGTCGGGCGCGACGACGTGCTCGATCTCCTGGAAGACCTTGTGCTTGAGCGAGGTGTCCTCGAACACCGCTTCGATCACCGCGTCGCAGCCCGCGAGGTCGGCGGCCTCGGCGGTCGGGGTGATCCGGGCCAGCAGCGCGTCGGCCTTCTCCTGGGTGGTACGGCCCCGGGAGACCGCCTTGGCGCACAGCTTCTCGGAGTAGCCCTTGCCCTTGAGCGCGGCTTCCAGCGACACGTCCTTCAGGACGACGTCGATCCCCGCGCGGGCGCACGAGTAGGCGATGCCGGCGCCCATCATCCCGGCACCGAGGACGGCCGCCCGGCGGACCTGGCGCGGCTCGACGTCCTTGGGGCGGTTGGCGCCGGAGTTGACGGCCTGGAGGTCGAAGAAGAACGCCTGGATCATGTTCTTCGCGGTCTGTCCGGTGGCCAGTTCCACGAAGTAGCGGGCCTCGATGAGCTGGGCGGTCTCGAAGTCGACCTGGGCGCCCTCGACGGCGGCGGCCATGATGTCGCGCGGCGCCGGGTAGGGCGCGCCGCCCGTCTGCTTGCGCAGGTTGGCCGGGAAGGCGGGCAGGTTGGCGGCGAACTTGGGGTGGCTCGGGGTGCCGCCGGGGATGCGGTAGCCCGGCCGGTCCCAGGGCTGGGCGGACTCGGGGTTGGCGTCGATGAAGGCACGGGCCCTGGCGAGCAGGTCGTCGGGGGTGTCGGCGACCTCGTGCACCAGGCCGTTGTCCGCCGCGCGGCGCGGGCTGTACTGGGTGCCCTGGAGCAGCACCTTCAGCAGCGCGTCGGTGATGCCGAGCAGCCGGACGGTACGCACCACACCGCCGCCGCCGGGCAGCAGGCCGAGGGTGACCTCGGGCAGGCCGATCTTGGATCCGGGGGCGTCCAGGGCGACCCGGTGGTGGCAGGCGAGGGCGATCTCGTAACCGCCGCCGAGGGCCGCGCCGTTGATCGCGGCGACGACCGGCTTGCCGAGGGTCTCGATGCGGCGCAGGTTCCGCTTGACCGCCATCCCCGCGTCGAACGCCTCCTGGGCGGTGTCGGGGGTGACCCGGATCAGGTCGCGCAGGTCGCCGCCGGCGAAGAAGGTCTTCTTGGCGGAGGTGATGATGACGCCCCGGACGGTGTCCCGCTCGGCCTCCAGGCGGTCGGTGACGGCGGCGAGGGACGCGCCGAACGCCCGGTTCATGGTGTTCGCGGACTGGTCCGGGTCGTCCAGGACGAGGGTGACGACGCCGCTGCGGTCCTGCTCCCAGCGGATGGTGGTGGACTCGGTGCTCATGGCGGGGATGCTCCTGGTGATCCGTCGGGAGGGGGTCAGACGCGCTCGACGATGGTGGCGATGCCCATGCCGCCGCCCACGCACAGGGTGGCGAGGCCGTACCGCTTGTCCTGGCGCTCCAGTTCGTCGACGAGGGTGCCGAGGATGATCGCGCCGGTGGCGCCGAGCGGGTGGCCGAGCGCGATCGCGCCGCCGTTGACGTTGACCTTGTCCAGGGACAGGCCCATGTCCTTCACGAACCGCAGCACGACCGCCGCGAACGCCTCGTTGATCTCGACCAGGTCGATGTCGTCGATGGTCAGCCCGGCCTTGGCCAGCGCCTTGCGGGTGGCGGGGGCGGGCCCGGTGAGCATGATGGTGGGCTCGGAGCCGGAGACGGCGGCGGAGACGATCCGGGCGCGCGGGGTGAGGCCGTGGCGCTCACCGACCTCCCGGGAGCCGATGGCGACCAGGGAGGCGCCGTCCACGATGCCGGAGGAGTTGCCCGCGTGGTGGACGTGGTCGATCTTCTCCACCCAGTGGTACTTCTGGAGCGCGACCGCGTCGAAACCGCCGAGTTCGCCGATGTCCGCGAAGGACGGCTTGAGTTTGGCGAGGGAGTCGGCGGTGGTGCCGGGCCGCAGGTGCTCGTCGTGGTCGAGGACGGTCAGGCCGCCGCGGTCCTTGACCGGCACGACGGACCGCTCGAAGCGGCCCTCCTTCCAGGCGGTCGCCGCCCGCTCCTGGGACAGCGCCGCGTACTCGTCCACGTCCCGGCGCGAGAAGCCCTCGATGGTGGCGATCAGGTCGGCGCCGATGCCCTGCGGCACGAAGTTGGTGTCGTAGTTGGTCATCGGGTCGTTGAACCAGGCGCCGCCGTCCGAGGCCATCGGCACCCGGGACATGGACTCCACGCCGCCCGCCAGGACCAGGTCCTCCCAGCCGGAACGCACCTTGGCGGCGGCCATGTTGACGGCCTCCAGGCCCGAGGCACAGAAGCGGTTCTCCTGCACGCCGGCCACCGTGTCCGGCAGTCCGGCGGCGACGGCGGCGATCCGGGCGATGTCGGAACCCTGGTCGCCGACCGGGCCGACCACGCCGAGCACGATGTCGTCGACGGCGGCCGGGTCCAGGCCGGGGAAGCGGGCGCGGATCTCGTGGATGAGCCCGACCACCAGGTCGACGGGCTTGGTGCCGTGCAGGGCGCCGCTTGCCTTGCCGCGCCCGCGCGGGGTGCGGATCGCGTCGTACACATACGCTTCGGGGGTCACTGGTCGGCCTTTCGGGGAGGGGGCTGGTCGGTTGTCGGGGGGTGGGGTGTTGTCGGGGGTTCGGGCTTCGGGGCGGGGGTCGGCGTCAGGGCGGGGCCGGGCGGCGTTGTCGCGGGGCCGGGCGTCGGCGCGGGGCCGGGCAGCGTCGCGGGGCCGGGCAGCGTCGTGAGCGTGGGCACGTCCCAGTCGCGGGCCACCGTCTCGGTGTCGGCGCCCGGGCGCGCGGGGCCGGTGCGGACGGTGGTCGGGGTGGCGGAGAAGCGGGGGGCGGGGGCCGGCTGGGTGAGGCCGCCGTGGTCGGTGAAGGTGGCGCGGGCGGCGAGATGCGGATGGTGCGGGGCCTCGCGCAGCGCGAGCACGGGCGCCACGCAGGCGTCGGAGTCCGCGAAGACGGCCGTCCACTCGTCCCGGGTGCGGGTGCGGAAGCGGGTCGCGATCGCCGCGCGCAGCTCGTCCCAGCGGGCGGGGTCGTCGCGGGCCGGGGCCTGTTCGGGGATGCCGAGCAGCGTCATGAACTCGTCGTAGAACCGCTGTTCCAGGGCGCCGACCGCCATGTACCGGCCGTCGGAGGTCTCGTAGGTGCCGTAGAACGGGCAGCCGCCGTCCAGCAGGTTGACGCCGCGCCGGTCCTGCCAGCCGCCGGCCGCGAGCATGCCGTGGATCATCGCGGTCAGATGCGCGGTGCCGTCGACGATGGCCGCGTCCACCACCTGTCCGGTGCCGGTCGCGCGCGCGTGGTGCAGCGCGGCCAGGACGCCGACGACCAGGTAGAGCGAGCCGCCCGCGTAGTCGCCGAGCAGGTTGGCGGGGGCGGCCGGGGGCGCGTCGGGGGCGCCGGTCAGGCCGAGGGCGCCGGTCAGGGCGATGTACCCGATGTCGTGGCCGGCCCGCCGGGCGAGCGGACCGGACTGGCCCCAGCCGGTCATCCGGCCGTAGACCAGGCGCGGGTTGCGGGCCCGACAGGGCTCGGGGCCGATGCCGAGGCGCTCGGCGACACCGGGGCGGTAGCCCTCGATCAGCACGTCGGCCCGGGCGGCGAGGTCGAGGACCCGGCCGGGTCCGTCGGGTGCCTTGAGGTCGACGAGCACCGAGCGCTTGTTGCGGAGGGTGACGTCGTGGGCCGGGTCGATACCGAGGCCGGGGCCGCCCGGTCGGTCCACCCGTACGACGTCGGCGCCGAGGTCGGCCAGCAGCATCGCGGCGAACGGGCCGGGGCCGATCCCGGCCAGCTCGACCACGCGCACGCCGGTGAGCGGACCGTGCGAGGGCGTCGTCGCCGTGGTCATCGGGTCCCCAGTCTGTGACACCAACGATGTAACACCAGTGATGTTAGAAACGTGTTGCGGTCCGCACAAGAGCGGGGACGAGCAAGCGCTTGGCCAAGCTTCGCCGCCGCGCACTTCTCACGCTAGCCTCGGCCACCGACAGCGGCGCGCGCTGCGCGACCGACGGTGCCCGGCGAGACGGAACGGACTGGTGTCATGAACCCGCGCGGCGGTACCACCGACCGGCCCGGCCGGTCGGACCAGTCCGACCGGCCGTACGACATCGTGCTCTTCGGGGCGACGGGCTTCGTCGGGCGGCTGACCGCGGCACATCTCGCCGCGCACGCGCCCGCCGGCCTGCGCTGGGCGGTGGCCGGCCGGGACGGGGACAAGCTGGGCCGGCTGCGCGACCGGCTGCCCGGCGTGCCGGGGCCGGATGTCCTGCGGGCCGACGTGTCCGACCCGGCCTCGCTGCGCGAACTCGCCCGGCACGCGCGCGTGCTGGCCACGACGGTCGGTCCCTATGTGCGCCACGGGGAGCCGCTCGTCGCCGCCTGCGCCGACGCCGGCACGGACTACCTGGACCTCACCGGTGAGCCGGAGTTCGTGGACCTGATGTACGTCCGGCACGACGCACGCGCGCGGGAGACGGGCGCGCGCCTGGTGCACGCCTGCGGTTTCGACTCCGTACCGCACGACCTCGGCGTGTACTTCACGGTCGGCCGGCTCCCCGAGGGCGTGCCGCTGACCGTGGACGGCTTCGTGACCGTGGACGCCGCGTTCTCCGGCGGTACGTTCGCCTCCGCGCTCGGCCAGCTCGCGCGCGGGCGGCAACTGCGGGCGGCGGCCCTGGAACGGCGACGGCGGGAACCGCGGCCGACGGGTCGCCGCGCGGTGGCGCCGACGGGGGCGCCGCGGTTCGCCGGGGAGGTGGGTGCCTGGGCGCTGCCGCTGCCGACCCTCGATCCGCGGGTCGTGCGCCGCTCGGCGGCGGCGCTGGAGCGCTACGGTCCCGACTTCCGCTACCGGCACTACGCGGCCGTCCGGCGGCTGCCCGTCGCGTTGGGCGGGGTGGCGGCGGTGGGCGCGCTGGCCGCGGCGGCGCAGGTACCGCCGGTCCGGCGCCGGCTGGCCGGCCGGCTGCGCCCCGGGGACGGGCCGAGCGCCGAGCGGCGGGCCAGGAGCTGGTTCTCGGTCCGTTTCGTGGGCGAGGGCGGCGGCCGGCGGGTGTTCACCGAGGTCTCGGGCGGTGATCCCGGGTACGACGAGACGGCGAAGATGTTCGCGCAGGCGGCACTGGCGCTGGCGCTGGACGACCTGCCGGAGACCGCCGGGCAGGTCACGACGGCGGTGGCGATGGGCGACGCGCTGACCGCCCGGCTACGGGCGGCGGGCCTGCGGTTCCGGGTGGCGGCGGAGCACTGACCGGCCTCCGCCGGGAGCCCGGACATCCATCCCCGGCGGGCACGGACCGCCCGGCCACCGGCTGACTCCTGCCGCCACGGCGGGTGCGGCAACGCCGCCCGGTCGGCGGCGAAGGTCCCGCGCGGTCCGTTACAGCGCCCACCCGGCGATGGTCCACACCATCCCGCCGGTCCAGGCCAGTCCCGCCGCCACGGCCAGCACCATCCCCACCCGCACGGACCGGCCGACCGGCCGCCCCTCGGCCCGCTCGCCGGGCCGGCCCACGGCTCGCTCGGTGGGCCGGCCGAAACGGTCGGGCCGGGCAAGGGACTTGTTGGCTCGCTGCGGGGTGGTCATACGGACCAGCCTGCCCGCAGCACCGGGCCCCGCACATCCGTACGGATACTCAGGTACCTACGCCTGCCGACGTCTACCAGGCACCTACGCCGGGGCCGGGCGGCCGGCCGCCCGTAGCGCCCGCCGGCACAGGGCGTCCGCCCTGCGGGTGGTCTCCGGCAGCCGGTAGGCGGGGGTGAGCGCCAGCGTGTGCGCGCAGGCGTTGTCCAGGGAGACCCGGTGCCCGGCCGAGACGTAGACCGGCTTCACGCCGTCCCGGGTGCGCAGGGCGCGGCCGACCTCCTCGTCGCCCGCGAGCAGCGCGGACGTACTGCCGCGCGGCGCGGCCGGGTCGTCGTGGGTGAAGGCGAACGGGTTCTTCGCGACGCCGATGGTGGGCAGTCCGGTGAGGACGCCCAGGTGGCAGGCGAGGCCGAAGCGGCGCGGGTGGGCGAGGCCGTAGCCGTCGCAGACCACCAGGCCGGGCGGGCCGGGCAGGGCGCCCAGCGCGGCGAGCACCGCCGGGAGTTCACGGAAGGCCAGCAGGCCGGGGACGTACGGGAACGAGATCCGGCCGACCGCCGTGGCCTCGGCGACGACGGTGAGGGTCGCCGCGTCCAGCACGACGGCCGCCGCCGCGACGACGTCGCGTGCGTCGTCGTAGGCCACATCGACGCCGGCGACGTGGCCCGTGCCGGGCGGCGGGCCGGGTTCGTCGAGCACCAGGCGGGCGCGCAGCCGCTCCTGGACCGCGCGGGCCCGCTCCTCGGTCGCGGGCCAGCCCTCGGGAATCGGTACGTCACGGTCGTCATGGTGACCACGAGCCTACGAGGGGCAGGGCACCCCGGCCCCACCGGGCCGCCGGGTCAGCTGCCCGGCGCGCGTCGCGGTTCGCCATCTCCCCTTGGCTTCTCGGTCGCTTCGGCTCCCGGGCCACTTCGCGGCGTGTGTCAGGAGGGGCTGAGCGAGAGTCATGTCACTCAGCATCACTTCTGGGAATGAAGGCGGTGACAGAGGTCACTCTCCCCATGTGCACGGAGCGGCTCGTTCCGTCGTCTCATTCAGTGCCCGCCCCATTCGCCCGCCCGCCGTCCAGCCGCCCGCCGTCCAGCCGTCCCGAGGGAGCAAGGCGTTGTCCATCGTCATCGAGCAGTCCGTCGAGGCGCGTCTCGTCGCCGCCGCGCCCCGTATGCCGAGCATTCCCGCGAAGCTCCGCTACGACCGTCGCGACCCGTTCGCCGTCCGCATGACCTTCCCCGCCCCGGCCACGCTGGAGGGCGTGGACGTCTGCTGGACCTTCTCCCGCGAACTGCTCCTCGCGGGCATGCGGGAGCCCGAGGGCCACGGCGACGTCCGGGTGCGGCCGTACGGCTACGACCGCACCGTCCTGGAGTTCCACGCCCCCGAGGGCACCGCCGTGATCCACGTCCGCTCGGGTGAACTGCGCCGCTTCCTGGAGGCGACCAGCGAACTGGTCCCCCTCGGCCTGGAGCACCTCCAACTCGACCTGGACCACGAACTGGCGGAGCTGATGCGCGGCACCTGCTGAGGGACCCGCGGCGGACTCGTCGCCGGACTCGTCGCCGGATTCGTCGCCGGGCTCGCGGCGGGGGCGGGCTCAGCCGGCCGTCGGGGCCGGCGCTCCGGCGGTCGCCGCGCCGACCGCCGCGCACAGCTCCCGCATGATCCGCCGGACGCCGGGCGCCCCCGCGCCCCGCGCGGACAGCGCCTCGCTCCGGACGCCGTCCGCCGGCGGACCCAGCCCCCGCAGCCGCGCCGCGGCGGCCAGGACGGCGACGGCCGCGTCCGGGACCGGCACCTCGGCGGCCGGCGCCGGACCGCGCAGGACCTGCCGGGTGCGGTCACGGAGCGCGTCCACGAGGGCCGGGCGGGCCAGGGCGTACGACACGGACGGGAAGACGCCGAGCACCCGTCGCTTCTCGGCGCGCAGACACCGCTCGGCGACCAGTTGCTCCCGAACGGCGTCCCAGGTGATCCGGGCCCGCAGCCGCACCCAGGTCCGCCAGTCGTGCGGCAGGGACTCGCGGACCAGGTCGAGCAGCCCGTCCAGGACCGGGTCGCCGGTGCGGGAGTCCAGGTCGACGGGGGTGGCGATGCCGTCGTCGTCGACGAGCAGGCCGCGCCGGGCCAGTTCGGCGAGGGCGCCGGCCCGCACCAGGCGGTGTGCCGGCGCGGTGTCCCCGGCCAGCAGGCACAGGCGGGCCGGCACTGAGAGCGGACCGTGGGGCACGGGGTCTCCTTCGGGACGATTCCTGCGGTGCGGTCCCGGCGTGGTAATCGGTTGACACCCCGCCCGGCCGCTTCCTACGGTGTACGAGTCCTGTTGTCGTCGATCGGAGTAGGACGTTGCTCGTCTGAGGTCCTGAGACACCGCGCCGCACCCATTCAGGTGTGTGCGCCGCGTGCGACCTCGGTGTGCGAGCCGTCCCGACGAGCAGGGCTTCTCTCCTCTCCAGGGACCTCCGGTCCTGCCTCGGCCTGCCGACGGCGGTCGCCGCCCCGCGGTGTCTCGATACGCGTTTGCCCCTGACCGCACCACGCAACCGCGGAGTCACCCCTCATGCATACTTCCCTCAGCTGTACGGCCCTCTCCTTCGCCTGGCCGGACGGCACCCCCGTCTTCCAGGACCTCGACGCCGCCTTCGGCCCCGGCCGCACCGGGCTGGTCGGCGTGAACGGGGCGGGCAAGTCGACCCTGCTCAAACTCGTCGCCGGACGGCTCACCCCGACCGGCGGCACCGTCCGGGTCACCGGCGAGGTCGGCTACCTCCCGCAGAACGTCACCCTCGACACCGCACTCCGCGTCGACGAGGTGCTCGGCATCGCCGCACGGCGGGCCGCGCTGCACGCCATCGAGGCGGGCGACGCGGCCGCGGCGCACTTCGAGACCCTCGGCGACGACTGGGACGTCGAGGAACGCGCCCGCGCCACCCTCGGCGAACTCGGCCTCGGCCACATCGGCCTGGACCGCACCGTCGGGGAGGTCTCCGGCGGCGAGTCGGTGCTGCTGCGGCTGGCCGCGCTGCTGCTGGGCCGGCCCGACGCGCTGCTCCTCGACGAGCCGACCAACAACCTCGACCTGTACGCGCGCCGGCGCCTCCGCGCCGCCGTCGCGTCCTGGCCCGGGGTGCTGGTCGTGGTCAGCCACGACCGCGAACTGCTCGATCTGGTCGACCAGATCGCCGACCTGCGCCGGACCGGCGGCCCGGCGCACCCGGGCGGCGCCGAGCTCGTCTGGTACGGCGGCAACTTCTCGGCGTACGAGGAGGCCCTCGCCGTCGAGCAGGAGGCGGCCGAGCGCATGGTGCGGGTCGCCGAGTCCGACTTCCGCAAGCAGAAACGCGAACTGTCCGACGCCCAGGTCAAGCTGGCCCGCCGCAAGCGGTACGGCCAGAAGATGTACGAGCAGAAGCGCGAGCCCAAGATCATCATGGGCGCGCGCAAGCGGGCCGCCCAGGAGTCCGCGGGCAAGCACCGCATCCTGCACGAGGAGAAGCTCGCCGAGGCCCGGGAGCGGCTGGACGACGCGGTGGAGGCGGTGCGGGACGACGACGAGATCCGCGTCGACCTGCCGTACACGGCCGTCCCGCCGGGCCGTTCGGTGCTCACCCTGCGGGAGCTGGAACTCGTGCACGGCGCCCGGGTGGAGAAGGGTTTCGACCTGCACGGACCCGAGCGGATCGCGCTGGTCGGACGGAACGGCGCGGGCAAGACCACACTGCTGAGGACCATCGCCGGGGAACTGGCCCCGGTGGCGGGCGAGGCGACGGCACACGTGCCGCTGCGGTTCCTGCCGCAACGGCTGGACGTGCTCGACGACGGTCTGACCGTCGCCGAGAACGTGGCCCGGTTCGCGCCGGACGCCACCGGCAACCGGATCCGGGCGCGGCTCGCCCGCTTCCTGTTCCGGGGCGCCCGGGCCGACCAGAGGGCGGCGACACTCTCCGGCGGCGAACGGTTCCGGGCGACGCTGGCCGCGCTGCTGCTGGCGGAGCCCGCGCCGCAGCTGCTGATGCTGGACGAGCCGACCAACAACCTGGACATGGCGAGCGTCCGGCAGCTCACCACTGCCCTGGAGTCGTACGAGGGAGCGCTGATCGTGGCCGGCCACGACCTGCCGTTCCTGGAGTCGCTCGGCATCACGCGCTGGCTGCTGCTGGCGGAAGGAGAACTGCGGGAGACGACGGCGGAAGCGGTCACGGAGACCACCTGACCGGCGTTACGGGGGCGGGAGTGCGGCGACCGCGGGCGGCGGAGCCGGTCACTCGGTTGTCCGGGTGAGGCGTGGCGCTGCGGGTGAGGCGGCTGAGCAGGGCCTTTACGCCGCATTTAACCTACGGTCTCGTAACCTACGGTGTCGTAGCCTACGATGCCGTAGGTTCCGGCACCGCTCGCCGGACCCATCGAACGGTCATCCGTCCCCCCTGGAGTATTCGTGACAGTCACTTCCGCCCAACTCGGCAGCTCCTCCGCCTGGACCGACGCGCGACTGCTGCTCGCACTGGAAGAAGTGGTCGAGCAGGAACTGAACCGGCATCTGCGGGTCACCAAGGACTGGATGCCGCACGAGTACGTGCCGTGGAGCGAGGGGCGCAACTTCCCCGGCTTCTTCGAGGACGGGGAGGCGTGGGAGAAGGGCCAGTCCAAGGTCACCGAGATCGGCCGCATCGCGCTGGTGGTGAACCTGCTCACCGAGGACAACCTGCCCAGCTACCACCACGAGATCGCCTCCCTCTTCGGCCGCGACGGCGCCTGGGGCACCTGGGTGCACCGCTGGACGGCGGAGGAGGGCCGGCACGGCATCGTGATGCGGGACTACCTGCTCGCCTCGCGCGCGGTCGACCCGGACAAGCTGGAGCAGTTCCGGATGGCGCACATGAGCGAGGGCTTCGAGTCGGACAACCGGCACTCGATGCTGCACTCGGTCGCCTACGTCGCCTTCCAGGAGCTGGCGACCCGCGTCTCGCACCGCAACACCGGCCACCAGTCCGGCGACCCGGTCTGCGACCGGATGCTGGCCCGCATCGCCACCGACGAGAACCTGCACATGGTGTTCTACCGGAACCTGCTGAAGGCGGCCTTCGAGCTGGCGCCCGACCTGACCATGCAGGCCGTGCGGGACGTGGTCGTGAACTTCCGGATGCCCGGCCACGGCATGCCCGGCTTCGAGCGGGCCGCCGCGCAGATGGCGATCGGTGAGGTGTACAACCTGCGCATCCACCACGACGACGTGATCCAGCCCGTGCTGCGCTACCTGAAGATCATGGAGATCGGCGGGCTGAGCCCGGAGGGGCTCAAGGCGCAGGAGGAACTGGGCCTGTTCATGGGCGGCCTGGACACGGAGGCCGCCAAGTTCGACGAGAAGCTGGCGGCACGCAAGGCCAGGATGGCGGCCCGGGCGGCCGGCTGACGGCCACTCACGCGCGGCCACTCACGCGCCGGCGCCCCGTGCAGGCGCGCTGTGCCGACGCCCCGTGCCGACGCGCTGTGCCTGGACGGCCTGCGCGGGCGCCCTGCCGTCGCTCCGCCGCCGTCGTCGCCGGGCCGGGGGCCGGTCCCGCGCGGGCGGCCCGCCGTCGCTCCCCAGCCGTCCCCTGCCGCCCTCGGCCAGCACCATGCCCCGTACGGCCGGCTGGGCGTCACTCCCCCGCCGTCGTCCGGTCCAGGGCCGCGTCCCGTACGCCCGCCGCGTCCGCCATGCGGTGCGCGCGCAGCCGGTCGCGCCGGCGGGTCGGCCAGTGGTCGCGTTGGCCCAGGGCGGTGGTGACGGCGCCGGCCGGCAGGCCCTGCACGGGTCCGCCGTGCGCGGCGAGCAGGCCGGTCCCGGGCCGGCAGGGTGCCGGGGTCGCCCGGCTGCTCACGGCGGCTCAGCCGGTCCCGCACCCGGCCGGCCGCGCAGCGCCGCCCGCCGCGCCGCCAGACCCCGTGGGGCACCGGCAGCGGTGACCAGGGCCTGCGCGGCGGCGGCCCAGCCGGTTCGGCCGGGGAGATGTGTGACCGCCGCGGCCAGCCCCGCGGGGCCGCGAGCCACGCGCTGTCGCCGGTGGCCGACGCGGCGACGGCGGCCGGGCGCCGGCCGCAGGTGCCGCGCCGCCACAGTCCGTCCACCGCGCCACGGGGTTCGGGCAACGCCCGGACGCGTACGACGAGTTCCGGGTCAGCCCGGCAGGTGCTTCAGCCGGGCTGACCCGGGCACCCTGTCAAAGCCCGGCACTCCCCTCAGGGCGCGGCCCGCCGCAAGGCCAGCCGTTCCTTCTCCGACAGGCCGCCCCAGACGCCGAAGCGCTCGTCGTTGCTGAGGGCGAACTCCAGGCAGGCCGGGCGGATCGGGCACAGGGCGCAGATCAGCTTCGCCTCGCGTACCGAGCTGCCGGGCTCGGGGAAGAAGAAGTCTCCCCCGGTCTGCGCGCACAACGCCTCCTCCTGCCAGGCGAGGTCGGGCGCCGTGATCGTGTCGTTGGGCATGGCCAGCAGCGTGCCGGACGGCGCAAAACGTTCGATCAACGCGGGATCAACGTCCCGCCCCGGGCCGTCGGCCCCCCGATGGTCACCCGTACGGCGCCGCGAGGCACGACGGCGCGCGGGACGGCGCGGGCGATTGTCAGTGGGCGGTGCGAGACTCGGCGGAGCAGGCAACGGGACCCTTCCGAGGAGGGCGAAGATGCTCACCGACCGCTACGTCACCGGCGCTCCGGACTGGATCGACGTCGCCGTGCCCGACATCGAAGGCGCCGCCTCCTTCTACGGCGGCCTGTTCGGCTGGCGGCTGCGGCCGGGGCCGGCCGGGGACCACGGCTGCTTCGAGCGGGACGGCGCCACGGTGGCCGGCTGCCTGGGGATCACCCCCGAGCACGGCCCGCCGTCCTGGACGGTGTACTTCCGGACACCGGACGCCGAGGCCGCCGCCCGGTCCGCCGAGCGGGCCCGGGGCCGGGTGCTGGTGCCGCCGACGCGCGTGCTGGCGGAGGGCGTGTCGGCGGTCCTCGCCGACCGGGCGGGGGCGCCGTACGGCGTCTGGCAGCCGGGGCAGCGCAAGGGGCTGGACCTGGTGGGCGCCCAGGGCGCGCTGTGCTGGGCCGAGCTGTACACACCGGACATCGCGGCGGCCGCGGCGCACTACCACGCGGTGCTCGGTCTGGAGACCTCCGCCCTGTCCTTCCCCGGCGGCGTCTACACCTGCGTCAATCCCGCGGGCGAGGGCGAGGCCGGCGTGTTCGGCGGCGTGGTCCCGCTCGCCGACGACCCGCTGGAGACAGCGGCGCACTGGCTGCCGTACATCGCGGTGGCCGACACGGACGCCGTGCTGACCCGGGCCCGGGAGCTGGGCGGCGAGATCCGGCTCCCCGCCACGGACGTCGAGGGCGTGGGCCGCCTGGCCCGGCTGGCCGATCCGTACGGGGCCCGGTTCGCGGTGCTCCAGCCCGCGCCTCGGGAGGGGTAGGGACGAGGGGTGGGAACGGGCGCGTCACGCCGACGCGCGCCGCACCAGTGTCGTCGGCAGGATCACGCCGGACGGCGTGGCGCCGGGGGCGAAGGCACGCGGCCCGGACTCGCCGTCCAGGCCGCGCAGCAGCAGCCGGGCCATCAGCCGGCCCATCTCCTCGATGTCCTGACGGACCGTGGTCAGCGCCGGCTCGGTCTGTTCGGCGACCTGCACCATGTCGTCGAAGCCGACCACGGCCACGTCGTCCGGGACCTGCCGCCCGTGTGCGCGCAGCACCCGCAGCGCGCCCGCCGCCATCAGGTCGTTGGCCGCGAACACGGCGTCCAGCGCGGGACACCGGTCCAGCAGGTCCCGCATGGCGCGCTCGCCGCCGCCCGCGGTGAAGTCGCCCCGGGCGACCAGCGCGGGATCGGCGCCGGTCACGACGTCGCGGTAGCCGGCCAGCCGGTCGGCGGCGGAGGTCTGGTCGAGCGGGCCGGTGATGTGCGCGATCCGGCTGCGGCCGAGGCCGGCGAGGTGGCGCACGGCGTCCCGGGCGCCGCCCCGGTTGTCGCTGTCGACGTACACCACGTCGTCGCGCCCCTCGCTCCAGCCGGGACGGCCGCCGAACACCGTCGGCACCCCGGCGCGCTGGATCAGGCCGGGCAGCGGGTCGTCCAGGTGCAGGGAGAAGACCAGCGCCCCGTCGACGTGTCCGCCCGCGAGGTAGCGGCCGACCCGGGCGTGGTCCTCGCGGCCCTCGGTGAGCAGCAGGACGAGCTGGTTGTCGTGGGCGGTCAGTTCCTTGCCGATGCCGCGCAGTTGGAGGGCGAAGAAGGGGTCGGCGAAGACCCGGGCCTCGGGTTCCGCGACGACCACGGCGACGGCGTCGTGCCGCCGGGTCACCAGGGAGCGGGCGGCCTGGTTGGGCACGTAGCCGAGTTCCTCGACCGCGCGGCGGACCCGGGCGGCGAGCGCCTCACGGACTCCCGCCGCTCCGTTCACCACCCGTGACACGGTGGCCCGGGAGACCCCGGCCCGCGCGGCCACCGCCTCCAGCGTGGGACGCGGCGCTGTGTCGGTCACGTGGGCTCCTCCTCGGCGGCTGCGGACCAGGATAGCCGCGGGCCGAGGGAGGATGAGAGCGCTCTCCGCGCGCAACCCGCCGGAAACCGCCCTGTCCAAGGGCACCTGGAACGACTACGGGCTCCCGGTGGTCGCCGCCGGTTCGCCGCCGGCCACCTCGGGCTCCAGGTGCACGGAACCACCGACGTGGTGTCGTACCGGGACGTGCGGATCATGGGGGTTGGGACTGGTGCGTGGGGGCCACCGAACAGACCGTGACGCGCGTCACATCATCCCCGTGTCACGGACGGGCCGGCTTCTTCCATCTGGTGGTCGTCAACAGCGAGCACGGGAGGCCGAGCGATGAACACACGGCACAACACCGGCGGGGCGACCGTCCACCACGTCCTGGTCCTGGGAGGCGGTTACGCGGGCCTGTCCGCGGCGATCCAGCTCGCGGCGCGGACCAGGCGGCGCGAGGAGATCCAGGTGACCCTGGTGAACGCGCGGGAGCGGTTCACCGAGCGCATGCGGCTGCACATGACGGCGACCGGGCAGCGGCTCGCCGACCTGAGCATCCCGGAACTGCTGGCGGGCACGGGCGCGCGGTTCGTGCGGGGCTGGGCGACGGCGGTGGACGCGGATGCGCGCACGGTGCGGATCGACGACGACCAAGTGCTGCACTACGACACGCTGGTGTACGGGCTGGGCGGCGTGGCCGACACCTCGGCGGTGCCGGGCGCCGAGGAGCACGCGTACGCCCTGAACGGCGCCCAGGACGCCGAGGTGCTGGCCGGCCGGCTGGCGCGGCTCGGCAGCGGCACCGTGCTGGTCGCCGGCAGCGGGCTGACCGGCGTCGAGTCGGCCGCGGAGATCGCCGAGCGGTACCCGGAGCTGGACGTGGTGCTGCTGGGCCGGACCGAGCCCGGCGCGGCCATGCGTCCGAAGGCCGGGGCGTATCTGCGGGCCGCGCTCGACCGGCTGGGGGTCCGGGTGCGCGGCGGGGCCGAGGTGGCGAAGGTGCTGCCCGGCGCGGTGGAGCTGACCGGCGGCGAGAGCGTCGCCGCCGATGTGGTCGTGTGGACCAGCGGTACCCGGGTGTCGCCGCTGGCGGCCGCCGCCGGGCTCACCGTCGACGAGCGCGGCCGGGTCGTCACCGACGCCGCCCTGCGGTCGGTGTCGCATCCGGAGGTGTTCGCGGTGGGCGACGCGGCCGCGATCCGCCAGGGCTACGGGGTTATGCACGGCACCTGCCAGGGCGGGATGCCGACCGGGGTGCACGCCGCGGTGTCGGTGCTGCGCGTGCTGAAGGGCAGGGAGCCCAGAGCGTTCCGGTTCGGCTACTACCACACGCCGGTGAGTCTGGGGCGGCACGACGCTGTGGTGCAGTTCACCCGCCCCGACGACAGTCCGCGCCGGATTCACCTGACCGGCCGGATGGCGGTCCGGTACAAGGAGACGGTGACTGCCTCGCCCTGGCCGACCTACGGCCGTATGAAGAAGATGCCCGCCTCGGGCGCGTTCTGGCCCCGTGGCGGCCGGTTCACCCGGGTCGTCCGGGGGGCGCGGTGACGCACCTGTCCGCCGATGCCGACCAGCAGGTGTTCCAGCGGTACCGGAACCTGCTGTTCTCGGTGGCGTACCGGGTCATGGGCAGCGCGGCCGACGCCGAGGACGTGGTCCAGGACGCCTGGATCAAGTGGTCGGCCGCCGACCGCTCGCAGGTGACCGACCCCAAGGCGTATCTGACGCGGATCGTGTCGAATCTGGCGCTGGAGCGGCTGCGTTCCACTCGGCACAAGCGTGAGACGTATGTGGGGCCGTGGCTGCCGGAGCCCATCCTCACCGGTGCGGACGGGGCCGCGGCCGTCGCGGACGCGGAGTCGGTGTCCATGGCGATGCTGGTGGTGCTGGAGACGCTGAGTCCGCTCGAGCGCGCGGTGTTCGTGCTGCGGGAGGTGTTCGGCTTCAGCCACGCCGAGATCGCCGCGGCGGTGGAGCGTTCCGAAGCGGCGGTGCGGCAGGCCGCGCACCGCGCCCGCGAGCATGTGCGGGCCCGGCGGCCGCGCTTCCCGGCCGACCGGTCGCGCCAGCGGCAGGTCACCGAGCGGTTCTTCGCCGCCGCGACCGGCGGCGACATCAACACCCTCATGGAGTTGCTGTCCCCGGACGTCACCCTGTGGACCGACGGCGGCGGCAAGGTGCGGCAGGCGCTGCGCCCGGTCGTCGGCGCGCGCACGGTGGCCTCCTGGTTCGCGGCCATCGGCACGGTCGCCTACCAGGGCGTCGAACCCGCCGACATGCGCGCCGAGCTGGTCGAGATCAACGGCGGGCCGGGCATCCTGTTCCGTGCTCCGGACCGGGTGATCGCCACGGTCACCCTCGACTTCGACGCCGAGGGCCGGGTCATCGCCCTGCACAACGTGGCCAACCCGGACAAGCTGCGGGCCGTCTCCGACGGTGCCCGGCGCGACATCGGGACGCGGTGAGAGCCGGGCCGCTCGCCGGCTGCCGCGGTCAGGACGCCTCCGGCTGCCCGTTCGCCGGTGGCCGGCGGGCCCTGCTCGGCTGTACCCGCTTGGGTTCGCCCGGCATCTTCGGATACTCCGGCGGGTACGGCAGGTCGCCCAGGCCGTGGTCGCGTTCGTCCTTCGCCGCCAGCTCCAGCAGGGCGTCCAGGGAGTAGGCGTGGTCGTCCATGTCGGCGTGCACGTCGCCGAGTTCGGCGAAGCGGGCCGGCATGGTGACGAGGTCGAAGTCGGCGGGGTGGGCGATGCCGACCTCCGCCCAGCGCAGCGGGGCCGAGACGGGGGCGTGCGGGCGGGGGCGTACCGAGTAGGCGGAGGCGATGGTGCGGTCCCGGGCGGTCTGGTTGTAGTCGACGAAGATGCGCCGCCCCCGCTCCTCCTTCCACCACTTGATGGTGACCCGGTCGGGCATCCGGCGTTCCAGTTCGCGTCCCACCGCGATGGCGGCCCGGCGTACCTGGGTGAAGGTCCAGCGCGGCTCGATCGGGACGAAGACGTGCAGGCCCCGGCCGCCGGAGGTCTTGGGCCAGCCGCGCAGGCCGCCGAACTCCTCCAGTACGGCCCGTAGTTCGTGGGCGGCGCGGACCGCGTCGTCGTAGTCGGTGCCGGGCTGCGGGTCGAGGTCGACGCGGAGTTCGTCGGGGTGGTCGACGTCGGCGCTCCGGACCGGCCAGGGGTGGAAGGTGAGGGTGCCGTACTGCGCGGCCCACACCACCGCGGCCTCCTCGGTGGGGCACATCTCCTCGGCGCTGCGTCCGCTGGGGAAGGCGATGTGGGCGGTGGGGATCCAGTCCGGCATGCCCTTGGGGGCGCGCTTCTGGTAGAACCACTCGCCGGTGACGCCGTCCGGGTAGCGCTCCAGGGTGGTGGGGCGCTCGCGCAGGGCGCGCAGGATGCCGGGGGCGACCGCCTGGTAGTAGCGGGCCAGGTCCAGCTTGGTGAAACCGCGCTCCGGGAAGAAGACCTTGTCCGGGCTGGTCAGCCGTACGGTCCGGCCGCCCGTCTCCAGTTCCACCGCTGCACCCATGTGAGCCACGGTAGGTCCGCCGGTCGCGCTTCGCACATCAGGCGACATGGGCGATGCCCGGCCAGAATCGGACCATGGATCTGCCCGTGATGCCGCCCGTGAAGCCGATGCTCGCCAAGTCCGTGGCGGCGATCCCGCCGGGCATGCAGTACGAGGCGAAGTGGGACGGGTTCCGCGCGATCGTGTTCCGGGACGGTGCCGAGGTGGAGTTCGGCAGCCGCACCGGCAAGCCGCTGACCAGGTACTTCCCGGAGCTGGTGGCGGCGGTGAAGGAACGGCTGCCCGAGCGGTGCGTGGTCGACGGGGAGATCGTCATCGCCCGGGCGGGGCGGCTGGACTTCGACGCGCTCACCGAGCGCATCCACCCGGCGGACTCGCGGGTGCGGATGCTGGCCGGGCGAACACCGTCGTCGTTGGTCGCCTTCGACCTGCTGGCGCTGGACGGCGAGTCGCTGATGGACGTGGCGCTGGCCGACCGGCGCGCGCTGCTGGTGCGGGCGCTGGCCGAGGTCACCGCGCCGGTGCACGTGGCGCCGGCGACCACCGACATCGAGGTGGCGCGCCGTTGGTTCGAACAGTACGAGGGGGCGGGTCTGGACGGGGTGGTGGCCAAGCCCTTGGATCTGCGCTACCGGCCGGACGAGCGGGCGATGTTCAAGGTCAAGCACGAGCGGACGGCGGACGTGGTGGTGGCCGGCTACCGCTTGCACAAGAGCGGCCCGGTGGTCGGCTCACTGCTGCTCGGCCTGTACGACGGCCGGGGCGCCCTCCAGCACGTCGGGGTGTGCGCGGCGTTCACCATGAAGCGGCGGGCGGAACTGGTGGCGGAGCTGGCACCGCTGCGGATGGACGACGTGTCCGGGCATCCGTGGGCGGCCTGGGCGGACGAGGCCGCGCACGAGTCGGCGCGGCTGCCGGGCGCGCCGAGCCGCTGGTCCGGCAAGAAGGATCTGTCCTGGGTGCCGCTCAGGCCCGAGCGGGTGGCCGAGGTGGCGTACGACCACATGGAGAACGGGGCCCGGTTCCGGCACACCGCGCGCTTTCGCCGCTGGCGCCCGGACCGCACCCCGGACAGCTGCACCTTCGCCCAGCTTCAGGAGCCGGTCCGCTTCGACCTGGCGGAGATCCTGGCCCCGCCGGCCTGAGCCGGACCGCGATCGCCGAGGCCGCCGTGCCGGCGGGCGGGCCGTGGTTTGCTGGGAGCCCGAGCCCGAGCCGTGAGGAGAGCGCATGACCGGCGCCCCTGTCCCCTTCCAGGTGTACGAGGCGGGAACCTACCTGCACGGCACCAAGGCGGATCTCGTTCCGGGAGATCTGCTGACCCCCGGCCGCGCGTCCAACTTCGAGCAGGGGCGTACCTCCCGGCACGTCTATGTCTCCGAGACCCTGGACGCCGCCGTCTGGGGCGCCGAGCTGGCGGCCGGCGGCGGGCCGGGCCGGATCTACGTGGTGCGGCCGGCCGGCGCGCTGGAGGACGACCCCAACGTCACCGACAAGAGGTTCCCGGGCAACCCGACCCGTTCCTACCGCACCCGCGAACCCGTCCAGGTCGTGTCGGAACTCACCGGCTGGACCGGTCACACCCCCAAGCAGATCCAGGCGATGCGGGACGCACTGGCCGGTCTGCGGCGCGGCGGCCGCGCCACGATCCTGGACTGATCAGGGCTTCATCAGCACCTTGACCGCGCCGTCCTGCTTCTTCTGGAACATCTCGTAGGCGTGCGGCGCGTCGGTGAGCGGCACCCGGTGGGTGGCGAAGTCCTGGACGCCGAGCGGGTCCTCGTCGGTGAGGTAGGTCAGGATGTCGTCGCTCCAGCGGCGCACGTTGGCCTGCCCCATCCGCATCTGGATCTGCTTGTCGAACAGGGTGAGCATCGGCATCGGGTCGGCCATGCCGCCGTACACGCCGACCAGCGAGATGGTGCCGCCGCGGCGCACCAGGTCGATGGCGGTGTACAGGGCGGCGAGGCGGTCCACGCTGAAGCGCTCCGCCAGCGGACCGCTCAGCTTGCGGGGCATGACCGCGGCGCCCTGCTGCACCAGCTTCGCGATCGCGCCGCCGTGCGCCTCGGTGCCCACCGCGTCGATCACCGCGTCCGGGCCGCGCCCGCCGGTCTCGTCCTGGATGGCGGCGACGAGTTCCTTCTCGCTGTCGAAGGCGCGCAGGTCGTACGTCTGCACGCCGCGCTCGCGCGCCCGGCGCAGCCGTTCGGGGACGAGGTCCACGCCGAACACCCGCCCGGCGCCCTTGACCTGCGCGACCCGGCAGGCCATGTCGCCGATCGGGCCGAGGCCGAGCACGGCGACCGTGCCGCCCTGCGGCACCCCGGCGTAGGCGACCGCCTGCCAGGCGGTGGGCAGCACGTCGGACAGGTAGACGAAACGGTCGTCCGGCGGCCCCTCGGGCACCTTGATCGGGCCGTAGTGGGCGTGCGGGACCCGCAGGTACTCCGCCTGGCCGCCCGGCACCGCGCCGTACAGGCGGGTGTAGCCGAACAGGGCGGCGCCCATGCCCTCGCCGGTGACCTGGGTGGTCTCGCACTGAGTGGGCAGGCCGGTGTCGCACATGTAGCAGTGGCCGCAGGCGATCTGGAACGGCACCACGACCCGGTCACCGGGCTTGAGGTTCGGCACCTCGGGACCGACCTCCTCCACGATGCCCATCGGCTCGTGTCCGAGGATGTCGCCCGGGGTCATGAACGGGGTGAGCACTTCGTACAGGTGCAGGTCGGAGCCGCACAGTCCGGAGGAGGTGACGCGGATGACCGCGTCGGTGGGTTCCTGGATCTTCGGATCCGGTACCTCCGCCACCCGCACGTCCCGCTTGCCCTGCCAGGTCACTGCCTTCATCGTCCCGCGCTCCCTCCGTCGTCCGGCCGCGTCGTTGTCACTCGTACGGTGGCGCCCGGGTACCCGGCGCCCCTCCCCCGAACCGCCACGCTGGTCCGATCAGCCGACCGAAAGCGCGCGATCAGAAGAAATCGGGTATGGCCGCATATGCGTAAAGAAGCGCACAATCGGTGACACAGGGAGAGCGGGCGGGTGGTCGGGATGCGACAAGGCGGACGCAGAGGTGCGCGCGGAGGCGCACGTAGAGGTGTACGTAGAGGTGTACGCGGAGGCGCGCGCACCGGGGTGACGGCGGCGGTGGCGGTGCTGCTGGCGGCGGGCTGCACGGCCGGACCGGGACCGGACGACGACGGACGCGGCCCCGCGCCGGTCCCGTCCCGCGCGCCGGCGACGGCCACGGAGCCGGAGGCCGCTGCCGCGTCCCCGCTGGCCGTCAAGATCGACAACGCCCCCGCCGCCCGCCCCCAGACGGGCCTGGAGGCGGCGGACGTCGTCTACGTGGAGCCGGTCGAGGGCGGGCTGAGCAGGCTGCTGGCCCTGTACGCGACCAGGCTGCCGGAGACCGTGGGCCCGGTGCGCAGCGCCCGCGCCTCCGATCTGGAGCTGCTGCGCCAGTTCGACCGGCCGACGCTCGCCTTCTCCGGCGCCCAGCGCAAGCTGCTGCCGGACATCGACAAGGCCCCGCTGCGGGCCGAGCAGCCGGACGGGGCCTCGGACGCCTTCGTCCGGGACAGCGCCCGGCCCGCCCCGCACAACCTCTATCTGCGCCCCGGCCGCCTGCTCTCCTCGGCGCCGGGTGCGGCGGCCCTGACCACCGGCTTCCAGTACGGTGCCGCGCCCGCCGGCGGCCGGGCCGAGCCCGCGCACACGGTGCGCTACCCGGCGGCCCGCTTCACCTTCACCTGGTCGAAGGAGCGCGCCGGCTGGCTGCTGTCGATGGACGGCACCCCGGCCGGCACCCCCGGCGGGAAACAGCCGGCGCCCGCCACCGTCGTCGTGCAGTACGTGCAGGTGCGCTCGTCGAAGCTGCACGACTCGCGGGGCAACCACTCGCCGTACGTCGAGACGGTCGGCGCCGGCCGGGCCCAGGTGCTGCGCGACGGACGCGCGCACGCCGCCACCTGGCGCCGGGACTCGGCCACGGACGGCACGGCGTTCACGGCGGCGGACGGTTCGCCGCTGCGGTTCGCCGAGGGCCAGGTGTGGGTGGTGTTCGCGCAGGCCGGCTGAGGAGGTCAGCGGGCGGCCGGCTCGGCCGGGTTGCGCAGCCCCTCGGCCGCGTCCGCGACCCGCTGGATGAGGTCGAAGAACAGGCCCTGCTCGGCGGCCGAGAGCGGGGCCAGGAACACCTGGTTCATCCGGGCCGTGCGCACGGTGAGCCTGCGGTGGGTGCGCGTGCCCTCGTCGGTCGGGCGGAGCAGGGCGCGGCGGCCGTCCTGCGGGTCGCGCACCTTGTCGATCAGCCCCCGGCGGCCGAGCCGGCTGATCACCTCGGCGATCGTGGACCGGTCGAGTCCGACCCGCTCGCCCACCGTGCGCTGGTCCAGGCCCGGCTCCGCGACCAGCGCGTTCAGGACCGCGAACTGCGGTGACGTGATCTCCTCGGAGACCATCGTGTTCCACAGCAGGTAGTGCGCCTGCTGGAGCCGCCGGGCCAGGTGCCCGGGATGGGTGGTCAGGTCCACCGCGGCCATGTGCGCTCCCGAGATCATATTCGTTGGTGTACTGAACAATACTCTCCGCACCGCACTCGGTACACATCACACAACAAGGCCGTGAACTGGGTCTTGACGACTCTCCCGGCCGATGGCAGCGTGTGGGAAACATCGCCGGAATACTCAGTGCCCTGACTAATTCATACGCTCGGGCCGCCTGACAGGGATGGGTTCCATGACTCTCACCCAGCACGACATAGACGCGGAGATGGCCGCCGAGCGCGCCGCGTACGAGAAGCGGCTCGCCGACGGCGGGCCGGCCGAGCACCACCCGCGCCGCGACTACGCCCCCTACCGGTCCTCGGTGCTGCGGCATCCGAAACAGCCGCCGGTCGCCATCGACGTCAGCAAGGACCCGGAGCTGGTGGAGCTGTCCTCGCCCGCCTTCGGCGAGCGCGACCTGACCGCGATCGACAACGACCTCACCATCCAGCACCCCGGTGAGCCGGTCGGCGAGCGGATCACCGTCTCCGGGCGGCTGCTGGACCGCGCCGGGCGTCCGGTGCGCGGCCAGCTGGTGGAGATCTGGCAGGCCAACTCGGCCGGCCGCTACGCCCACCAGCGCGAGCAGCACGACGCGCCGCTGGACCCGAACTTCACCGGCACCGGCCGCACGATCACCGACGACGACGGCAGCTACCGCTTCACCACCATCCAGCCCGGCCCCTACCCGTGGCGCAACCACGTCAACGCCTGGCGGCCCGCGCACATCCACTTCTCGCTCTTCGGGTCGGCGTTCACCCAGCGGCTGGTGACGCAGATGTACTTCCCGAACGACCCGCTGTTCCCGTACGACCCGATCCTCCAGTCCGTCACGGACGACGCGGCCCGGCAGCGGCTGATCGCGACGTACGACCACAGCCTGTCGGTGCCGGAGTTCTCGCTCGGCTACCACTGGGACATCGTGCTCGACGGCCCGACCGCCACCTGGATCGAAGAAGGGCGCTGAGCTGCCATGACGAAGATCGACACCAGCAGCCCGGAACAGGTGCTGCCCACCCCGTCGCACACGGTCGGCCCGTTCTACGGCTACTCGCTGCCGTTCCGCGGCGGGGAGGACATCGCCCCCGCCGGACACCCGGACACCGTCACCGTGCACGGACACGTGCTGGACGGCGAGGGCAACCCGCTGCCGGACGCGCTCGTCGAGGTCTGGGGCGCGGACCCCGAGGGCAATGTGCCGACCGCCGACGGCTCGATGCGCCGGGACCCGGCGACCGGCGGCTACCTCGGGCGCAACGGCGTGGAGTTCACCGGCTGGGGCCGCATCCAGACCGACGCCGACGGACACTGGTACGTACGGACGCTGCGGCCCGGCGCGCGCGGGCGAAACGCCCCGTACCTGAGCGTGTGCGTCTTCGCCCGCGGCCTGCTCGTGCACCTGTTCACCCGGATCTACCTGCCCGGCGACCCGGCCGCGCTGGCCGCCGACCCGCTGCTGGCCCAGGTGCCCGAGGGCCGTCGTGACACGCTGATCGCGGCCGAGGAGCGGCCGGGCACGTACCGTTTCGACATCCGCCTTCAGGGCGAGGGCGAGACGGTCTTCCTGGAGTACAAGTGACCTTTCCCGACGACGGAACCGGCCTGCTCGCCCCCGGGTGGGCGGGCTCCCCGGCCGCCGCGGCGACCGGCGACCGGGCGTATCTCGCGGCGCTGCTGGACGCGGAGGCCGCGCTGACCCGGGCCCAGGCCGCGCTGGGCCTGGCTCCGGACGAGGCGGCGACGGCGGTGACGGACGCCGCCGAGGCGGACCGCTTCGACCTGGCGTCGATCGCCGGGCGGGCGCGCGGCGGCGGCAACCCGGTCATCCCGCTGGTCGCCGATCTGACCAAGGCGGTCGGGGCGCAGTACGGGCCCTACGTCCACCGGGGCGCGACCAGCCAGGACATCCTGGACACGGCGGCGATGCTGGTCGCCGCCCGCACCCTGGACCTGATCCTCACCGAGCTGGCCCGCACCGAACGGGCGCTGGCGCGGCTCGCCGCCGAGCACCGGGAGACCGCGCTGCCGGGGCGGACGCTGACCCAGCACGCGGTGCCGACCACGTTCGGGCTGAAGGCGGCCGGGTGGCGGTCGCTGGTGCTGGACGCCCGGGACCGGATCACCGCGGTGCGCGCGGGGCTGCCGGCGCAGCTCGGCGGCGCCGCCGGGACACTCGCGGCCTTCGCGGCGTACGGCGCCGCCGACCCGCTCGCGCTGCCCGCCGCGTACGCCCGTGAACTGGGCCTGGCCGAGCCCGCGTTGCCCTGGCACACCCTGCGCACGCCGGTCGCCGATCTCGCCGGGTGCCTGGCGTCGGCCACCGGGGCGCTGGGCAAGCTCGCCGCGGATGTGCTGGTGCTCGGCCGGACCGAGACCGGTGAGGTGGCCGAGGGCAGCGGCGGCGGGTCCTCCGCGATGCCGCACAAGGCCAACCCGGTGCGGTCCACGCTGATCGCGGCGGCGGCCCGGCGCGCGCCACAGCTCGCGGCGACGCTGTACGGCTCGCTCGCCGCCGAGGACGAGCGGCCCGCCGGGGCCTGGCACGCCGAGTGGGAACCGCTGCGGGACCTGCTGCGGCTGACCGGCGGCGCCGCCCGGGACGCCGCCGAGCTGGCCGAGGGCCTCCGGGTGCGCCCGGCGGCCATGCGCGCCGACCTGGACCTGACCCACGGGCTGATCGTCTCGGAGCGGCTCTCCGCCGAACTGGCGCCGGTCCTCGGCCGCTCCCGGGCCAAGGAACTGCTGTCCGAGCTGGCCAAGCGCACGTACGCCGAGAACCGCCCGCTGGGCGAACTCCTCGCCGAGGTGGCGGAGTTGCGGGACCTCGACCTCGCCGCCCTGGCCGATCCCACCCAGTACACCGGCAGCGCCGCTGCCCTCACCGACCGCGCACTGGAGCGACGTTGACCCTGCTCAATCACCGTACGGAAGGCCCCGCCACCGCTCCCCCGCTGCTGCTCGGGCCCTCGCTCGGCACCTCGTACGCCCTGTGGGACCAGGTGGCGCCCGAGCTGTCCATCGCCCACCGGGTGATCCGCTGGGACCTGCCGGGGCACGGCGGTTCACCGGCGGAACTGATCTCCGCCGGGGCGACCGTGGCCGACCTGGCCGACCTGGTGCTGGCGCTCGCCGACTCGCTCGGAGTGCAGCGGTTCGGGTACGCGGGGGTGTCGCTGGGCGGCGCGGTCGGGCTGCACCTGGCCGTGCACCACCCCGAGCGGCTCACCTCGCTGGCCGCGATCTGCTCGTCGGCGCACTTCAACGGGGCCCGGCCGTGGCAGGAGCGGGCGGCGGCGGTCCGCCGGGAGGGGCTGGCGGAACTGGCCGCCGGCGCGGACGCGCGGTGGTTCACACCCGGGTTCACCGTCCCGGAGCTGGTACGGGATCACCGGGAGGCCGACCCGGCGGGGTACGCGGCCTGCTGCGACGCGCTGGCCGCCTTCGACCTGCGGGACCGGCTGGCGGACATCACCGTGCCCACGCTGCTGATCGCCGGCCGTGAGGACCCGGCGACCCCGCCGGCCCATCTCCGGGAGATCGCCGACGCGGTGCCGGGCGCGGCGCTGGTGGAGATCCCCGGCGCCTCGCACCTGGCGCCCGCCGAGCGTCCCGAGGCGGTGCTCACCGCGCTGCGCGGCCACTTCGGCGGGGATGCCAAGCGGGGCATGGCGGTGCGCCGCGAGGTGCTCGGGGACGCGCACGTGGACCGGGCGCAGTCCCGGCAGACGCCGTTCACGGCCCGGTTCCAGGACTTCATCTCGCGCTACGCCTGGGGTGAGATCTGGACCGACGAGACGCTGTCGCGCCGCGAGCGCAGCATGGTCACCATGACCGCGCTGATCGCGCACGGCCACTACGAGGAACTGGCCATGCATGTCCGGGCGGCGCGGCGCAACGGGCTCACGCCGGACGAGATCGGCGCCGTACTGCTCCAGACGGCCGTGTACTGCGGGGTGCCCGCGGCCAACTCGGCGTTCGCGACGGCGCAGCGGGTGCTGGCCGAGGAGGACGGCGCCTAGGACCTGGTGCCGGCGGGGCTGGTCAGGTCCGTCAGCGCGCGCTCCGCGCGTGCCGCCAGGCCGTCCGCGCCGCAGCGGCGGGCCAGGGCCAGGCCGCGGTCCAGTTCGGCCGCCGAGCGGGCCGCGATGCCGTACTCGACCTGGGCGGCGGCGTGTTCGTAGCGGCACGGCGAGGCCGCCAGGCGGGCGGCGGCCTGGGCGGCGAGGCCGACCGCGCGCCGCCCGGTCTCCAGGGCGGCGGCGCAGCGCAGGGCCTGGCCGACGGCCGTGTCGGTGCCGAACCGCTCGGCCTGCCGGCGGGCGTCGGCGGCCAGCCGGGCGGCGCGGCCGGGGTCCTCGGCGGCCAGCGCGCGAGCGAGGTCGACCGCCCAGGGGACCAGCACCGGGTTGAGGTGGCCGCGGGCCGCGGCGGCCTTCTCGGCGGCCTCCAGTTCGTTGATTCCGTCCTCGGTGCGGCCGACCGCGAGCAGCAGCCGGCCGCGCACCGAGCGCGGGTCGGGCAGCACGATCGTGGACGGGTACGGCGGCGCGAAGTCGTACTGCTCGGCGATCTCCCACGCCTTCTCGACATGGCCGCGGGCGAGCAGCGTGTCGACCAGGTTGCAGGTCGCCGACCAGTACAGCGGCAGGCCGCGGCCGACCCGCTCGGCCAGCCGCAGCGACTCGCGCAGCGACGCCTCCGCCTCCCGCAGCCGGCCCCGCCGGCGCTGCCCGAGACCGACGTAGGCGTGCGCGAGAGCCAGGTGGCCGCCGCTCCAGCCGGCCGTCTCGTAGGCGCGCAGGGCCTCGGCGAACAGGGCGTCGGCCCGGTCCAGGCGGTCGGTGTAGGCGTAGGCGCTGGCCAGCATCATCAGCAGCTCCAGGCCCCACTCGGTGTCGGTCCAGCCCAGGCCCGGTGCGAGGCGGCCGTCGACCAGTGCCCGGTCGCACAGCGCGGCGGTCTCCTCGGCGCTCTCGCCGCGGGTCATGGCGTCGAAGCCGCGCAGGATGAGCAGGGCGCGCTCGGCGTTGTCCCGGCCGGTGCAGGTGCGGGCCAGGTCGGCGAGCCGTTCGGAGCGGCCGGGGACGGTGGACTCGCCGGCGTGGATGCCCTCCCACATGTACTGGACGGCCTGGAGCCGCAGCCGGGCGGGACCGTCGGGGTGCCGGGCGGCCTCCGTCTCGACGGTGCGCACCGCCTCCTCCAACTGGTCGTTGTGGAGCAGTGCCTGGGAGAGGCGGACGACGGCGTCGACGCGTTCGTCGCCGTGCAGGCCGGGCATGCCGAGGGCCTCGCGGAGGTGGCCGACGGTGGTGGCGGGCGAGGTGAGCAGGGTGGCGCAGCCGAGTTCGTAGCGCACCCGCGCGTGGGTCCCGGGCGGCGGGGGCTCCGCCAGGGCGCGTTCCAGGCACTGGCGGGCGGCGTCGGGGGCGCCCACCGCGAGGTGCTCGCGGGCGGCCTCGCGGAGCTGCTCGACCAGTTCGGCGTCGTCGTCCGGGTGGACCTGGAGCAGGTGCCGGGAGGCGGCCGCCGCGCCCAGGCCCAGGTCGGTGACGAGCTGGGCGGCGATGCCGTGCATGGCCCGGCGCAGTCCGTCCGGGATGGACTCGTAGACGGCGGTGGCGATCAGCGGGTGGTCGAACTCCAGCTCCCCGTCGGCGCCGGGGTCGTCGTCACCGGCCGGGGTGAGGATACGGGCGTCCCGCAGGAGCCCGGCGCAGTGCGCGGCCTCGGCCGCCTTCATGGTGGTCAGCGCGGCGCACCGGGAGACGGTGATGCCGGTGCCGAGGATGGCGGCGGCCCAGGCGAACCGGGTGGCGTCGACGCCGAGTTCCTCCAGGCGGGCGACGAGGCCGACGCCGCGGCCGGCCTCGTTCAGGGCGCGCAGTTCGGCGGCGTTGGCGGCGACCGGGGCGAGGGCGCTGTCGCGGACCTTGGCGAGGAGTTCGACGGTGTCGTAGGGGTTGCCGCCGGTGACGGTCCACACCTCGTGGCAGAACGCGGCGTCGGCGCCGTCGCCGAGGGCGGCACGGGTGAGCCCGGCGGCGGCCTCGGCGGTGAGCAGGTTCAGGGTGGTGACGGGGGCGTGCGCGAGGGCGGCGACCGGGTCGAGTCGGCGGGCGTCGGCGCCGGTGGTGTCGTCGGCCCGGTAGGCGGTCACCACCAGCACGGGCAGTTCGCCCAGGTGTTCGGCGCACGCGGTGAGCCAGCGCAGGGTCTCCTGGTCGGCCCAGTGCAGGTCGTCGATGAGCAGGACCAGTGGCGGCTCCTGGCCGGCCAGCCGCCGTACCGCCTCGACCAGTCCGTCGCACACGCCGCGCGGGTCGGCCGGCCGCTCGCCCGGATCGGCGACGCCGAGGGCGGGGCCGACGATGTCGTACCAGTCGCCGAGCAGGTCGCGGGCCTGGTCGGGGTGCAGGGACAGCAGCGCCGGCTGGAGCAACTGCCGTACCACGTTGTACGGGACGGAGCGCAGCGTCTCGCCGCCGCGCGCGGAGTGGACGACGCAGCCGCGGGCCTCGGCGAGCCGGCGGGCGGTGGCGAGCAGGGCGGTCTTGCCGAGGCCGGCCTCGCCGCGGAACACCAGCAGGGTGCCGGCGGGCGAACGGTCCGCGCACAGGGTGTCGACCGCCCGGGCGACCGCGGCGACTTCCGCGTCGCGCTCCCACAGGGCGGCCGGGGCGGCTGCCGTGGGCCGTACCTCCGTCATCCCGCTGCCTCCCCGAGTCGCCCGAATGACGTACAGACTCTGAGCCTAGCCGCCCGGACCGCACCGCGCCGGGTGGTCGCTCCGGGTCTTGCCCTACCGGATGACATCGTGTAGTGAACGGGCCAGGCGATGAGTCCCGGACCGTCAGCCAACGCTGTACGCAGGGGTTTTGGGGCGGTACGGGCGGGGCGGCGCGGTGGGCGGCGCGGGCCGGGGCGGCGCGGGGAACGGGGAAGTGACGGGAAGGTACCCCGCCCTCTCATACGACTTTCACCGACGCCTCATACGGTGGGGACATGACGCAGGAGACTCCTCCCGGGTGGTATCCGGACCCCGGGCAGACAAGTGACGGTCCCGCCACCGAGCGCTGGTGGGACGGCAAGGCGTGGACGGACCGGATCCGCCCCGCAGGGGGTCCCCCGGAACAGCCGCCGACGGATGGCGCACGACAGGCGGCGGAGCCGGCGGGACCGGCCGAGCCGGCGGGGGACGGCGGGGCGGCCGGGCAGCCGACAGCCGCGGCCGCGGTCCCCGCTTCCGACCCCGCCCCCACGGGCACCCCCGACCCCGGACCGCCGCCCGTGGACGGCGCCGGGCCGGGGCAGCCGGCACCGGGCGGTCCGGCACCCGGGCAGCCCCCGGCCGACGCCCACTCCCCCGGCCCCGGCTATCCGGCGCCGCCGGCCTACGCGGCGTACCCCGCGCCCCCGGGATATCCCGGCTACCCGGCGCAGCCGCCGGCCCCGCGGCGGCGTGGGCTGCGGACGGGGATAGCCGTGGCCGTCGCGGTGGCCGTGCTGGCGGGCATCGGCGTCGGCGTGTACGCGCTGGCCGGCGACGGGGACAGCGCGAACGACGACCGGGCGGGCACCGCTCAGCAGAGCCCGGGCGGGCAGGGCGGCGAGGGCATGCCGGACAGCCCGTTCGGCGACTCGGGCGGCGGCACCGGCGGCGGGGACGGCGAGTCGCCCGCGCCACAGGAGTCCGAGGCGCCCCGGATCGAGAGCGGTTCGGTGCCGGACGCGGTCAGCGGGATCAGCCTGCCGGTCCCGGACGGCTGGTACGGGCAGGAACTGACGGTCGGCGCCCAGGTGTCGTCGAACGAGTCGTACAAGTGCCCCGGCAACGAGGCGTCCTCCTGCACCAAGGGCGGCGCCTACTCGGCCCCGGCGATGGTGCTGGGCACCGAGGGCTCCACCGCCGAGGAGGTCGCCAAGGCGGACATCTCGGCCAACGCGGAGGAGTCCTACGGCGGCGACAGCTACGGCTCGATCACCTCGCACGACGTGCTGTCCGCCAAGGCGGTCACGGTGGCCGGGCAGAAGGGCTACCAGGTGCGCTGGAAGGCCGTGACGAGCAAGGGCTCCGACGGCTACGTCCAGTCGCTGGCGTTCCCCTCGCCGGCCAACCCGCAGCAGATCGTCGTCGTGCGGTTCGGTGTCGACGTCAGTGAGCAGCAGTCGGTCATCGACGAGATCGTCAAGGGCATCAAGGTGTCGTCCGGCGGCACCGGCGACGGCCAGGACATCTGACCCGCCGTTCCACCCGGCCCCCGGACGCGGTCGGCCGGGTGGAACGCCCTTCCGCTCAAAGAGCGCCCCACCCGGCCGGGGGGTGCGCGCCGCCCCCGTCCCCACGGTGCGGCGCGAGCAGGCCACCGTCCAGTCATCCCACGGACGGTGACCTGGGTCTCAGGTCAGGCCGAGGGCGGGCAGCACCACGGCCTCCACATAGCGGACGAGGTAGTCGCCGTCGGCGTACTCCCCCTCCATCACCGGCCGGATGCGCAGCACGCCGAACATCTGAACCGGCACGAACTCCAGCGCCGGGTGGTCGGCGGCCACCTCGCCCCGGTCGATCCCGCGGCGCAGGATGTCCCGCAGCGCGGCGATCTCCGGTTCCACCAGCGCCTCGCGCAGCGCCAGCTTCAGCTCCGGGTCCTCCACCACGGCGTGCCCGAGCGCCTGCAGCAGCCGGGTGTCCTTGCCCGACCAGTCGCCGGCCGCCCGGGCCGCGAGCCGCAGGTCCTCGGCGAGCGACCCGGAGTCGATGCCCTCGAACCGCACCTGCCGGCGCGAGCGCAGGGCCGCCGCGACGAACTGCGGCTTGGTCTTCCACTGCCGGTAGAGCGTGGACTTGCTGCACCGGGTGCTGACGGCGATGCCCTCCATGGTCACCGCGTCGTAACCGCACTCCCTGACCTGGTCGAGGACGGTGTCGAGGAACTCCTGCTCACGCTCGGGCGTGAGTTTGGAGCGGCGCGAGGTGCCGGCTGTTTCCGGTCGCTCCGCGTCCTGCGACGTCATGGCTGCTGCTCCTCGCTCGTCTCCGGTGCCGGCGGTCAAGTCCGTACCTTCGTGGCCCACTTCGGCCGAAGGTCCATCGGTACGTCACTGTACCGATACGCCAGTGTACCGGTACCCACTCGTATCGGTACACTTTCGTATCGGTACATCGGCGTATCGGTACACTGGCGTATCGGAACGAAACCGTATCGATGACTCGCGCCCACCCGGTGCCGATGAGTCGGCGCGGTCCGCACCGTCAGCACACCGCACGCACCACCGTCAGCGAAGGGGCCGGGGGATGAACGCCCGCACCGAGCCTGCTCCAGCGGAGCCGGACGCACCGGCCAGGCCACCCCTGGTCCGGGAGCTCCTGCTCGTGACCGGGCTGTTCCTCGTCTACAAACTCGGCCGGCAGCTGGCGTCCGGCCACACCGGCGAGGCGTTCCGCAACGCGCACCACGTGTGGGACCTGGAGCGGTGGCTGCGGCTGCCCGGCGAGGGCGGCGTCCAGTCGCTGCTGCTGCACGGCGACGTGCTGGTGCACGTGGCGAACACCTACTACGCGACCGTGCACTTCCCGGCCACCGCCGCGTTCCTGGTCTGGCTCTATCTGCGGCGGCCCGGGCACTACGTGTGGGCCCGGCGGATACTGGCCGCCCTGACCGGCGCGGCGCTGGTGCTGCACCTCACGTTCCCGCTCGCGCCGCCGCGGATGCTGAGCGGCACCGGCCTCCTGGACACCGCCCGCGTGTACGGCCCGTCGGTCTACGGCCCGCCGCGCACGGACACGCTGTCGAACCAGTTCGCGGCGATGCCGTCGCTGCACTTCGGCTGGGCGCTGATGGTGGCGATCGGGCTGATCGCCGCCACCCGGTCCCACTGGCGGTGGCTGTGGCTGCTGCATCCGCTGCTGACGCTGCTGGTGATCGTGGGCACCGCGAACCACTACTGGCTGGACGTGATCGTGGCCACGGCGCTGCTCGGGCTGGCGCTCGCGGTGATCCGCCTGCCGCGGCGGGTCGCTCCGGCCGGGCCGTCACCGCGCTTCGGCCGGCCGGTCCGGGCGAGCGACGGCCGGCCCCGGCTCAGGCCCCGTCCGCAGCCGGTGGAACGGCGCCGGCCGGTGGGGGCGGGCCGATGAGCGCCGCCCTGGTCGCCGTCGTGCTGTCGCTGGTCTCCGCCGTCGCCTACGCGGCCGCGGCCGTGGCCCAGGAGCGGCTGGCCGCCCGCCGCCCGGGCACCGGCGTCCTGCGGCTGCTGCGCGGCGGGGCCTGGTGGTGGTCGGTGGCGCTGAACGCGTCGGCCGCGCTGCTGCACGTGGGGGCGTTGAAGTACGGCCCGCTGACCGTGGTCCAGCCGCTGGGCGCGCTCACCCTGGTCGCGGCGGTGCCGATGGGCGCCCGGCTGGCCGGACGGCGGGTCAGCGCGGTCGAGTGGCGGGGCACCGGGCTGACCCTGCTCGGGCTCGGCGCGCTGCTGGTCACGGCGTCCGGTCCGGCCCCCGACGACGTGCTGAGCGGGCCGGAGGCGGTGGCGGTGGCCGGCGTGACGGCGGTCCTGATCGGGGTGCTGGCCCGGCCCGGCGCCCGGCCCGGGCTGCGGCACGCGAGCGCGTCCGGGGTGGCCTCCGGGGTCGCCTCGGCGCTCACCCAGACGGTCACGGTCGCCGCCACGGATCGCACCGGACCGCTGCTCAGCGTCCAGGTGATCGGCGTGGCGGTGCTGGTGGCGGCCTTCGCCACCGGCGGCCTGCTGCTGTCCCAGACGGCGTACCGAGGCGGGCTGGGCGCCCCCCTCGCGATGGTCACGCTGGCCAACCCGGCGGCCGCCGCGGCGATCGGCGTCGCCCTGCTCGGCGAACGCCTGCGCGGCGGGGCGGCCGGCGTCCTGCTGGCCCTGACCGGAGCGGTACTGGCCGCCTGGGGCGTGCTCCTGCTGACCCGCGCGGCCCCGCCCGCCCCACTGCGGACACCGGTCACCGCACCGGGGCCGCTGACGGCACCCGGCCTCCCGGCGCCGGGCCCCGAGCCGGTCCCGGCCGTCGCGACCGCCGGTCCGGCGCCGCAAGCCGCCCCCGTGCCCGTCCCGCCCGCGCCCGCCCCGGGGACGGAGGGGGCCGTCGCCGGGTCCGGTCCGGGGCCCGCGCAGAGCCGGGCGGAGCCCCTCGCCGCCACCCTGCCCCGGCAGCCGCGGCCCCGGCGGCGGCCGGGTTCCGGGCGGCTCACGCCGCTGTAGCCGGCCCGGTCCGGTCGCCGCCGGTGGCGGGCTACTCGCCGGCGAGCGCCGGGTCGCTCACGCCCGGGCGGCCGTTCTCGACATGGCCGGCGAAGCGGCGCAGGAACGTCGGGTCGGCCTCGGAGGTGACCGTCAGGTCGTACCAGCGGTGGCTGCCGGCGAGGTCGACGGTGTGCCGGACGGTGGCGCCGGGGCGTACGGTCAGGGTCCGGGCGCGGCCGCCGTAGCCGTTGGCCAGCTTCAGGCGGACCGTCCCGGGGCCCCGGTTGGTGAGGGTCAGTTCGACGTCGTCGCGGACGTGGCGCGCGGTGACCTCGGGGCCGGCGGTTCCGGCCGGTCCGCGCAGGACCCGCAGGAAGCCGCCCGGGCCGTGCACGGTCAGGTCGTGGGTGCCGCCCGAGTACGCCGCGTCCCAGGTGTCGCGGACGCGCTTGCCGGCCTCGGTGGTGTACGTCCAGGGGCCGTCCGTGCGGTTGCCGGCGGTGACCAGGAAGGCGGCGCCCGCCTCCGGGCCGGAGGCGAAGGTGAGGGTGAGGGTGCCGGCCACCGGGTCGGCCGAGCCGTCCACCAGCGGCGCGTACCGCAGCGGCCGGGCCGGCCGCAGGCCGCGCTCCTGGCGGGGCATGCCGGGCTCCGCCGGGGGTGTCGGACTGTAGGTGGGGTGCCGGTCGCGGTCCTGCGGCTCATAGGCGTCGGTGGCCGGCAGCCGGGCGGGGCTGCTGTCCTTGCGGGAGAAGTCGAACGCCGAGGTCAGATCGCCGCAGATGGCCCGCCGCCACGGCGAGATCCCCGGCTCGCGGACGCCGAACCGGCGCTCCATGAAGCGCAGGATCGAGGTGTGGTCGAGGGTCTCGGAGCAGACGTAGCCGCCCTTGCTCCAGGGCGAGACGACCAGCATCGGAACGCGCGGGCCGAGCCCGTAGTGGCCCTCGGTGTACTTCGCGCTGCCCGGGAAGACGTCCAGCGACACGTCGACGGTGGACCGGCCCCGCGCTTCCGACCTGGGCGGCAGCGGCGGTACCAGGTGGTCGAAGAAGCCGTCGTTCTCGTCGTAGGTGATGAACAGCGCGGTCTTGGACCACACCTCGGGGTTGGCGGTGAGCGCGTCCAGGACCTGGGAGATGTACCAGGCGCCGTAGTTGGACGGCCAGTTGGAGTGCTCGGAGAAGGCTTCCGGGGCGGCGATCCAGGAGATCTGCGGGAGCCGGTCCGCCTGCACGTCGGCGCGCAGCAGGTCGAAGTAGCCGTCGCCGTTCGCCGCGTCGGTGCCGGTGCGGGCCTTGTCGTACCAGGGGTCGCCCGGCTTCGCGTTCCGGTACTTGTTGAAGTAGAGCAGGGAGTTGTCGCCGTAGTTGCCCCGGTAGGCGTCGGAGATCCAGCCCCAGGAGCCGGCCGCGTCCAGGCCGTCGCCGATGTCCTGGTAGATCTTCCAGGAGACGCCGGCCGCTTCGAGGCGCTCGGGGTACGTGGTCCAGTCGTAGCCCAGTTCGTCGTTGCCGAGGACCGGGCCGCCGCCCTTGCCGTCGTTGCCGGTGTGGCCCGACCACAGGTAGTAGCGGTTGGGGTCGGTGGAGCCGATGAACGAGCAGTGGTAGGCGTCGCAGATGGTGAACGTGTCGGCGAGGGCGTAGTGGAAGGGGATGTCCTCCCTGGTCAGGTACGCCATCGTGGTGGTCCCCTTGGCGGGCACCCAGCGGTCGTACTTGCCGTCCCGGTACGCCTGCTGGCCGTCCGGCCAGCTGTGCGGCAGGCCCTCCAGGAACTGCATGCCGAGGTCGTCGGCGTCCGGGTGGAAGGGCAGCACCTCGGTGCCGTCGGCCTTGGCCTGGTGCCACACCGACTTGCCGCTGTCGAGGGTGACGGGGTGCGGGTCGCCGAAGCCGCGGACGCCGCGCAGGCTGCCGAAGTAGTGGTCGAAGGAACGGTTCTCCTGCATCAGGACGACGATGTGCTCCACGTCCTCGATCGACCCGGTGCGATGGTTGGCCGGGAGCGCGGCGGCCCGCTGGATGCTCGCGGAGAGCGCGCTGAACGCCGTGGTGGCGCCCGCGATCTGGAGGAATCGACGCCGGTTGACTTCGGGCATGGGGGTGGTGAGCCTCTCGCCTCGGGGGTGGTGAGGCGGCCTGCTGGTGCCGGGCCGCGCGCGCAAGGAGTGTTCCAGGGGCACCGAACGGGAGGGAAGGGTCGGATGGCGTTCATGTGAAGGTCGCCGGTACGCGGGGGGCTGGAAGGAGTTGACGTGCCGACACCCGGCGGACAGATCCGGCACAGAAGGCGACCAATACCTTCCTCGTACTGACAAATAGCGACCAGACCGCTTCGGCCCGAGCCCTGGCGTGCTGCACTGTCCGGCATCGATCGGACGCGGCACGTCATGTCGGGGGATACGGTGCGGGGCACGACCAAGGCGGAACAGCTGTACCGGAAGCTGGTGGAGTCGTCCCAGGACGCCATCCTGATCAAGACCCTGGACGGCGAGATCACCTTCTGGAACCGTGCCGCCCAGCGTCTGTACGGCTACTCGCGGCAGGAGGCCCTCGGTCGGCACATCGGCATGCTCATCCCGGCCGGTCTCAAGGACGAGGAGGCCGGACTGCTGCGGCGGCTGGCCCGCGGGGAGCGCATCGATCACTACGAGACCCGGCGCACCACCCGGGACGGCCGCGTCCTCGACATCGACGTCACCCTCTGGCCGATCCGGTCCGCCGACGGCACCATCACCAGCGCCTGTTCCGTCGCCCGGGACATCACCGACCGCAGACGGACCGAGGCGGAGCTCGCCGGGCTGCTCGCCCAGCGGCGGCACATCGCCCTGGCGCTGCACCTGATGGGCACCTCCGAGCCGGTGCCGGGCGTGCTGGCCGCCACCCGCTATCTGCCCTCGCTGCTGGGGCAGGGGGTGGGCGGGGACTGGCTGGACGTGATCGACCTCGGGGCCGGCCGGGTCGGGGTGTTCGTCGGCGACGTGATGGGACGCGGGCTGGACGCGGCCGTGGTGATGGGGCAACTGCGGTCGGCGGCCCGGGCGCTGGCGCTGGCGGGGCTGCCGCCGGCCGAACTGATGAAGGCGCTGGACGTGTTCACCACCCAGACGCTGCCCGAGCAGTTCGTCACCTGCGTCTATCTGGAGGCCGACCCCGGCCGGGGCGAGATGGCCGTCTGTTCGGCCGGCCATCTGCCGGTACTGCTGGTGGGCGCCGACACGAACGTCGCCCCGCTCGCCGTCCCGGTCAACGTGCCGCTGGGAGTGGGCGGCTCGCCGCACCAGCAGGTCCGTCTCCCGCTGCCCGCCGGGTCCACGCTGGCCCTGTACACCGACGGGCTGGTGGAGACCGCCGCGAGCGACCTCGACCGGCAACTGGAGCTGCTGTCCGCGACCCTGCGCACCTCCTTCGCGGCCGGTGCCGACCTGGAGACCGCCGCCGACCGGGTCCTGCACGCGCTGCTGCCCTCCAGCACCACCTGCGCCGACGACGTCACGCTGCTGCTGATCGGCTTCCCCACCGTGCCGCTGGACAGCGCGGAGCTGACGCTGGACACCGCGCCGCGCTCGGTCCGCGCCGGACGCCACTTCGTCCACCGGCACCTGCGGTCCTGGCGGCTCGACGCGGTGGCCGACACCGCTCTGCTGGTCACCTCCGAGCTGCTGACCAACGCGGTGTGCCACGCGCGCGGCCCGCTCACCGTGCGGGTCTGGCACAGCGCCCGGCAACTGGGCGTGGAGGTCACCGACCGCAGCGCCCCCCGCCCGCAGGCCCGCCCGGCGGACCCCAGCGAGGAGAACGGACGCGGGCTGCTCCTCGTCGACACCCTCGCCGACGCGTGGGGCACCCGCCCCACCAGCACCGGCAAGACCGTGTGGTTCACCCTCCTGACCGCACGCGCGGACGCCGGGCCGCCGCCCCCGTTTCCCCGGCAGGCGTACGCCGCCCGGACGTACAGTGGGGCCGGCCCGCGCACCGACAGCAGAGAGTGAGCACACCCATGCCTCCGACGTTCGTACTGGTGCACGGCGCGTTCGCGAACTCCTTCTCGTTCGCGCCGCTCCAGGCGGAACTCGGGCTCCTCGGACATCGTTCGGTCGCCGTCGACCTCCCCGGCCACGGCTTCGCCGCCACCTTCCCGGCCGCCTACCAGGCACCGCAGGACCCGGCGGGCCTGGCCACCGCGCCCGGCGCGATCAAAGGGGTCACCCTCGCCGACAACGTCGCCCATCTGACCGGTGTCCTGGAGCGGGCCGCGGCCAACGGCCCGGTGATCCTCCTGTCGCACAGCCGCGGCGGCATCACGGCCACCGCCACCGCGAACGCCCGGCCGGACCTGATCGACCGCCTGGTCTACGTCGCCTCCTGGTGCCCGGTCGACCTGGACGCCAGCGCCTACTACGCCGAGCCGGAGATGGCCGCCGTCGACACCGCCTCACTGGGCCTGGCGGCGGCCGGGAATCCCGCCGAACTCGGACTGCTGCGGGTGAACTTCCGCACCGCCGACCCCGGCGCCCTCGCCGCGCTCAAGGCGGCCTTTCTCGCCGACGGCACCGACGACGAGTTCCTGGCCTTCCTGAACACCTTCCAGCCCGACGAGAACCTGGACACCGGCACCCCCGCCGACCGGGCCCGGGCCGCGGCCTGGGGCCGGGTCCCGAGGACGTTCGTACGGCTGACCGGCGACGCGAGCATGCCGCTCGCCCTTCAGGACCGGCTGATCCGCGAGGGCGACGCGCTGACCCCGGACAACCCGTGGGACGTCCGCACCCTGGAGAGCAGCCACCTGAGCTGGCTGGTCCGCCCGGCACCGGCGGCCCGACTCCTGGCCGACCTCGCCCCACCCGTCTCCCACTAGAACTGCCGGCAGCGCTCGCGTCAGCGCTTGTCCGTGCTTCCGTCCTGCGGAAGCCGCCTTGCGGCACCGCCCCGGCCGTCACCACGCTGAGTCCCGACCACGGCACGCGGGGCGACGAGGCCCCGCCGACAGGGACGGAATCGCCATGCCGCACACCACCGCCTTCGCCAGGAACCAGTGGTACGTCGCCGCGTACGCCCACGAGGTCGGGCGCGAGCTGCTCGGCCGGACCGTGCTCGGGGAGTCGCTCGTGCTCTACCGCACCGAGGAGGACGGCACCCCGGTCGCCCTGCACGACCGCTGTGTGCACCGCCGCTATCCGCTCTCCGAGGCCCCCACCCGCCTCGACGGCGACCGGATCGTGTGCGGCTACCACGGGTTCACCTACGACACCACCGGCACCTGTGTGTACGTGCCGGGGCAGAAACGGGTGCCGCGCACCGCCCGGGTCGCCTCCTACCCGGTGGCCGAACGGGACGCACTGGTGTGGGTGTGGATCGGCGACCCCGCGCTCGCCGACCCGGACACCGTGCCGCGCGCCCGGCACCTGGCGGCCCCCGGCTGGGTCACCGTCAGCGGCATGGAGCCGATCCACTGCGACTACGGGCTGCTGGTCGACAACCTCCTCGACCTGTCCCACGAGACGTATCTGCACGGCGGTTACATCGGCACCCCCGAGGTCGCCGAGACCCCCATCACCACGGAGGTCGACGAGGGCGCCGGCCTGGTCCGGGTCAGCCGGCACATGGACGACGCCGAGTGCCCGCCGTTCTACGCCAGGTCCACCGGCGTCCAGGGGCGGATCGACCGCTGGCAGGACATCGAGTACCACGCGCCCTGTCTGTACCTGCTGCACAGCCGGGTCGCGCCGACCGGTGTGGTGCCCGAGGCCGACGGCGGCGATCCGCACGCCTTCCACACCGAGATCACGTACGCCATCACCCCGTCCGGCGACGGCGAGGTGTACGACTTCTGGGCGGTCTCCCGGGACTGGGCGACGGACGACCCCGAGGTCACCGAGTATCTGCGCGCCAACAACCACACCGTCGTCATGCAGGACGTCGACGCGCTCAACGTGCTCCAGCGCGCGCTGAGCGCCGAGCGCGCCGGGTACCAGGAGCTGAGCATCAACATCGACACCGGCGGTCTCGCCGCCCGCCGCATCCTGGCCCGGCTGGCCGAGGAGGGCGACAAGCCGGCGGAGCGGGTCTCGTGAATACGGGTGAGGTCTACCGCGTCGACTGGCTGCCGGGCACCGACGTCCTGCACGGCACCTGTCACTGCGGTGCCGAGCACACCGCCGAGGACCCGGTCGCGATGTGGGCGTGGATGCTGGCCCACCCGCGCGGCCACGAAACAGCATCGGAGACCGCCGCATGACCGCGTTCGAAAGTGAACTCGTCGTAGAGACAGCCGAGTCGGCGGCCGACGGGGTGCTGGCGCTCACCCTGCGCCATCCACTCGGCGAACCGCTGCCCGACTGGCGGCCGGGCGCGCACGTCGACGTCCTGCTCGGCCCGGAGCTGGAGCGGCAGTACTCGCTGTGCGGCGATCCGGGCGACCGGGCGGTGTGGCGGATCGCCGTCCTGCGCGAGGCGGCGGGGCGCGGTGGCTCGGCGTATGTGCACGAGCAGCTGCGGCGGGGCGGCAAGGTGCGGGTGCGCGGGCCGCGCAACCACTTCCCGCTGGAGCCCGCCGCGCGCTACCGGTTCGTCGCCGGCGGCATCGGCATCACCCCGCTGCTGCCGATGCTGGCCGCCGCCGAGCGGGCGGGCGCCGACTGGACGCTGCTGTACGGCGGCCGCACCCGCGCCGCCATGGCGTTCACCGGCGAACTGGCCCGCTACGGCGACCGGGTCACCCTCGCCCCCGAGGACGAGACCGGGCTGCTCGACCTCGCCCCGGTGCTGGACGGCGTACCGGACGGCACCCTCGTCTACTGCTGCGGCCCCGGCCCGCTGCTGGACGCGGTCGAGGAGCGGTGCCCGGCGCGGCTGCTGCGGACGGAACGGTTCCAGCCGAAGGCGCAACTCGCGGTCGCGAACGGCGAATTCGAGGTCGTGCTCGCCCGCAGCGGCCGTACCGTCGCGGTCCCGCCGGACGTCTCCGTGCTCGACGCCGTGCGCGCGGCCGGCGTCGAGGTGCTGTACTCGTGCGCGGAGGGCACCTGCGGCACCTGCGAGACGGAGGTGCTGGAGGGCGTGCCCGACCACCGGGACTCGGTGCTCACCGAGGCGGAGCGGGCGGCCGGGGAGACGATGCTCGTCTGTGTCTCCCGGTGTCACGGGAAGCGGCTCGTACTGGATCTTTGACGAACTCTCCGACACGTACTGTCAACAACACTGTCAACACTTCGTGACTGCACGGGCATTGACCATGACTTCCCCTGGGCCCTACGTTCCCGGTCAGCACGTTCGTGCTGTTCGCGCACAAACTCTCACAGGGGGAGTCATGCGTCGTCTGTTCGTCGGCCTCACGGCCGTATCCGTCCTGTTCGTCGCGTCGGCCTGCGGCTCGTCCGACTCCGGGGGGTCGGACGGCGCCGACTCCTCCGGCTCCACCACCTCCGTCAAGGTGGGCCTCATCCCCATCGTCGACGTCGCCCCGCTCTACCTGGGCCAGAAGAAGGGCTTCTACGCGAAGCACGGGCTGAAACTGTCCCTGACCCTCGCACAGGGCGGTGCGGCGGTGGTGCCGGGGGTGACCAGCGGTCAGTTCCAGTTCGGCTTCTCCAACATGACCTCGCTGCTGATCGCCCAGTCCAACAACGTGCCGGTCAAGGCGGTCGCCAACGGCATCGCCTCGACCGGCGAGGAGGGCAAGGACTTCGGCGCGATCACCGTCAAGGGCGACAGCCCGATCAAGTCGGCGAAGCAGCTGGAGGGCAAGAAGGTCGCCATCAACACGCTGAAGAACATCAACGAGACCGCGGTGCGGGCCTCGGTCAGCAAGGCGGGCGGCGACCCGGACCAGGTGGACTTCGTCGAGCTGGCCTTCGACCAGATGCCGGCCGCGCTGGACAGCGGGCAGATCGACGCGGCGATGGTGGTGGAACCGGCGCTGGCCACCATCAAGAACCAGGGCGGCCGGGAGATCGCCTCCTCGATGGTGGACATCGCCCCGGACCTCACCGTCGCCATGTACTTCACCTCGACGCGGTACGCGCAGCAGAACCCGGCGACGGTGCAGAAGTTCCAGCAGGCCACCGCCGAGTCCCTCGCCTACGCGGACAGCCACCCCGACGAGGTGCGCGAGATCGTCACCACGTACACCAAGATCCCGGCCGATGTGCTGGCCGAGGTCACGCTGCCGAAGTGGCCGGCCGAGCCGAACCGCTCCTCCATCGAGGCGCTGGCGAAGCTGGGCGAGGAGGGCGGCCTGTTCAAGCAGGACCCCGACCTGGACGCGCTGCTGCCGTGAAGGGTGCGAACGCCGCGCTGGGCGCGGCCGGGCTCGCGGCCTTCCTCGCGCTGGGCGAGGCGGTGCCGCGGCTCGGTCTGGTCAAGGAGGCGTACTTCCCGCCGACCAGCGACATCGTCGGCGCGCTGGTCACCGAGGCCGGTGACGGCGCCTTCTGGTCGGCGCTCGGTGACACGCTGACCGGCTGGGCACTGGGGCTGGCGATCGCGGTCGGCGCCGGGATCGTCATCGGGGTGCTGCTCTCGGTGGTGCCGTATCTGCGCGAGGCCACCGCCTCCACCGTCGAGTTCCTGCGCCCGATCCCGTCCGTGGCGCTGATCCCGCTGGCCGTCCTGCTCTACGGCACCGAACTGCGCTCGGTGCTCCTGCTGGTCGTCTACGCCGCCTTCTGGCAGGTGCTGATCCAGACGCTGTACGGCGTCCAGGACGTCGACCCGGTGGCGGAGGAGACGGCCCGGTCGTACGGTCTGGGGGCGTGGGCGCGGGTGCGGCACGTGCTGTGGCCGACCGCGCTGCCGTATGTGATGACCGGGGTGCGGCTGGCGGCGGCCGTCGCCCTGATCCTCGCCATCACCGCCGAACTGGTCATCGGGGCACCGGGGCTGGGGGCGCGGATCGCGGTCGCGCAGACCTCGCAGGCGGTACCGGAGATGTACGCGCTGATCGCGGTCGCCGGTCTGCTGGGGCTGCTGATCAACGTGGGGGCCCGGTCGGTGGAGCGCCGGGCGCTGGCCTGGCACCAGTCGGTACGCGGGGAGGTGACGGTGTGAGGAACCTGGCGCTGCGGCTGCTGTTCACGCTGGCCCTGCCCGCGGTGCTGGTCGCCGTGTGGTGGGTGGCGTCGGACGGCAGCCAGGACGTGTACTGGCCGCCGCTGCGGACCATCGTCACCGCGTTCCCGGACGTGTGGACGGGTGAGCGGTGGCGCGGAGACGTGTGGCCGAGCCTGTACCGGCTGGCGGGCGGTTACGCGCTGGCGGCGGTGGCCGGGGTGGCGCTGGGCACGCTGATCGGCTCCTACCGGCGGGTGCGGGCGGTGTGCGAGCCGGTCCTGGAGTTCCTGCGGGCGGTGCCGCCGCCGGTGCTGGTGCCGGTGATCATGCTGTTCGCGGGGATCGGCGACACCATGAAGATCGTCGTGATCGCCACCGGTTCGGTGTGGCCGATTCTGCTCAACACGGTCGAGGGGGTGCGCGCGGTCGACCAGGTGATGAAGGAGACGGCCCGTTCGTACGGTGTGACGGGGTTCGCCCGGCTGCGTACCGTCGTGCTCCCGTCTGCGAGTCCGCAGATCTTCGCGGGGCTGCGGCAGGCCCTGTCGATCGGCATCATCCTGATGGTGATCAGCGAGATGTTCGCGGCGAGCAACGGGCTCGGGTTCACCGTCGTGCAGTTCCAGCGTTCGTTCGCGATCCCCGACATGTGGACCGGCATCCTGCTGCTCGGTCTGCTCGGTTTCGTGCTCTCGGTCCTCTTCCAGCTGGTCGAGCGGCGGGTGCTCGGCTGGTACCACGGTTCGCGCGCCGCCTCCCGGCGGTCCTGAGCCAAGCTCCTGAAAGGGCGGTCCATGCTCGACGTACGCGGCCTGCGCAAGGTGTACGAGGGATCCGGGCGCCGGATCGAGGCGGTGCGCGATCTGACGTTCACCGTGGAGGCCGGTGAACTGGTGTGTCTGGTCGGGCCCTCCGGGTGCGGCAAGACGACGCTGCTGAAGTGTGTCGGCGGGCTGCTCACCCCGACGGGCGGCGAGGTGTCACTGGCGGGGCGCGCGGTGCACGGGCCGCCGCCCGGGATGGCGTTCGTGTTCCAGGAGTACGGGCGCAGTCTCTTCCCGTGGCTGCGGGTCGGCGAGAACGTCGAACTCCCGCTGAAACAGAAGGACATGCCCAGGTCCCGGCGCCGCCAACTGGTCGCGGACGCGCTCGCCTCCGTCGACCTCGGGGACGCGGCGGGCGCCTATCCGTGGCAGCTGTCCGGCGGTATGCAGCAGCGGGTCGCCATCGCGCGGGCGCTGGCCTATGAGCCGGAGGTGCTGCTGATGGACGAGCCGTTCGCGGCGGTGGACGCGCAGACCCGGGCCGACCTGGAGGATCTGGTGCGCCGGCTGTGGCGGGAGCGCGGGATCACCATCCTCTTCGTCACCCACGACATCGACGAGGCGGTCTACCTGGGTGAGCGGGTCGTCGTCCTGTCCGCGTCCCCCACCGTCGTGCGGGAGCAGCTCAAGGTCGACCTGCCGCCCGAACGCGACCAGGTGCACACCCGCGCCGCCCCGCGCTTCACCGAGTTGCGGACCCATGTGTACGAGCAGATCCAGGCGGCGAAGCGCGGGGGGACTTACACGGAGGTCACGAGAGATACGCCTCCACCTCGCTGAACTGGGCCGCCGGCCAGCCGGTGTTGCCGGTGACGTGCAGCCGCAGATACCGCACGTCACCGGTGACCGGCACGGTGACGGTGTTGCCGGTGGCCGGGTCGAAGCGGTACCCCTGGGCGGCGACGAGTGTGCTGTACGTCGAACCGTCGGTGCTGCCCTGCACGGACAGGGTCTGGGTGCGGGCGCCCCACGCCGCGGCCGGCGGGAGCTTCAGCACCAGCCGGCGTACCGCCTGCCGGGCGCCGAGGTCGACGGTGAGGGACTGCGGGAAGGCGTTGTTCGCCGACTCCCAGTAGGTGTTCGCGTCGCCGTCGACCGCCTTGCCGGGCGTGTAGACGTCCTGTGCGCCGGTGGCGGTGGCGGGGCGCCCGGCGGCGAGGTTGCGGTCCGGGTCGGGGTCGGGGTTGCCCTGGCCGGGCCGGGGCCAGGTGGAGCAGTCCGCCCAGGTGGTGTCGAGGCCGGAGTTGCCGCCGCCGTCGGTGAGGGTGAAGGTGCCCGAGCCGGCCGGGTAGGGGCAGTTGTAGACCCCCGCGGAGCCGACGCCGGTGGCCGTGACGTTCCGGAAGGTGGCGGCGCCCGGGGTCTCGGCCTGGACGACGACCGTGCCCACCTTGTTGACGGTCGCCCCGTCGACGGTGGTGTTCTTGGCCGCGAACCCGCGCCCGCCGCCGGAGACGAACTCGAAGGCGCTGTAGGGACTGTCGGTGACGGTCGTGCCGGTGATCCGCACCTGGGCCTCGATGGCGCTGTCGTAGGAGTCGACGCGCAGGGCGCCCATCGGGTGGTTCCAGTTGGGGTTCATGGCGCCGGTGCGCACCAGGGTGTTGCCGTCGACGGTGATGGTGCCCGACAGCGGATGGAACGGGTCCAGGAACTTCTGGTTGGAGATCGCGATGCCGCTGCCGAGGGCGTTGGTGTCGGAGATCAGGTTGGCGCTGACCGTGATGTCGGTGCCGCCGTAGATCGCGATGCCGTTGGCCAGGTTGGGCTGGCTGATGGTGTTGTTGGTGAAGCTGCTGCCGACGTCCGGCTGGTTCAGTGACCACATGGCGAGCGCGTCGTCGCCCTGGTTGCGCAGGAAGTTGTTCCTGACCTTGACGCCTCGGGCGTTGCCGTTGAGGTTGAGGCCGTCGGCGGTGGTGTCGAGGACGCGGTTGTTCTCGACGACCAGGTTGTCGTTGGTGCCGGTGAGCCACAGCCCCACCTTGAGGTGCTGGAGCCACATCCCGGACACGGAACTGTTCGGCCCGAGCGAGCCGTTGACGAAGTTGTCCGGGGCGGAGTCGACCCGCTCGGTGACCTCGCCGATGACCGCGAAGTCCTTGAGGCGGACATTGCCGGAGCTGCTCTGCTGGTCGATGAACCGGGAGCCGCGCACCACCGAGTGCCAGGCCCCGGCACCCTGGATCGTGACGTTCTGCACGCCGCTGAGGGAGGAGGTGATCCGGTACTCCCCCGGCGGTATCCACACCGTGCCGCCCTGCGCGGCGGCGATGGCGTCCCGGAACGCCTGGGTGGCGTCGCCCTGGCCGGTGGGGTCGGCGCCCTTGTCGGTGACGGACACGGCACCGGCCGGTTTCGTGGCCGCCGCGGCGACCTGCTCGAAGTCGGCCACATCCACGGTGACCTGCGTGTTCGCCGCCTCGAAGGCGACCTTGTCGCCGGCCTGGAGGTCCTGGCCGAGCTGGAGGCGGGCGTTGTCGTAGAGGTGATGGGTCTTGGCGCCGGCGATCCACGGGGTGTCGACGTAGGAGTACTTGGAGGTGACGGCGAGCGTCCTGGCGAGCTTCTGCCCGTTCACGTAGACGTTCATCGTGCCGGACTGGCCGTCGGGCACGCTGTAGGCGACGTTGACGGCGTTGGCGGCCCGGGGCACGGTGAACTCGACCCGCTGCCCGGCACTCAGGCGTACCGCCTGCCGCCCGGACGCCTCGGAGGCGAGGGTGCCCTGGGTGTAGTCCGGGCCGATCCTGGTCCCGGTGCTGGTGGCGGCTTCGGCCTCGGCGGAGGTGAAGGGGAGGGTGGCGCCGGCGGCGGCCTGCGCGGTGCCGGTGGACAGGGTGACGAGGGCACCGGCGGCGAGCGCCACGACGATGCCGAGGTGAGCGGATCTGGTGAGATACATGTGCGGTTCCCTTCACGTGGGGGTTGGGAAGAAAGGGGGGCGAGGAACTGCGCGACCAGCCACGACGAACCGCGGAGAAACGGCTACCGCCGCAGCCACACCGCCGTGTCCGAGGGCAACCGCCCGTCCGCCTCAAGCGGTCCGCTGCCGAGCAGCAACCGGCTGTGCGGAGGAAGCTCGGCGGACGAGCCGGAGAGGTTGACCACAACGGTGACGTCGGCCCGGCTGAAGGCGAGCACCCCGTCCGCGGCGGGCAGCCACCGCAGCGGTCCCGCCCCGAAAACCCCCCGCAGCCGAATCGCCTCGCGGTACAGCGCGAGCATCGACCCGGCATCGCCGGCCTGCCGGTCAGCGGCGTACGCGGCCCACCCGGCCGGCTGCGGCAGCCACGGCTCCCCGCCGAACCCGGCATGCTCGGCGTCCGCCACCCACGGCAGCGGCACCCGGCACCCGTCCCGCCCCGGGTCCACCCCACCCGACCGCGCGTGCATGGGGTCCTCGATCCGGTCGAGCGGGATGTCCGCCTCCGGCAGCCCGAGTTCCTCACCCTGGTACACGTACACCGCACCGGGCAGGGCCATCGATAACAGAGCCGCGGCCCGCGCCCGCCGCGTACCGAGCACCAGATCCGTGGGCGTACCGAAGACCTTCGCCGCGAAGTCGAACCCGGTGTCGCCGGCCCGTCCGTACCGGGTGGCGGTACGGGTGACGTCGTGGTTGCACAGCACCCACGTGGCAGGCGCCCCGATGGGCGCGTGCTCGGCGAGCGTCGTGTCGATGGCGGCCCGCAGCCGCGCCGGGTCCCAGGGGCAGGTCATGAAGGAGAAGTTGAAGGCGGTGTGCAGCTCGTCGGGGCGCAGGTAGCGGGCGAACCGCTCGGTGTCCGGCAGCCACACCTCCCCGACGAACACCCCGCCGTACTCGTCGGCGACCGCCCGCCAGGAGCGGTACACGTCGTGGAGTTCGTCGCGGTCGACGTACGGGTGCGGATCGCGGCCCTCGGTGAAGTCCGGCAGCTCCGGGTCCTTGACCAGCAGCGCGGCGGAGTCGATGCGGACGCCGGCCACCCCGCGCTCGAACCAGAACCGCAGGATCTCCTCGTGTTCCTGGCGGACGGCGGGGTGCGCCCAGTTGAGGTCGGGCTGCTCGGGCGCGAACAGGTGGAGGTACCAGTCGCCGTCGGGCAGCCGGGTCCAGGCCGGGCCGCCGAACTCCGACTGCCAGTCGTTGGGCGGCAGTTCGCCTCCCTTGCCCCGGCCGGGACGGAAGTGGAACAGCTCGCGCTCGGGCCCGCCGTGCAGCGCCGCCCGGAACCACGGGTGCTGGTCGGAGACGTGGTTGGGCACGACGTCGACGATCGTGCGGATACCCAGCTCGCGGGCCTCGGCGATCAGCTTCTCCGCCTCCGCGAGGGTGCCGAAGGACGGGTCGATGGCCCGGTAGTCGGCGACGTCGTAGCCGCCGTCCTTCATCGGGGAGAGGTACCAGGGGGTGAACCACAGTGCGTCCACGCCGAGTTCGGCGAGGTAGGGCAGTTTCGCCCGGACGCCGGCCAGGTCGCCGGTGCCGTCGCCGTCGCCGTCCGCGAAGCTGCGGACGTACACCTGGTAGATGACACCGGAGCGCCACCAGTCGGCGGCGGAGCGGGCAGGGGTGGGCTGTCCCACGGTGCGTGCCTTTCTACGAGGGGGGTAGGGCGTCAGCCCTTGGTGCTGCCCGCGCTGATGCCGGCGATGATGTGCCGCTGGAAGACCAGGAACAGCGCGACCATCGGAATGCTGGCGATCACCATCGCGGCGATCAGCACGGTCAGCGGGATGTTCTGCGAGAGCTGCACGAGCGCCACGCTGATCGGCTGCTTGTCGGTGTCGGAGAAGACCATCAGCGGCCACAGGAAGTCCTGCCAGACCGCGACCAGCGCGAAGATGGACACCACGCCGAGCACCGGCCGGGACATGGGCAGCACGATCGACCACAGCACGCGCAGCTTGCCCGCGCCGTCGATCTCGGCGGCCTCCAGCACATCGCGCGGGATCTGGTCGAAGAAGCGTTTGAGCAGGTAGAGGTTGAAGGCGTTGGCGACGGCCGGCAGCCAGATGGCCAGCGGGTCGTTGAGCAGGCCGAGGTCGGCGACGGTCAGGTACTTCGGCACGACCAGGGCCTGGGTCGGCACCATCAGGGTGGCGAGGATGCCGCCGAGGATCACCTTGCCGAAGGCGGGCCGCAGCTTGGACAGGGCGTACGCGGCGGCCGTGCACAGCACGAGCTGGCAGATCCAGGCGCCGGCCGCCTGCACCACCGTGTTCCACAGATGGGTGGGCAGCTGCATCAGCTCCCAGGCGTCCGTGTAGCCGCTGACCTGCCATTTCTCCGGCACCAGGGTGGGCGGGGTGCGGGTCACCTCGTCCGGTGGCTTCAGCGCGCCGGTCACCATCCAGTAGACGGGGAAGAGGAAGGCGAGCGCGAAGAGCAGGACGACGCCGGTGAAGACGCTCCAGTAGGCGGCCCGGCCGCGCGGGCGGGCCAGCACGGCCGGCGAGACGAGGGTGCGGGTGGAGCTCATGCGTCCTCCCCCTCGGAGCGGGTCAGCCGGAGATAGCCGGCGGAGAACACCCCGAGCAGTGCCAGCAGCATGACGCTCAGCGCGCAGGCGCCGCCGAAGTCGTTGTAGAGGAAGGCGTACTTGTAGATGAGGTAGAGGACGGTGACGGTGGCGTTCTCCGGGCCGCCGCCGGTGATCACGAACGGTTCGGTGAAGACCTGCATCGTCGCGATGATCTGGAGCAGCATCAGCATCAGGATCACGAACCGGGTCTGTGGGACCGTGACGTGCCGGACGCGTTGCAGCAGGCTCGCGCCGTCCAGTTCGGCGGCCTCGTACAGCTCGCCGGGGATGGACTGGAGGGCGGCGAGGTAGATCAGGACGGTGCCGCCCATGTTGGCCCAGGTGGCGACGAGGACCAGGGAGATCAGGGCGGTGTCGGCGCCGTTGGACCAGTTCGAGGTGGGCAGGTGCCACCAGCGCAGGGCCTCGTTGGCGAGGCCGGCGCCCGGGTCGTAGAACCACTTCCACAGCAGGGCGCTGACCACCGGAGGGATCATCACCGGGAGGTAGACCACGACCCGGAAGAACGCCTTGGCGTGCCGCAGTTCGTTGAGGACCAGGGCGAGGACGAAGGGGATCGCGAAGCCGATGAGCAGGGCCAGCGCCGTGAAGGTGAGGGTGTTGCGCCAGGCGTCGGCGAACTCGGGGTCCTGGAAGACCCGGGTGAAGTTGCCGGTGCCGACCCACTCGGGGTCCGCGCCGGGGGTGTACTTCTGGAAGGCGATGACGACCGCGCGGATCGCCGGGTACCAGGAGAAGAGCGCGAAGCAGATCAGGCCGCCGAGCAGGAAGCCGTAGGCGCGGCCCTGTTCGGCGAGGCGGCGCCGCCTGCGGTCCCGCCGGGGCGGCGGCGCCTCGACCGGGCGGACCGGCACGGTCTGGGCCGGTCGTCGTTCAGCCGTCTTCATGTGCGGTCAGCTCCGGGCCAGGATGCTGTCGATCTTGCCGGCGGCGTCGGAGAGCAGGTCGTCGATGTCGGCGTCCTCCTTGGTGAGGACGGCGGAGACGACACCGTCGAGGACGGAGTAGATCTGCTGGGCGCTGGGCGGCTCGATCTTCATCTCCAGGCTCTGGTTGCCGTTCAGGAAGGACTGGTAGTTCTCCACCGGGACGTTGGCGTTGGCCTTCTTGACCCGCTGGTCCTCGGCGTCGGCGGCGCCGGTGAACAGCCGGGGCTCGGGCAGACCGACCGGGGCGTCCTTGGTCTTGGCCCGGGCGTAGTCGCCGAGGAAGCCGTCGCCGGGGGTGAGGAACATGTGGTCGAGCCACTTCAGTCCGGCGCGGATCTGCTCGGGGCTCGCCTTCTTGTTGAACATGTAGCCGTCGCCGCCGATCAGGGTGCCCTGCCCGCCGGGCATCGGCGCGAGGGCCAGGTCCTGGTAGTTGCCGCCCTTCTCCTTGACCAGGATCGGGATGTTGTCGGGGGCGGCGAGGTACATGCCGAGCTTGCCGGAGCCCATCATCTGCTGGGCGTCGTTGATGACCAGGAGCTGCTTGCTGCCCATCGAGTCGTCCTTCCAGCGCATGTCGTGCAGCGTCTGGAGGACCGCGTGGCCCGCGGGGGTGTCGACGGTGGCCTTCTTGCCGTCGGCGCTGACCACGTCGCCGCCCTGGGAGTACAGCTCGGCGGTGAAGTGCCAGCCGCCCTGGTTCTGGGCGCTGTAGTCGGCGTAGCCGACGGTGCCGTCGCCGAGGGCGGCGATCTTCTTGGCGGCGGCACGGACCTCGTCCCAGGTGGCCGGCGGCCGTTCCGGGTCGAGGCCGGCCTTCTCGAACAGGGCCCGGTTGTAGATCAGGCCCATCGAGTAGCCGGTGCGCGGAATGCCGTAGACCTTGCCGTCGACGGTGTAGATGTCGCGCAGCTGCTGCTGGACGGTGTCGTAGCTCTTCAGGTCCTTGAGGTACGGAGTGAGGTCGGCGGCCTGGTTGATGTCGACGACGTGCGCGGCGTCGGTGAAGTACGTGTAGAAGACGTCCTCCATCTGGCCGCCGGCCAGCTTGGCGTCGAACGTCTTGGGATCCTGGCAGGGGAACGCGTCGTGCGGTACGACGTCGATGTCCGGGTTGGCCTTCTCGAACTCGGCGATGTCCTCCTCGAAGAACTGCCGGTCGGTCCTGGCGCTCTTGGGCGGCATGCAGTTGACCGTGATGCGAGTCTTGCCGCCGGCTGAGCCGTCGTCGCCCGAACCGCAGGCGGAGACGGCGAGAGCGAGCGAACAGACGCTCAGCGCGGCGAAGGTACGGCGGAACCCGGTGCGTGACATCGGTGACCCCTCAGGACAGGAGCGGTGGGCGCCGCACACTCAAGCACCGGCAACAGCACGGCGCAAGATGTCACGCAGAATCTGTAATTATTTGACAGCGACCTGGATGTGGTCTGGATCTGCTTGGGTCTCAGTCGCGCAGCGCTTGCGCGGTGGAGCCGCGGACCACCAGCTCCGGTTCGAACAAGAGCTCCTCGGCGGCCACCGACTGGCCGTTGATCTGCGTGTTGAGCAGTTCCACGACCGCCCGGCCCATCGCCTCGATGGGCTGCCGGATGGTGGTCAGCGGGGGTTCGGTGCAGTTCATCAGCGCGGAGTCGTCGTAGCCGACGACCGAGATCCGGGCCGGCACGTCCAGCCCCTTGCGGCGGGCGGCGCGCACCACGCCGAGGGCGAGGATGTCGCTGGCGCAGATGAAGCCCGTGACACCCCGGTCGATGAGCCGGGAGGCCGCCGCGTGGCCGCCCTCGATGGAGAACATCGAGCGGGCCATGTAGGCGTCGTCGACCTCGCCGACGGCCCGGGCGGCGGCCAGTTTGCGGCCCGAGGGGATGTGGTCGGCGGGGCCGAGCACCAGCCCGATCCGCTCGTGGCCGAGCGAGGCCAGATGCCGCCAGGCCTGCTCCAGGGCGACCGCGTCGTCGCAGGAGACGCCCGGGAAACCGAGGTGCTCGATGGCCGCGTTGACCAGCACCACCGGGATCCTGCGGTCGGCGAGCCGCTCGTAGTGGCCGTGCGGCGCGTCCGCCTGGGCGTAGAGCCCGCCGGCGAAGACCACGCCGGAGACCTGCTGTTGCAGCAGCAGGTCCACGTAGTCCGCCTCGGAGACGCCGCCCTTGGTCTGCGTGCACAGCACCGGGGTCAGTCCGAGCTGGGCCAGCGCGCCGCCGATGACCTCGGCGAAGGCCGGGAAGATCGGGTTCTGCAGCTCGGGCAGCACCAGGCCGACCAGCCGGGCGCGCTCGCCGCGCAGCTGGGTGGGACGTTCGTAGCCGAGCACGTCCAGGGCGGACAGGACCGCCTGCCGGGTGGCCTGGGAGACCCCGGGTTTGCCGTTGAGCACCCGGCTGACCGTGGCCTCGCTGACCCCGACCTTCTTCGCCACCTCAGCAAGTCGTCGCGTCATGCCCGCAAGAATAGCGCAAGAAATGAAAGCGCTTTGCGTAATGCGGTGCCCCGGTCAGGAAGGGCGGCGGCCTGGTCAGTCGGCGGCCGGGACGACCCTGAGGTGGGCGGCGCCGGTGCGGGTGCGGCGCGGCCGGGACGGGGCCCGGCGGGCCTCGCGCAGCACCAGGGTCAGCCGCTGGTAGCCGAGCTCGGCGAGCGACCGGGAGGTCTCGACGACGACGCGGCACTCGGCGGTGGCCCGGCGAGCGTCGGGGTGGCGCAGCGGCCGCAGCGTGCCGTCGTGTTCGACGGCCGCTTCGCCGACCGCGCGGATCCAGTGCGGCAGGCCCTGCCGGTAGGCGGCTTCCATGATCGGGTCCTGGGCGATCTCGCGGCGGATCGCCTGGAGCACGTGGTCGTGGCCGTGGTGCTCGATGACGGAGGCGAAGTGCGCCAGCATCGGCAGGCACCAGCGCGACTCGTGCTCGCCGAGGACCTCGGGCGCGTCCGGGTGGAAGAGCACGTAGCGCAGGAAGTTGTCGCCGGGCATCGCGGTGGGGTGCGGTCCGGTCTCGCGGAAAAGTGTCCGGAAGGCACCGTTGGCCAGGACCACGTCCCAGCGGTGGTCGACGACGAACGAGGGATGCGGGACGGCGTCCAGGAGCGCGGCGTAGTCGTCGAGGTACGCCTGGGCCTCGGGGGTCGCGGGCGCGGGCCGCGGTGCCGACCGCTGCCCTCCTGCCTGAAATGCCATCGGGAGGTCACCCCTCTTGCCTATGCGGCCTTCACGCGGCGCCCCGATCCTGCTGCCCCGGCGCAAGGCATGTCAACTATCGTGGCATTTCATGACGGTTGACGGCTGAAATTGGCCACAGTTGTGGCGACGCCTGGATGTCAGTTCGAACGAGGGCTACTCTCCGGGAAGTTCACGGCGACCGCCGGTGAGCAGCAGCCTGTGGGTCCGGTGAGAGACGTGGGAGATCTGTCGGTGGCGGGTGGCTTCGAGGGTCCGGGCACCACGCAGACGGCAGCGCTGCCGTCCGTGCTCTCCCGCGTCGCCGCGCTCGCCGACCGGCTCGGCGTCCCGCCCGCCGAGGTCTTCGACACCGGCCGGCTGTCCGCCGCCTGCGGGGTGCCCGAGTCCGTGGTCAAGGCGCTGCTGGGCGGCCGGCCGGCCGGGGAGCCCGATGTGCAGGCGCGGTTCGTGCAGCGCCTCGACCTGCTGCGGCGCACCCGGCTCAAGCCGAACGGCCGCCGCTACACCCAGCAGGAGATCGCCGACGGCGCCGGGATGTCCCGGCAGCAGGCGGGCGCGCTGATCAACGGCGACCGGCGGCCCACCATGGAGCACTGCGACGCGCTCCAGCGCTTCTTCCGGGTGCACGCCGGATTCCTCACCGCCGAGGACCCGGAGGCGCTGGCCGGTGCCCTTCAGCGCACCGAGCAGGAGCTGTTGCAGCAGCTCGCCGACCGGGAGCGGGCGGCGGCCGAGGCGGCGGCCGACCCGCTGGAGCGGCTGTTGCAGGACCACGGCGTGCGCGGCATCGCCTGGCGGGCCGCGCAGTTGCCGACCGACCAGCACCGGGACAAGGTCGCCGAGTGGCTGGACATGCTCCTGGAGAGCGTCAAGCGGCCCGAGTCGTGAGCCCGGGGGTGCGCTGGGGCATCGGCAGGGAGATGCGCCAGCTGTGCGGCCGGCTGGTGGCGGAGCTGACGCTGCCGGTACCGGCGCCGCCCGCCGACCTGTACGGGCAGCTGTGCGGGGCGATGAGCCGGCGCCGGGGGCGTCCGGTGCTGTTCCGTACCGCCGCGTTCCCGCCCGGCACGGCCAGCGGGCTGTGGCTGGACCTGGCCGACCGCGACCTGGTCGTCGTGGAGGAACGCACCGCGCCCGAACACCAGTTGGTCATCCTGGGGCACGAGCTGTGGCACCTGACGGCCGGGCACCGGGGGCACGTCACCGGGGGTGCGGCGGCCGCCGCCCGGCTGCTGGCCGAGAACCCCGACGCCGACGCGCTGCGGGCCACCGTCCGCGCGGTCGCCGCCCGGTCCCGCTTCGACCTGGCCGACGAGCGCGAGGCGGAGAGCTTCGGCCTGCTGCTGGCCAGCAAGTGCCGCACCCGGCTGGCGGGTTCGTCGCTGCGCGAGCCGGTGCGGCGGGACCGGCTGGCGGGGCGGATCGAGGCGTCGTTGGGCTATCCCGGCGGGTGCGCGGGCTGACGCGGCGGCGGGGTCGCCGGGCGCCGCTCGTCCCGATTGTCAGTGGGGGGCGGCAAGCTGGTGGGGTGGCCGCCGTGCGGGGCGGCACGCCTGACGCCGATGTGGGGAGAGCCGACCGATGACCACCGCCGTGCCGACCGACCGGGAACGCGCCGCCGTCCAGGCCTATCTGCGCCTGCTGTACACCGTCCGGGCCGCCTTCGACAAGGCCGCGGGCGCGCCGGGCGCCCCGTTGCCGCCGCTGGTCGCGCCCGCCGTCCTCGCGGAGGCCGAGGCGGCACTGCGCGCGGCGGGGCTGGCCGGGAACGAGGACGAGTTCTTCCGACTGCTGGCGAGCTGGTGCCCAGAGCCCTGACGGCCCGACTCTTTCGGGTGGCCGGCGCCGGCGGCACGGTGACGGCTGTGACGAGCAGGCCCCCCGGGCGGCCCCCAAGGCCGTCCGCCGCCGGCCCACCCGCGACCCCGGCTGCCGACAAGCCCGCGCCCCGAGCCCCGACCGACCCGCCCGCGCCACTCGATCAGACGAGCGGCGGCGGCACCGTGACGGCCGTGACGAGCAGGCCGTCCCGGGCGGCCCAGCGGCCGTCGAAGCCGTCCAGGCGCTGCCGGCCCACCTGGGGACCGGGCACCAGCAGCGCGGCGCGGAACGTGCCGCGGCCGGTGCCGCCGGGGTCCTCGGTGAACTCGATGTCGGCCTCGGAGAAGTCCAGCCACTTGCCGGTGAGGGGGAACCACGCCTTGTAGACGGACTCCTTGGCGCTGAACAGCAGCCGGTCCCAGTGCACCTGGGGCCGGACCGCGGCCAGCCGGGCCAGCCGGGCCTGCTCCGCGGGCAGCGCCACGGCGGACAGCACGCCCTCCGGGAGCGGCGCGTCGGGTTCGGCGTCGATGCCGAGGGAGGCCAGGTCGGTGGCGCGGACCAGGGCGGCGGCGCAGTAGCCGTCGCAGTGCGTCATGCTGCCGACCAGGCCGGCCGGCCAGCGCGGCGCGCCGCGTTCGCCGTTCAGGATCGGCTGCGGTTCCACGCCGAGGCGCCGCATCGCCCGCCGGGCGCAGGAGCGTACGACGGTGAACTCACGGCGGCGCTTGGCCACCGCCCGGGCCACCAGCGGCTCCTCCTCGGGGTGCAGCGGCGTGTGCCCGGCGGTGTCGTGGCCGCGGGCCTCCTCGGCGGCCACCGTCCCGGGCAGCACCTCCTCGATCACCGGAACCCGCCCTGGCGCGATTCGGCGGCCGCCGCGCGGTCGTACGGCCGGATCAGCCGCAGCTGTCCGGGCGGCGCGGACCGTTTGCGCCACTCCCGGGGGTAGCCCACCGACACCTCCTCGAAGCGGACGCCCTCGTGCCAGGTGGTCCGGGGGATGTGGAGGTGGCCGTAGACCATGGTGTCGACGCGGAAGCGGCGGTGCCAGTCGGCGGTCAGCCGGGTGCCGCACCACATGGCGAACTCGGGGTGCCACAGGACCTCGGTGGGGTGCCGGTCCAGCGGGTAGTGGTTGACCGGGATGACGGGCAGGCCGTCCGGCACCGCGGCGAGCCGGGCCTCGGTGGCGGCGACCCGGGCCCGGCACCACGCCTCGCGGCTCGGGTAGGGGTCGGGGTGCAGCAGGACCTCGTCGGTGCAGACGATGCCGGTGCCGTGCGCGTAGGCCAGCCCCTCCTCCTTGGTGGCGCAGCCGGTCGGCAGGAAGGAGTAGTCGTAGAGGAGGAAGAGCGGGGCGATCACGGCGGGGCCGCCGGGGCCGTCCCAGACCGGGTAGGGGTCCTCGGGGGTGGTCACGCCCAGTTCGCGGCAGACGTCGACGAGATGGTCGTAGCGCGCGACGCCGCGCAGGGTGACGGCGTCCTTGGGGTGGGTCCACAGTTCGTGGTTGCCGGGGACCCAGACGACCCGGCGGAAGCGGCCGGCCAGGGTACCGAGCGCCCAGCGGATGTCGGCGACGGTCTCCGCCACGTCACCGGCCACCAGCAGCCAGTCGTCGTCACCGGCGGGGCGCATCGCCTCGACCAGAGCCCGGTTCTCCTTATATCCGATGTGCAGGTCGCTGACCGCCCACAGCTGTCCGGCGCCACCGGCCGTCGACGTCACCTCTCGCCCCCTCCGTACGCTCCGGCGCGGCGCGCCCTGACGGGCCCGGCCGGTCGCTCCCAAGAGATCACACGGCGGGCCGGGGCGACAAGAGCGGCCCGGAGCGCGGTCCGCGGGGCCGCCGCCGATCCGTAACACGCGCGTTGCACGGGGCCGCCCCGGAACCCCTATGATCGCCCCAACACCACCGCCCCTGACTCCCCCTTCACGCGGAGCGGTCCGGTGTCCCTTTTCTCCCTTGGCCGGGCACGGCCGGCTGTGCCCTGCCCGCTTACCGTGGAAGGCGGCCTGCATGGTCTCTCGCGTACGCGTCTGGCTCAACCGCACGTACGCGGAGAACGTGTTCTTCATGGATCAGCTGCGGAGAAATCCCGCCGACCGGGCCGTCGAGATCCATGCCACGCACGGTGACCCCGACTCCCCCGTGCTGGCCGCCGCCGACACCGCCGAACTGGAGCCGGAGGCACTGTCCCCGGCGGCGTACGTCGAGTACGCGCTGGACCTGTGCCGGCGGCGCGGCATCGACGTGTTCGTGCCGCGGCTGCACCAGACGGCGATCGTGGCGCACCGCGCCGAGTTCGAGGCGGCGGGCACGGCGCTGCTCGCCCCGCCGCCCGAGGCGGTGGCCGTCTTCCGGGACAAGGTGATCGGCTACGAGGCGGCCCAGGCGGTCGGTGTGCCGGTACCGCCGTGGTGGCGGGTGCGGACGGCGGACGAACTGGTCGCCGCGGTGGCGGAGCTGGAGGAGCAGGGGCACCGGGCGTGCTTCAAGCCGGCCTCCGGGGCGGGCGGGGTGGGCTTCCGGGTGGTCACCCGCACCCCGTTCTCGCTGACCCACCTGAACGGGTTCCCGTCCCCGTACGTGCCGCTGGACCTGGCCGTGGCGGCGCTGCTCGCGGCGGACGAGCCGGTCGACTGGCTGGTGATGCCGCGCCTGGAGGAGCCGGAGGTGTCGGTGGACTGCCTCACCGGCACCGACAACCGGGTGCGGATGGCGGTGGGCCGCACCAAGAACGGCCGCCGCCGCGGGTTCACCCTCGACGAGCGCTGGCTGGCGCCGGCCCGGCTGGTCGCGGAGGGGTTCGGGCTGCACCACCTGTCGAACATCCAGTTCCGCATGTACGGCGAGCGTCCGGTGCTGATGGACGTCAACACCCGGCCGGCCGGCGGGCTGCACCAGCTCTCGCTGTGCGGGATCAACGCCCCGTGGGCCGCGGTGCGGCTCGCGCTCGGCGACGACCCGGGCGAGATCGTGCCGCCGTTCCTCGGCCAGGACTACACGGTGGTGTCCGGTCCGCGGCCGCTGCGGCCGGTGCCGCTGCCGCCGCGGTACCCGGACCCGGCGCCGCTCACCCCGGCGGCCGCCGTACCGTCCCCGCCCCGTCCGGCGCAGCCGCTGGCGGCGCCGGGCGCCGGGCGGGTCACCGGGGTGTCCGGGCAGCCCGTTTAGGGCGGGTGCCGCGGCCCGAGGTGACGGGTTGTCAGTGGGCGCTGCTAGAACAGTGCGTGCCTTGACCGACCCATCACCTTCGAGGGAACCACCATGCAGCTCCCGGCCGACGTGCCCCTGCACCCGCGCAGCCCCGACCATCTGCGCCACTTCCACGGACTCCCGGTGTTCGACTTCCCGGAGGCCGGCGACGACCGGCCGCTGCCGGACGACCCGGGATCCGTGGCATGGCGCCTGCGGTGCGGCCAGCGGGCCGAGAACGAGGACGCCTACGACTACTGGAACCGGTTCTTCGCGACCGCCCCGCTGGACGGCATACGCGCGTTGCTCATCGGCAGCCCGTGGTACGGGTTCGACGGGGGCGGCCTGGACGACCGGATGCCGATGATGGCCGACCGGCTGACCAGCCTGGAGGCCCTGTTCCTCGGTGACGTGGACATGGAGGAGTCGGAGGTCTCCTGGATCGAGCAGTCCGACCTCACCCCGGTCCTCGACGCCTTCCCCGGCCTGCGCGAACTCGGCGTGCGGGGCGGCACCGACCTGGAGTTCCCCGTCGTCCGCCACGAGGGGCTGCGCACGCTGCGCTTCGAGAGCGGCGGACTGCCCCGCGAGGTGGTGCGCAACGTCGCCGCCAGTGACCTGCCCGCCCTGGAGTACCTGGAGATGTGGCTGGGCGTCGAGGACTACGGCGGCGACGCGACGGTGGCCGACCTGCGGCCGCTGCTGGACGGTGACCGGCTGCCCGCGCTGCGGCATCTGGGGTTGCAGAACAGCCTGTTCCAGGACGACATCGCCGCCGCGGTGGCCCAGGCGCCGGTCGTGGCCCGGCTGGACACCCTGCGGCTGTCCATGGGTTCGCTCAGCGACGAGGGCGCCGAGGCGCTGCTGCGCGGGCAGCCGCTGACCCATCTGCGCTACGTCGATCTGCACCACCACTACCTGAGCGACGCCATGATGCTGCGCGTGTGGGAGGCGCTGGAGCCGGCCGGGGTGCGGGTGGATCTGTCGGGCCAGATCGGGGACGACGACGAGGACGACTGGGACGAGGACGACGACGGCTCCCCCATCCGCTACACGGCCGTCGCCGAATGATGTCCGCAGTCCCCGCCCCGCCCCCCGGAAAGGCCGCCATGGCGAACATCCCGGTCCCCGACGACCACCAGACGCGGGTCATGGTCAGCCGTGAGCTGAACGGCCGGGACCCCTGGCTGGACCCCGCCGAGCCGGTGACCGCCCTCCATGTCGCGCGCGCGGCGGCGCATCACCTCGGCGGCACCGCCGACGTGGCCGAGCGGCTGGCCGGGCTGGGCTACCGGCTGCCGCCCGCCGAGGAGCTGGCCGCGATCACCGACGCCGACGTCAGGCTGCTCAGCCGGGACCTCGACGGCCGCGGGCCGTGGATCACCCCCGAGGACATTCCCGGGCTGCGCGTCCACGTGCTGCGCGCCGCCCTGCGACTGGACCGGCGCCCCGCCGAGCTGGCGGCGCGCTGCGCGGAGTTCGGCTTCCCGGTGCCCGGCCCCGACCGCTTCCCGCAGACGGTGGACCACGACGACCTGAAGCTGGTCAGCGGGTCGCTCGACGGGCAGCGGCCCGCCCTGCCGGACGACCCGCCCCGGCTGCGGGCCCACCTGGTGCGGGCCGCCGCCGAGTTCGGCCGGCCGGCCGCCGAACTCGCCGCCCGCTGCGCCGAACTGGGCTACCGGCCGCCGGCTCCCGGCACCCTGCCCGAGGCCGTCGAGGACGGCGACCAGCATCTGGTGCGGGACGCGTCCGGGGCGCTGCTGTCCGACACCGAGCCGGTGCCGCTGGGCCACGTCCTGCACGTACTGCACCTGGTCCGGCCCCGTGACCTGCCGCGGACCCCCGCGGAGACGGCCGACGCGGTGATCGCGCTGGGCGAGCGGTTCACCCGCCTCGGTTTCCGCACCAGTGCCGCCGTGCCGGAGGTGTCCGCCGACGACCTGGTGCTCGCCAGCGCGGGGCTGGACGGCCGCGCCCCCTGGCTGGACGCCGGGCAGCCGGTGCCGCTGCACCACGTCCTGCGCTTCGCGCACACCCACGGCCGGGACCCGAACGAGGTCGTCGCCCGGCTCGGCCGCCTCGGCCACCACCACCTGCCCGAGGGGCCGCTCGCCGGGTCCGTGGACGCCGCCGACCTCGACCTGACCGAACGGGACCGGGGCGGGCGCTTCGGCCGGCTGACACAGCGCGATCCCGAGTGGCTGCCGCACCTGCTGGCGGTCTGCGTCCGCACCGGACGGACCCCCGCCGAGGCAGCCGACCGGCTCCGGCGGCTCGGCTACCGCATCCCCGCCGAGGGCATACCGGCCGAGGCCCGGGAGCGCGACCTGCGGCTCCTCAGCCTGCCGGTGCCCACCGAGGACACGCTGTGGATCTCCCGTACCGGGCCGGTGCCGGTCGGGTACGCGCTGCGCGCCGCGCACGCCGAGGGCATGACCGCCGCGGCCGTGGCGGACCGGCTGCGCGAACTGGGCCACCGGGTGCCCGACCTGCCCGACCGGCCCGTCACCGAGGACGACCTCCGGCTGATCACCGAGCAGCGGGACGGCACCGCGGTCCCGCTGGCGGACACCGTGCCGTACGGCCGGATCGTCCAGGCCGCCGAGGAAGCGGGCGGCGGCGTCCGGGAAGCCGCCGAGCGGTACCGGGCGCTGGGCTACACCGACGTCGTACTGCCCGCCGATCCGCCGGCCGGGCCGATCGGCGCCGGCGCCACCGGCCTGGTCAGGTCCGGGACCGGCTGGCTGGACCCGCGGGCGGTCGTGGCGCCCGCGCACATCCTGCGGCGGGCGGACGCCGACGGCACCGGCCCGGCCGAGATCGGGCGGCGGCTGCGGGCCCTGGGCTACCGGCGGCTGTCCGACACGCTGCCGCCCACGACGCGCCCCGACGACCTGAAGCTCATCACCTTCAACGGGCACGGGGTGAAGTTCCTCGACCCCGCGGAGCCGGTGAGCGCGAACCATGTCCGGCACATCGCCTACGCGCTGAAGCGGAGCTCCTACGACGTCGCCGTCCGGCTGGCCGCCCTCGGCCACACCCTCGGTTTCGCCCCGGAGCCGGACGACGCCCTGATCCTCAGCCAGAACGTCGACGGCAGCGCTCCCTGGGTGCAGCTGATGGAGGACGCCGGTCTCGGCCATGTGCTGCGCGCCGCGCAGCTCCTCGGCCGCACCCCGGCCGAGATCGACGAGCGCCTCCGGGCGTTCGGCGACATCCAGCACACCCTGCCCGCGTTCGACGGCTACGACGACGTGGACATCCTGGTGCTCAGCCGGAATCTCGACGCCCGGGCGCCCTGGCTCGGCTGGCTGGGCAGACCGACGCTGGAGCACGTGCTGCGCGCGGCGCGGGCGACCGGCCACACCCCCGAGGCGATCGCGCGGCGGCTGACCCGGCTCGGCCACGAGATCCATGTGCCGGCCACCGCCGACCCCGCCGAGCTGCCGCTGGTCCGGGCGCTGCCCCCGGCCGACGGCCCGCTGCGGACGGAGGACCTGCTGACCGTCGTCGGCGAGCTGGGCCTCAGCCCCGCCGAGCTGGCCCGGCGGCTGACCGCCCTGGGCGTCGCGATACCCGACGTCACCTACCCGGACCGGCGCCCGGCGCCGGCCCCGTAGGTCAGTCCCGGTACCCCCAGGCCCGGGCCAGTTCGCGCAGCCGGGGCGGCAGGTCGGTGTCCGGGGCGGCGGGGCGGGCGGCGCGGATGCGGCCGGACTTGAGGGTGTCGGACCAGTCGCCGAGCTGGGGGCGGAAGTCGCCGTGGTCCTTGCTGCCGTAGTCGAGCATGCCGGACTCCCAGGGCACACCGAGGTAGTCGCAGATGCCCCGGGTGACCCGTTCCGGCTCGGCGGTGAGGTCCTCGTAGGTGATCACGTGGGCGGCGGGGTCGTGCCGCGCCTCCTCCAGCTTCTCGGCGTACCCGAGGACCTCGGCGCGGATGGCGGCGTGGTCCGGGTCGCTGCGGCGGGCGGTGAGGGAGGCCACCACCGCGCCCGGGTGGCGCAGCAGCACGATCCGGCGGGCCGCCGGCCAACATCGGTGCAGCCGGGGCCAGACGTGCACGTTGGCCGGGGTCTTGTCGACGATGAGGTCCTTGCCGCTGCGGACCAGTTCGAGGTGGAGCACCCGGTCCCACAGCACGTGCTCCAGCTCGTCCCGGTCGAGTTCCAGCGCCCGCATGGCCTTCGGGGTGAAGGACCGGGTGAGCTGGACCCGCAGGGTGCGCAGATGCATCTCGTGCGGGGCGCGGATGCGGCTGTGGCTGTTCAGCAGGACCCGCAGCAGGGTCGACCCGGAGCGCACCGAGGACAGGACGAACACCGGGGACTCCACCAGGCGCGGCGCGGGCGGGGCGGTGTACCCCTCGTCGGCCGGCGGGCGGGGCGCGGGCACCGCGTCGAGGGTTCTGCGCGGCGGGCTGACCGCCTGGGCCATCAGCCTCCCCCGGCGCTTCAGTCCCTTGCCGATCGCGGACAGTCGCGGGTCTCGCACCGTGCCACCTCTCTCTTGGTCGTGCTGGCCGCATCCCAGGGGTGGCAGGCGAACCGGAGGTGTACGGCAGGCGGCGCCGCGGGGTCGCACTTTCGCGTACAGCACGGTTGACCAGGCGCTTCGCCGCTTCCTTAATTCTTCATGGGAAGACGCTGGCCGGAGTACCGGCGGTCGGCGGTTACCGGAGGTAAGCGAGGCCGGGATGGACGGCGGTGTAGCCGTCGACGAGGCGGCGGGCCACGTTCACGGAGTCCACCAGCGGGTGCAGCGCGAAGGCCGTGACGGCCCGGGCCCGGGAGCCGGACTCGGCGGCCGCGAGGACCTCGCGTTCGACGGCCTTGACCGCGCAGACCAGGCCGGTGGCGTGGTCCGGCAGCGGACCGGCGGACAGCGGACGGGCGCCGCTGGCGTCGACCAGGCAGGGCACCTCGATGACGGCGTCGGCGTCCAGGGCGGCGAGCGTGCCGCCGCCCCGGACGTTGAGGATCAGCGTGGTGCGTTCGCCGCGGGCCAGGGCCCGCATCAGGTCCAGGGCCACCTGCTCGTAGCCGCCGGCCAGGTCCTCGGCCGCGCGGTCGCCGGCGCCGGCCGTCTCCCGGTTCTCGGCCATGTAGGTGGCCTCGCGCTCGGCGCGGGTGCGTTCCCACAGCTCCAGCGCCGAGCGGCCGGGGTCGCGGGCCTCGGCGTAGAACGCGGCCTGCTGGTCGCGCAGGAAGGCGCCGCGGGTGCGCTCGGCCGCCTGGTAGGCGCGTACGGTCTCCCGGTTGAAGTAGTAGTAGTGCAGGTACTCGTTGGGGATCGCGCCGAGGGCGCGCAGCCAGTCGGGGCCGAAGAGCCGGCCCTCCTCGAAGGAGCCGAGCAGGGCGGGGTCGGCGAGCAGTCGCGGCAGTTCGTCGCGGCCGGCCACCCGCAGGCCGCGCACCCAGCCGAGGTGGTTGAGGCCGACGTAGTCGACGAACGCCTCGCGCGGGTCGACGCCGAGCGTCCGGGCGATCCGGCGGCCGAGGCCGACCGGCGAGTCGCAGATGCCGATGACGCGGTCGCCGAGGTGCCGGGACATCGCCTCGGTGACCAGTCCGGCCGGGTTGGTGAAGTTGATGACCCAGGCGTCGGGGGCCAGCCGGGCCACCCGGCGGGCGATGTCGACGGCGACCGGGACGGTGCGCAGGCCGTAGGCGATGCCGCCGGCGCCGACCGTCTCCTGGCCGAGGACGCCTTCGGCCAGCGCCACCCGTTCGTCCTCGGCGCGGCCCGCCAGGCCGCCGACCCGGATCGCGGAGAACACGAAGTCGGCGCCGGTGAGCGCCGCGTCCAGGTCGGTCGTCGCGGTCACCCGGGGCGGGTCCGGGACCCCGGCGGCCTGCTCGGCCAGCACCCGGGCGACCGCGGTGAGCCGGTCGCCGTCGAGGTCGTGCAGGACGACCTCGGTCACCCGCCGCTCGCCCCGGTCCCCGAGCAGCGCCCCGTACACCAGCGGCACCCGGAATCCGCCGCCGCCCAGAATCGTCAGCCTCACGTCCGCGTCCTTCCCGCACCGGCCGGCCCGCCGCCGGCCTCCGCTGCCGCCGATCATGGCACGCGGGCCGGCCGGCGAGGACCGTACCGATCATTGACTGCCGGGCGTGCGGTGCCTACCTTCACCGGGACCGGCACCGGCCCGCTCCCGGAAAGACACCCGGCCCATGACCGCCTCCACCGCCCCCGACCGGCTGCTGTCGGTGCTGGCCGCCTTCGACCACGAGCACCCCGCGCTGTGCCTGACCGACATCAGCCGCCGGGCCGGGCTGAGTCTGACCACCGCGCACCGGCTGGTGGGCGCGCTCACCGCGTGGGGCGCGCTGGAGCGCGACGGGGCGGGGCGCTACCAGGTGGGGCTGCGGCTGTGGGAGATCGCCGCGCTCGCGCCGCGCGGCCTGGCGCTGCGGCAGACCGCGCTGCCCTATCTGGAGGACCTGTACGAGGCGACGCACGAGAACGTGCAGCTCGCGGTGCGCGACGGCGACGAGGTGGTGTACGTCGAGTGGCTGTCGGGGCGGTCGGCGGTCGGGGTGCACATCCGGGTCGGCGGCCGCTGGCCGCTGCACGCCACCGGGGTGGGGCTGGCGCTGCTGGCGCACGGCGCGCCGGAGTTCCAGGAGGCGTACTGCGCGGGTCCACTGGCCGCGTTCACCCCGTACACGGTCACCGACCCGGCCCGGCTGCGCCGCGCGCTGGCCGAGGTGCGGCGCACGGGCACGGCGGTCAGCGACCGGCAGGTCACCGAGGACGCCCTGTCGGTGGCGGCCCCGGTGCGCGGCGCGGACGGCACGGTGACCGCCGCCGTCTCGGTGGTCGTCCCGCACGACGCCGCGCGGGTACCGGTGCTGGTGCCGGCGGTGCGGCTGGCGGCCCGCGGGATGTCCCGGGCGCTGGGGTGGCGGCCCGGTCCCCGGTGAGGGGCGGGGAGGCGCGCTTACGGCTTATTCACTCCTGCCACATTTCTCACAGCTCTCCCAGGTGACGAACAGCTCCTCACAGGGCCGGCCCAGCTATAAGGTGCAGACTGCACCCAATCGCCGCCGAACCCCCGAAAGGCCCGACCCGTGATCACCCCCCGCATACCCGACCAGCAGGACGTCCAGCCGGGACGGTGGTCCCGGCGCGGGGTGCTCGCCGCGCTCGGTGCCGTGCCGGTGGCCGCGGCGCTGGCCGGCGCGGCGTCCGGCACCGCGCGGGCCGCCGAGGGGACCACCGGCGGGACCGCTGGGGGGACCACCGCGAAGACCCGTTCCCTGACCGCGACCGTGACCCCGGAGGCGGGCGGCACCTACGGGGTCGGCATGCCGGTGTCGATCACCTTCTCGCACGCGGTGACCCGCAAGGCGGCGGTGGAGTCGGCGATCACGGTGAGCGCCGACCCCGGTGTCGAGGTGGTCGGCCACTGGTTCGGCGACACCCGGCTCGACTTCCGGCCGAAGACGTACTGGGCCAAGGACACCACGGTCACCGTCGACCTGCGGCTGGCCGGCGTCCGCGCGGGCGAGGACCTCTACGGCACCCAGACGAAGAACTTCACCTTCCGCGTCGGCCGGTCGCAGATCAGCACCGTCGATCTGAAGAAGGAGACGATGACGGTCGTGACGGACGGCGCGAAGACCGCCGCCTATCCGGTCACCGGCGGCTCCTCCGACCACACCACCTGGGCCGGGATCATGGTGATCAGCGAGCGGCTGGCGGAGACCCGGATGCAGTCCTCGACGGTCGGACTCGGCGACGAGTACGACATCGCGGACGTGCCGCACGCCCAGCGGCTGACCACCTCCGGCACCTTCATCCACGGCAACTACTGGACCGCCGCCTCGGTCTTCGGCCACAGCAACGGCACGCACGGCTGCATCGGTCTGCACGACGCCAAGGGCGGGGCGGACCAGGAGACGGCCGGGTACGAGTTCTACGACGGTTCGCTGCTCGGGGACGTGGTGATCGTGAAGAACTCGGGCGAGGACACCGTCGACCCGGCCAACGGGCTCAACGGCTGGAACCTGTCCTGGAAGAAGTGGAAGGCGGGCAGCGCCCTGTAGGGCCGGTCGCGCTGTCCCATTCGCCCCCTTCAAGGGCTGAACTCGCCCTGAACACAAGGACTTTATCGGCTTCACCTCTTGACGACCGGGGACCCGGGGAGCACATTGGCCGCATTCTGAGAGCGCTCTCAGAGTCGCAGTGCCCCCGCATCCTCCCCGTACCGAGAGGCACCCCCATGCGCGAATCCTCCGGCCCCCCGCACAGACGCAGACCGCTGCGGCACGCGCTCGTCGCCGCCCTGGGCGCACTCGGCCTGGCGGTGGCCGGCGCCACCCTCGCCGCCCCGGACGCGGACGCCTCCGCGCCCACGCCGCCCTCCGGCTGGACCCAGCTCTTCCTGGACGACTTCAACGGCAGCGCCGGCTCCGGCGTCAGCACCGCCAACTGGCAGTACGCGACCGGCACTTCGTACCCGGGCGGCGCCGCCAACTGGGGCACCGGGGAGGTGGAGACGATGACCTCCGCCACCAACAACGTCTCCCTCGACGGCAGCGGCAACCTGCGCATCACCCCGCTGCGCGACGCGTCCGGCAACTGGACCTCGGGCCGGATCGAGACCAACCGCACCGACTTCCAGCCGCCGGCCGGCGGCAAGCTGAGCGTCGAGTCGCGCATCCAGATGCCGAACGTGACCGGCGCCGCCGCCAAGGGCTACTGGCCCGCGTTCTGGATGCTGGGCGCGCCGTTCCGGGGCAACTACTGGAACTGGCCGGGCGTGGGCGAGCTGGACATCATGGAGAACGTCCAGGGCCTCAACACCGTCTGGGCCACGATGCACTGCGGGACCAACCCGGGCGGCCCCTGCAACGAGACCACCGGCATCGGCGGCTCCACCGCCTGTCCCGGTTCCACCTGCCAGTCCGGCTTCCACACCTACCGGATGGAGTGGGACCGCTCCACCAGCGTCGAGCAGATCCGCTTCTACGTCGACGGCGTCAACTACCACACCGTGCGCGCCGACCAGATGGACGCGACGACCTGGGCCAACGCCACCAACCACGGCTTCTTCGTGATCCTCAACGTGGCGATGGGCGGCGGCTTCCCGGGCGCCTTCGGCGGCGGCCCGGACAGCGGCACCGTGCCCGGCCACCCGATGCTGGTCGACTACGTCCAGGTGCTGTCGGCCGGCTCGGGCGGCACCACCACCCCGCCGCCCACCGGGAACCGGGACGCGTACACCGCGATCCAGGCCGAGTCCTACGACGCCCAGTCCGGCACCCTCACCGAGACCACCACCGACTCCGGCGGCGGGCAGAACATCGGCGCCCTGGCCAACGGCGACTGGGCGCAGTTCAAGGGCGTGAAGTTCGGCTCCGGCGCGGCCACGCAGTTCAACGCCCGGGTGGCCAGCGGGGCGGCGACCGGCGTCAGCGGGCTGGTGGAGGTGCGCCTGGACAGCCGGACCGCCACGCCGGTCGGCAGTTTCGCGGTGGGCGGCACCGGCGGCTGGCAGTCGTGGCGGACGATCCCGGCGAACATCTCCTCGGTGACCGGCACCCACGACGTGTATCTGACCTTCACCAGCGGCCAGCCGGCCGACTTCGTGAACGTGAACTGGTTCAGCTTCGGGCACTGAGCACCCCGCCGGAACCGGGGGCCGCGCGGCAGCGCGGCCCCCTTCGCCGTGCCCGGCTCAGCTCAGCTCCGCCCGGAACGCCGCCGGCGTCAGGTCCGTGTGCTGGTGGAAGAACTTGGAGAAGTTCGCCGCGTCGGGGAAGCCGACCGCCGCGCCGACCCGGCCGATCGGCAGGTCGGTGTGGGCGAGCAGCCGCTTGGCCTCCAGGACGACGCGCTTGTCGATGAACGCCTTCGGGGTCTCGCCGGTGGCGGCGCGCACCGCGCGGACCAGGGTGCGGCGGGAGTAGCCGAGCGCGTCGGCGTAGGCGCTGACGCTGTGATTGGTGGCGAAGCCGCGCTCCACCGCGTCCCGGAACAGGGTGAACGTGGTGTCGGCCTGGTGGCTGCGGGCCGCCTCCGCCGAACTGGCCGCGAGGTGCGCGAGGCGCAGCAGGAACGCGGTGAGCGTGTGCCGCAGCACCGCCGTGTGCAGGCTCAGCGGCAGGGTGGTGGCGTCCTCGTACTCGCGTCGCAACTGGTCCAGGGCGGCGGTCAGGGCGTCGTACCGGGCCGGGTCGGGGCGCAGCAGCGGCGGCAGGTCGTAGCGGTACAGGCCGGTGGCCTCGACGGTGGCGCGGGGCAGGAAGCCGGGCTGCATGGTCAGCGCGGTTCCGCGGTACTCGCTGGTCTGCGAGAAGCGGTGGACCTGTCCGGGCCGGATCCACAGCACGTCGCCGGCGCTCGCCTCGTACTCGGCGAAGTCGACCATGTGCCGGACCGGGCCGCCGGTGAACAGCATGACGACGTGGAAGTCGATGCGGTGCACGCGGAGCATCGGGGCCTGGGCGTGCCAGGTGCGGCCGGCGCCCATCGGCCCGACCTGCACGCCGACGCCGAGGAGGCTGAGATCGACCGGGAAGGGGAACGTTCTGATCCCGTCGCCGCCGCCCGCGTTGTGAGGGTGTTCGTCCGCCATGTCCTTCTCGTACCGTCCGCTCGGGCACCCGGATGCCCGAGGCGTGTCCCAGTTTCACCACAGGCTGGCACACGATGACCTTCACTCCCAAAAGTCAGACTTTTAAGTTTGAACACGTCAGAGCAGCCACTTCGCTCCAATCGAGGATTTCTTGAAGATGAGCACGCATACCGCGGACCGCTTCGAATGGACCGAACTCGACCGGCGTGCCGTCGACACCGCCCGTGTTCTCGCGGCCGATGCGGTGCAGAAGGTCGGGAACGGGCACCCCGGGACGGCGATGGCCCTCGCCCCGGCCGCCTACACGATCTTTCAGAAGGTGATGCGTCACGATCCCGCCGATCCCGAGTGGACCGGCCGGGACCGTTTCGTGCTGTCCCCCGGACACACCTCGCTGACCCTCTACACGCAGCTCTACCTGGCCGGGTACGAGCTGGAGCTGGACGACCTGAAGGCGTTCCGGACGCACGGGTCGAAGACCCCCGGTCACCCCGAGTACGGGCACACGGCGGGCGTGGAGACCACCACGGGGCCGCTCGGGCAGGGCGTGGCCAACGCGGTGGGCATGGCGATGGCGGCCCGCTACGAGCGCGGTCTGTTCGATCCCGAGGCGCCGGCCGGCGAGTCCCCGTTCGACCACACCATCTGGGCGATCGTCTCGGACGGCGACCTCCAGGAGGGCGTCTCCGCCGAGGCGTCCTCGCTGGCCGGCCACCAGAAGCTCGGCAACCTGGTCTTCCTCTACGACGACAACCACATCTCCATCGAGGGCGACACCGCGACCGCCTTCTCCGAGGACGTGCTGAAGCGGTACGAGGCGTACGGCTGGCACGTCCAGCGCATCGAGCCCGCCGAGCACGGCGACGTGGACGTGCCCGCCCTGTACGCGGCCCTGAACGCCGCCAGGGCGGAGACCGGCCGTCCCTCGATCGTCGCGATGCGCACGATCATCGCCTGGCCCGCGCCGAACGCCCAGAACACCGAGGCGTCGCACGGCTCCGCGCTCGGCGCCGACGAGGTGGCCGCCACCAAGCGGGTCCTCGGCTTCGACCCGGAGCGGTCCTTCGAGGTCGCCGACGAGGTGCTCGCCCACACCCGGGAGGCACTGGACCGGGGCGCGGAGGCGCACGCCGCCTGGGACAAGCGGCTGGACAAGTGGCGCGGCGCGCAGCCCGCGCGGGCCGAGCTGTTCGACCGGGTGGTCGCGGGCCGGCTCCCCGCGGGCTGGCAGGACGCGCTGCCGGTGTTCGAGCCCGGCCAGTCGGTCGCCACCCGGGCCGCGTCCGGCAAGGTGCTCCAGGCACTCGGCCCGGTGCTGCCCGAGCTGTGGGGCGGCTCCGCCGACCTCGCGGGCTCGAACAACACCACGATCGACAAGACGTCGTCGTTCCTGCCCGCGGGCAACCCGCTGCCGGAGGCCGACCCGTACGGCCGTACCGTCCACTTCGGCATCCGCGAGTTCTCGATGGCCGCCGAGATGAACGGCATCGCGCTGCACGGCAACACCCGGATCTACGGCGGCACCTTCCTGACCTTCTCCGACTACATGCGCAACGCGGTGCGCATGTCGGCGCTGATGCAGCTGCCCGTGACGTACGTGTGGACGCACGACTCCATCGGCCTGGGGGAGGACGGTCCGACCCACCAGCCGGTCGAGCACCTCGCCGCGCTGCGCGCCATCCCGGGCCTGAACGTGATCCGCCCGGCCGACGCCAACGAGACCGTGGCCGCCTGGGCCGAGGTACTGCGGCGGCACGCCACCAATCCGGCGCCGCACGGCTTCGCCCTCAGCCGGCAGGGCCTGCCGACGTACCCGGCGAACCCGGACGCGGCGCGCGGCGGCTACGTCCTGGCGGACGCCGCCACCGGCACCCCGGAGGTGATCCTGATCGCCACCGGCTCCGAGGTGCAGGTCGCCGTCGCGGCGCGCGAGCTGCTCCAGGCGGCGGGCACCGCCACCCGGGTGGTGTCGATGCCGTCCGTGGAGTGGTTCGAGGAGCAGCCGCGGGAGTACCGGGAGAGCGTGCTGCCGCCCGCGGTGCGGGCCCGGGTGGCCGTCGAGGCCGGCATCGCGCTGACCTGGTACCGCTTCGTCGGTGACGCGGGACGCATCGTCTCGCTGGAGCACTACGGCGCCTCCGCCGACGCCAAGACCCTGTTCGCCGAGTACGGCTTCACCGCCGAGCACGTGGCCGCCGCGGCCCGGGAGTCCCTCGCCGCCGCCCGCGCCTGACCGTGCTCGCCCTGCTTGATCGCAACGCCAGAAAGAAGATGATGATCACTGTGACCGAAGCAACCGGGACCCCGGGAGCGCTCAAGCGCCTGGCCGACGAGGGTGTCTCCGTATGGCTGGACGACCTGTCCCGCACCCGGATCGAGTCCGGGGACCTGGCCCGGCTGGTCGAGACCGGCGGTGTCGTCGGCGTCACCACCAACCCGTCGATCTTCCAGGCGGCCATCGGCGCCGGCGCGGGCTACGAGGAGCAGCTCGCCGATCTCGCGGTGCGCGGCGTCACCGTGGAGGAGGCGGTGCGGATGATGACCACCGCCGACGTCCGCGCCGCCGCCGACGTACTGAAGCCGGTGTACGAGGCGAGCGGCGGCCGGGACGGCCGGGTCTCCATCGAGGTCGACCCGCGGCTCGCCCACGACACGGCGGCCACCATCGCCGAGGCCCGGCAGCTGTTCTGGCTGGTGGACCGGCCCAACGTCATGATCAAGATCCCGGCGACCAAGGCCGGGCTGCCGGCCATCACCGAGGTCGTCGGGGCGGGCATCAGCGTCAACGTGACGCTGATCTTCTCCCTGGAGCGCTACCGCGAGGTCATGGACGCCTACCTGGCCGGCCTGGAGAAGGCCCGGGCGGCCGGGCACGACCTGGCCGCCGTCCACTCGGTGGCCTCCTTCTTCGTCTCCCGGGTCGACAGCGAGATCGACAAGCGGCTGACCGTGCTGGGCACCGACGCGGCCCGCGCCCTGAAGGGCAAGGCGGCGCTGGCGAACGCGCGGCTGGCCTACGAGGCGTACGAGGAGGTCTTCGCGGGGAACCGTTTCACCGCCCTGGCGGGCACCGGTGCCAACCGGCAGCGCCCCCTGTGGGCGTCCACCGGGGTGAAGGATCCGGCATACCGGGACACCCTGTACGTGGAGGAGCTGGTCGCTCCCGGCACCGTGAACACCATGCCGGAGGCCACCTTGGCCGCCACCGCCGAGCACGGTGACGTCCAGGGGAACACGGTCACCGGCGGCTACGCCCAGGCGAGGGCCGACCTCGCCGCCGTGGAGCGGCTCGGCATCTCGTACGACGAGGTGGTGGAGCTGCTGGAGCGGGAGGGCGTGGCCAAGTTCGAGGCGGCCTGGCAGGACCTGCTCGACGCCGTGACGAAGTCCCTCGACAGCAAGGGAGTTGACGGGGAATGAGCAAGGAGCTTCCCGACCCGGACGCGGGCGAGACCAAGGGCACGAAGGAGGCCAAGGAGGTCCGGGACGCCCAGGAGGCGGCGGGGGTCGTGGCCGCCGACGCCCCCGCGCAGCCGAAGCCGGAGCCGGGGAAGGCCCGGCGCACCGGCGCGCGGGCCAAGAAGGACACCGCCCCCGCAGTCATCCCCACCGCCGAGTGGAGCAATCCGCTGCGCGACCCCCAGGACCGCCGGCTGCCCCGCATCGCGGGCCCGTCCGGCCTGGTCATCTTCGGCGTGACCGGTGACCTGTCCCGCAAGAAGCTGATGCCGGCCGTGTACGACCTGGCCAACCGGGGCCTGCTGCCGCCGGGCTTCTCGCTGGTCGGGTTCGCCCGCCGGGACTGGGCGGACCAGGACTTCGCCGAGGTCGTGCACCAGGCGGTCAAGGAGCACGCCCGGACCGAGTTCCGCGAGGAGGTCTGGCAGCAGCTCTCCGAGGGCATGCGGTTCATCCCCGGCGACTTCGACGACGACAGCGCCTTCGAGGAACTGCGCAAGGCGGTGGACGAGCTGGACGCCTCCCGGGGCACCAGCGGCAACTACGCCTTCTACCTCTCGGTACCGCCGAAGTTCTTCCCCAAGGTGGTCCAGCAGCTGAAGAAGCACGGCCTGGCGGACGCCCCGGAGGGCTCCTGGCGCCGCGCCGTCATCGAAAAGCCGTTCGGTCACGATCTGGAGAGCGCGCAGGAGCTGAACTCGCTCGTGCACGACGTCTTCGAACCGGACCAGGTCTTCCGCATCGACCACTACCTGGGCAAGGAGACCGTCCAGAACATCCTGGCGCTGCGCTTCGCCAACCAGATGTACGAGCCGATCTGGAACCGGTCCTACGTCGACCACGTGCAGATCACCATGGCCGAGGACATCGGCATCGGCGGCCGGGCCGGCTACTACGACGGCATCGGCGCCGCCCGCGACGTCATCCAGAACCACCTGCTCCAGCTGATGGCACTGACCGCGATGGAGGAGCCCGCCTCCTTCGACGCGGCCTCGCTGCTGACCGAGAAGCTGAAGGTGTTCCGGGCGGTGCGGCTGCCGGACGACCTGGGCGAGCACACCGTGCGCGGCCAGTACGCGGGCGGCTGGCAGGGCGGCGAGCAGGTCAGCGGCTACCTGGAGGAGGACGGCATCGACCCGGCCTCCAGCACCGACACCTACGCGGCGATCAAGCTGGCCGTCGACAACCGCCGCTGGGCGGGCGTCCCCTTCTATCTGCGCACCGGCAAGCGGCTCGGGCGCCGGGTCACCGAGATCGCGGTGGTCTTCCAGCGCGCCCCGCACTCCCCCTTCGACACCACCGCAACCGAGGAGCTCGGCGCCAACGCGATCGTCATCCGGGTCCAGCCGGACGAGGGCATGACGGTCCGGTTCGGCTCCAAGGTGCCGGGCACCTCGATGGAGATCCGGGACGTGTCGATGGACTTCGCCTACGGCGAGTCCTTCACCGAGTCCAGCCCCGAGGCGTACGAACGCCTGATCCTGGACGTCCTGCTCGGCGACGCGAACCTGTTCCCGCGTCACCAGGAGGTGGAAGAGTCCTGGCGGATCCTCGACCCGGTCGAGGAGTACTGGGCCACCCACGGCAAGCCGGCCCAGTACGCCTCCGGCGGCTGGGGCCCCGAGGAAGCCGACGAGATGCTCGCACGAGACGGACGGAGCTGGCGCAGGCCATGAGGATCGACCTGACCGACACCACGGCAAGCAAGGTCAACAAGGCGCTGGTCCAGGGCCGCCGGGCGATCGGCACCCCGGCCGTGGGCATGGTCCTGACGATGGTCATCGTCACGGACGAGGAGAACGCCTACGACGCGATCAAGGCGGCCGAGGAGGCCTCGCACGAGCACCCCTCGCGCACCCTGGTCGTCATCAAGCGGCACACCCGCAACCCGCGCGAGCGCACCAAGTCGCACCTGGACGCCGAGGTGCGGGTCGGCTCCGAGGCGGGCACCGGCGAGACGGTGGTGCTGCGCATGTACGGCGAGGTGTCGCGGCACGCCGACTCGGTGGTGCTGCCGCTGCTGCTGCCGGACGCGCCGGTCGTCGTGTGGTGGCCGGTGGACGCCCCCGACGACCCGGCCAAGGACCCGCTGGGCGCGCTCGCCCAGCGCCGGATCACCGACCTGTACGCGGTCGAGAACCCGATGCGGACGCTGGAGAATCGGGTCCGCACCTACGCGCCCGGCGACACCGACCTGGCCTGGACCCGGCTGACGCTGTGGCGCTCGATGCTGGCGGCGGCACTGGACCAGGCCCGGATGAAGGTGACGTCGGCGACGGTGGAGGCCGAGACGGACAACCCGGCCGCCGAACTGCTGGCCCGCTGGCTGGAGGCCCGGCTCGGCGTCGTGGCCGACCGGGTGGTCAGCGACGGCCCGGCCGTCACCACGGTCCGGCTGGGCACCGCGGCCGGCGAGATCGTCATCGACCGCCCCGAGGGGCCGGTGGCCACCCTGACCCTGCCGGACCAGCCGCCGCGCACGCTGGCGCTGAAGGTCCGCTCCACCGCAGAACTGATCGCCGAGGAGCTCAGGCGCCTCGACGCGGACGAGATGTACGCCATCGCCCTGCGCGGCGAGGGCACCGAGGAGACCCCTGTCCATGTCTGACACCCCCGAGCTCACCCGCCGTCCCGAGTGGACGGCCCTGGAGAACCACCGCGCCGAGGCGCTGCTCCGTCCGGAGCTGCGTGAGCTGTTCGCCGCCGATCCCTCGCGCGCCGAGCGCTATGTCGTGCGCGTCGGGGACCTGCGCATCGACTACTCGAAGCACCTGGTCACCGACGAGACCCTGGCGCTGCTGCGGGAGCTGGCCGCCGCGACCGACGTGTTCGGGCTGCGGGACGCCATGTTCGACGGCAAGAGGATCAACGTCACCGAGGACCGGGCGGTGCTGCACACCGCGCTGCGCGCCCCGGCCGACGCGGTGGTCGAGGTCGACGGCGAGAACGTGGTGCCGCGGGTGCGCGCCGTGCTGGACAAGATGGCCGGCTTCGCGGACCGGGTGCGGTCCGGCGCGTGGACCGGCCACACCGGCCGGCGCATCCGCAATGTCGTCAACATCGGCATCGGCGGCTCCGACCTGGGTCCGGCGATGGCGTACGAGGCGCTGCGCGCCTTCACCGACCGGGACCTGACGGTCCGCTTCGTCTCGAACGTGGACGGCGCCGACCTGCACGAGGCGACCCGCGACCTGGACCCGGCCGAGACGCTGTTCATCGTGGCGTCCAAGACGTTCACCACGATCGAGACGATCACCAACGCCACCTCGGCCCGGTCCTGGCTGCTTGCCGCGCTCAAGGACGACGACGCGGTCGCGAAGCACTTCGTCGCCCTGTCGACCAACGCCGGTAAGGTCGCGGACTTCGGCATCGACACGGCCAACATGTTCGAGTTCTGGGACTGGGTCGGCGGCCGCTACTCCTTCGACTCGGCGATCGGCCTGTCCCTGATGATCGCCGTCGGCCCGGACCGGTTCCGCGAGCTGCTCGACGGCTTCCGCATCGTCGACGACCACTTCCGCACCGCCCCGGCGGAGGCCAACGCCCCGCTGATCCTCGGGCTGCTGGGCGTCTGGTACGGCAACTTCATGGACGCCCAGTCGCACGCGGTGCTGCCCTACAGCCACTATCTGGCCAAGTTCACCGCCTACCTCCAGCAGCTGGACATGGAGTCCAACGGCAAGTCGGTCACCCGGGACGGGCGGCGGGTCAAGTGGCAGACGGGTCCGGTGGTGTGGGGCACGCCCGGCACCAACGGGCAGCACGCCTACTACCAGCTGATCCACCAGGGCACCAAGCTGATCCCGGCGGACTTCATCGGCTTCGCCCGCCCGGTCGCCGAGCTCGACGACCGGCTCAAGGCCCAGCACGACCTGCTGATGGCCAACTTCTTCGCCCAGACCCAGGCCCTCGCCTTCGGCAAGACCCCCGAGGAGGTGCGCGCCGAGGGCGTTCCGGAGGAACTGGTCGCCCACAAGACGTTCCAGGGCAACCACCCCACCACCACCGTCCTGGCCACCGAGCTGACCCCGTCGGTGCTCGGCCAGCTGATCGCGCTGTACGAGCACAAGGTGTTCGTGCAGGGCGCGGTGTGGAACATCGACTCCTTCGACCAGTGGGGTGTCGAACTCGGCAAGGTCCTCGCCAAGCGCGTCGAACCCGCCCTCAGCGAGGGCGCCCACGTCCCCGGCCTCGATCCCTCCACGGCCGCGCTGGTGGCCGCCTACCGCGAACTGAAGGAAGTGCACTGACATGCAGATCGGTCTCATCGGGCTCGGCAAGATGGGCGGCAACATGCGCGACCGCCTGCGCAACGCCGGCCACGACGTCGTCGGATACGACACCAACCCCGAACTCTCCGACGTGGACAGCCTCGTCGACCTCGTGGACCGCCTCGACGGACCCCGCGCGGTGTGGGTGATGGTCCCGGCCGGCGGCCCCACCCAGGCCGTCATCGACCAGCTCGGCTCCATCCTCAAGCCCCGCGACATCGTCGTCGACGGCGGCAACTCCCGCTGGACCGACGACGAGAAGCACGCCGAGGAACTCGCCAAGCGCGGCATCGGCTTCGTCGACGCCGGGGTCTCCGGCGGTGTGTGGGGCCTGAAGAACGGCTACGCGCTGATGGTCGGCGGCGAGAAGGAGTACGTCGACCGGCTCCAGCCGGTCTTCGAGGCGCTCAAGCCGGAGGGCCCCTACGGCTACGTGCACGCGGGCAAGGTCGGCGCCGGGCACTTCGCCAAGATGGTCCACAACGGCATCGAGTACGCCATGATGCAGGCGTATGCGGAGGGCTGGGAGCTGCTTGAGAAGGTCGACTCGGTGGACAACGTCCGCGAGGTCTTCCGGTCCTGGCAGGAGGGCACGGTCATCCGGTCCTGGCTGCTCGACCTCGCCGTCAACGCCCTGGACGACGACCCGCACCTGGAGAAGCTGCGCGGCCGGGCCGCCGACTCCGGCGAGGGCCGCTGGACCGTGGAGGCGGCCATCGACAACGCGGTGCCGCTGCCCGCGATCACCGCGTCGCTGTTCGCCCGGTTCTCCTCCCGGCAGGACGACTCGCCGCAGATGAAGATGATCGCCGCACTGCGCAACCAGTTCGGCGGCCACGCCGTCGAGTCCTCGAAGTAGTCCGCGGTGGGAGATCTGCTGCTGGTCCGCCACGGCGAGACCGAGTGGAGCCGGTCCGGACAGCACACCAGCCACACCGACCTGCCCCTCACCACCCGAGGTGAGGAGCAGGCCAAGTCGCTGGCCCCGCTGCTGTCCGGACGGCCCTTCGCCCGGGTGCTCACCAGCCCGCTGGGCCGGGCCGTGCGCACCGCCGAACTGGCGGGCCTGGTCGGCGCGGAGTCCGACGCCGACCTGCACGAGTGGGACTACGGCGGCTACGAGGGCGTCACCAGCGTCGACATCCACCGGGCCCGGCCCGGCTGGGACCTGTGGACGGACGGGGCACCGCCCGGCGACGAGAGCCCCGGCGAGTCGCCCGAGCAGGTCGGCCGGCGGGCCGACCGGCTGCTGGCCCGGGTCGAGCCGGCGCTCGCCGCCGGCGATGTGATCCTGGTGGCGCACGGCCACTTCCTGCGGGTGGTGACCGCCCGCCGGCTCGGGCTGCCGCCCGCCGAGGGCCGGCTGTTCCAGCTGGCGACCGGGACGCTGAGCCGGCTGTCCACGGAGCACGACCGTCCGGTGATCGCGGAGTGGAACGCGCGGCCGTGAACTCCCGGCGGCCGGGGCCTGATTGACAGGACCCGGCCGCCGCGTCAGAGTCCCCGTCGATGGAGATCAACGAGCTGACGCCGGCCGAGGCGCGGGTGTGGCGGGCCTTCGCCCGGGGCGAGTACGTCGACTTCCGCGCCGCGCCCGACGACGACCCCGCCGACGGGGGCACCTGGGGGGCGGAGCGGACCGTACGCGGCGAGGTGCTGCGCGCACTGCTGCTGCACGGGCCGCGGGAGGACGGCGAGGTCGCCGCGCTGGACGTCGCGGGCGCGCGGATCACCGGCGGCCTCGACCTCCAGTACGCGAGCGTCGACCACCCGGTGCGGCTGCGGCACTGCCACTTCGAGGAGACCCTCCGGTGCTACGCCGCCCGGCTGCGCGAGCTGAACCTCAGCGAGTCCGTGCTGCCCGGCCTGGTCTCGCACGCCGTGCGGGTGGACGGCATGCTGCGGATGACGCGGGCCCGGTGCCGCGGCACGGTACGGCTGAACGGGGCGGAGATCGGCCGCAGCCTGTACCTGGAGGGCGTGGCGATCGACGCGCCGGACGCCGAGGGGCCGGTGCTCCATCTGAACCAGACAGTCGTCGGCGCGGACCTGTGGGCGCCGGGACTGCGGACGCGGGGATCGGTCCGGCTCACCGGGGCGTCCGTCACCGGCATGGTCAACCTCAAGGACGCCGAACTGGACGCGGCCGACGGCACCGCCCTGGACGCGCAGCACCTCGTCGTCGGATCGAGTGTGACGGCCACCTGCCTGACCGCCCGGGGCACCCTCGACTTCCGGGGCGCCCGTGTGCCCGGCACCCTGGAACTGGCCCACGCCCGGCTGTCCCGGCCCGGCGGCACCGCGCTGCGGGCCACCAGCTGCGTCATCGGGGAGCTGTGGCTGTTCGGCGGCGGCCGGATCGAGGGCGCGCTGCGGCTGCGCCGGGCCCGGCTGGACAGCCTCAGCCTCGACCCCGCGATGGTGCCGGCCGAGGTGTACCTGAACGACCTCACCTACACCGCGCTGGTCCCGCACCACCCGGCCGCGCTGCGGCTGGCGATGCTGGAACGCGACGGCGACGGCTATGTCCCGCACTCCTACGAGCAGCTGACGGCCGCCTACCGGCGTATCGGCGACGACGACGCGGCCCGGCTGGTGCAACTGGCCAAGCTGCGCCGGCACCGCCGCACCCTGCGCTGGTACGCCCGCCTGTGGGGCCACCTCCAGGACCTCGCCGTCGGCTACGGCTTCCGTCCGCTGCGGGCCGGCGCCTGGCTGCTGTCGCTGCTGGCCGTCGGCTCCCTGGCCTACGGGCTGCACCACCCCGAGGCGCTGAAGCCGTCCGAGTCCCCGGAGTTCAACCCGGTCTTCTACACCCTCGACCTGCTGCTGCCGATCATCTCCTTCGGACAGGAGACGGCGTTCGCCCCGGGCGGCTGGTACCAGTGGCTGGCCTACGCCCTCGTCCTCATGGGCTGGATCCTCGCCTCGACGGTGGTGGCGGGCGTGACCCGGGCCGTCAGCCGCCAGTGAGCTCCCGGGCGGCGTGCTGCGCGGCCAGCCGGACGGCGGCGTTCGGGGCGCCGTAGCCCCGGTAGCCGTCGTCGCGCTGGAGGAGTTCGAAGAAGACCCGGCCCACCGTCCGGGTGTAGCAGTGCCGGAAGACGCCGTGCGCGTCGCGGTCGTAGAGGATGCCGAGTTCGCGGTACGTCTCCAGCTCGCCGGCGGCGAACTCGAAGCGGGCGGCCAGGTCGTCGTAGTAGTTGGCCGGGATGGGCAGCGGCCGGCCGCCGGCCGCGCGGAAGCGGCGGGCCGCCGCCACCACGTCGTCGGTGGCGAGCGCGATGTGCTGGGCGTGCACGGTGTCGTCGGTGGGTGCGGCGCCGACGCTCAGCACGATGCGGACGGCGCCGTCGTCGCTGGTGACGGCGCGGCTGCGGAGCAGCCCGTAGGGGTCGGCGACATCCACGCTCTGCTGCGGGCTGAGCCCCAGGACGCTGCGGTGGAAGAGGGCCGCCTCGTCGAAGTGGTGCCAGGGCTGGGTGAGGGCGAGATGGTCGATGCGGCACACCTCGGGCGGTTTTGGCGCGGGGGTGTCGGCGGCGAAGTCGGCCCGCCAGTCGGGGCCGTCCGCGCCGGGGGCGGCGCAGAAGAAGAGTTCCGTGCCGTCGGGCGCGGCGACCGCGTCGAGGAGCGCGTCCTCGGGGGCACGGCGGCGCGGCAGTACCGGCGCCAGCAGTGCCTCCGCGCGCCGGGCGGCGCCCGCCGGGTCCGCGGAGTTGAGGCCGATGGCGGCGAGCCGGGTGCCGTCGCGGCGTTCGGCCGGACCGGTGTTGACCAGCACCCTGGCCTCGCCCTGCTGCCACAGGTCGACGGGCTTGCCGCGGTGCCGGGCGACCCGGGTGAAGCCGAGGGCGCCGAGCAGCGCGGTGACCGGCTGGGCGTCCGGGGTGACCAGCTCGGCGAAGGCGACACCGGTGGGGACGGCCGGCGGGGGCGGGGCGGCGGTGCCGACCTCTTCCTGGAGCAGCCGCAGGGAGCGCTGGGCGTCGACGGCGGTCGGGCCGGCCTCGGACTGCCGGAAGACGTCGTTGAACACCTCCAGGGAGAGCGGCCCCGCGTAGCCGGTGCGCAGCACGTGCCGGACCAGTCCGGCGATGTCGAAGCCGCCCTGGCCGGGGAAGCAGCGGTAGTGGCGGCTCCACTGGAGGACGTCCATGGCGAGCCGGGGCGCGTCGGCGAGCTGGAGGAAGAAGATCTTCTCGCCGGGGATGTCCTCGATGCCCTTGGGGTCGCTGCCCCGGGACAGGATGTGGAAGCTGTCCAGACAGGTGCCGAGCGCGGGGTGCCCGGCCGCCTCGACGACCCGCCAGGCGTGGTCGTAGGTGCTGATGTGCCGGCCCCAGGCGAGCGCCTCGTAGGCGACGCGGACGCCGTGCTCCTGGGCGAGCGAGGCCAGCCGGGCGAGCTGTTCGGCGGCGAGCGCGTCGTCGTCGATGGCGTCCGGGGACACGCTGGAGCAGACCAGCACGGTGTCGGCGCCGAGCCGGCGCATCAGCTCGAACTTGTGCCGGGCCCGTCGCAGGCTCTGGACGAACCGCGCCTCGGGCAGTGCCTCGATGTCCCGCATCGGCTGGTAGAGGTCGACGGTGAGGCCGAGGTCGGCGCAGCGGGCGCGGATCTCCTCGGGGGTGAGCGGGCTGGCCAGCAGGTCGTTCTCGAAGATCTCCACGCCGTCGAACCCGGCCAGCGAGGCGGCGGTCAGCTTCTCGGTGAGGGAGCCGCTGAGGGAGACGGTGGCGATGGACGTACGCACGTCGGTACCTCGTTCCGGATCGGGTCAGCGGGGCGCGGTGACGGCGCCGGACAGCTCACGGAAGTCGGTGAGCATGGCGGCGGCGTCGGGTTCCAGCCCGGTGAACAGGCGGAAGGCGTCCACCGCCTGGAAGACGGCCATGCCGCCGCCGTCGAGGGTGGCGCAGCCGAGCGCGCGGGCGGTGCGCAGCAGCTCGGTCTCCAGCGGGCGGTAGACCACCTCGGCGACCCAGAGACCGGTGTGCAGCAGCGCGGCGGGCAGCGGCAGGCCGGGGTGGGCGGCCATGCCGGTGGGGGTGGCGTGCACGACGCCGTCGGCGTCCGCCAGCAGGCCGGGCAGCTGGTCGGGGGCGGCGGCGCCGGCCCGCTCCGGTCCGAAGTGCCGGTTCAGGGAGTCGGCGAGGGCGGCGGCCCGCTCGGGCAGCGGGTCCACCACGGTGACCCGGCCGGCGCCCAGGGTGAGCGTGGCGTGCGCGACGGCGGCGCCCGCCCCGCCCGCGCCGAGCTGCACGATCCGCTCCAGCGGTGCGTCGGGCAGGCCCCGGGCGAAGGAGGCGGCGAAGCCGGTGACGTCGGTGTTGTGGCCGACTGCCCGGCCGTCGGCCGCGAAGACCACGGTGTTGACCGCGCCGAGCGCCTCGGCCTGGGGGGAGAGCGCGTCGAGGTGCTCGATGACCAGCTGTTTGCAGGGGTGGGTGATGTTCAGTCCGTCGAAGCCGAGGTCGCGGGCGGCGCGCAGCAGGTCGCCCACCGCCTCCGGCGGGGTGCCGAGGACGTCGAGGTCGAGCAGCCGGTACAGGTAGCGCAGCCCCTGCCGGTCGGCCTCCCGCTCGTGCAGGGCGGGACTGAGCGACGGTCCGATGCCGGAACCGATCAGTCCGACGAGATACGAGTCCTTGGCCACCGGGACCTCCTGAGCGGCTGACGCCTGAGAGCTAATGTACGAACCAGTACGTTAGTCATAGCAGCAGAGCGCCGTTCGGGGGAAGCCCCGACCTTCTACAATCTCCGCACCGCACCCTCCCGGCCGAAGGAACCCGATGACGAGCGTCGACGAACCGGCACGATCCAACGGGCGCATCCGCGACGCCGCCCGCACCCGCGCCGAGATCCTCGACGTCGCCACCCGCGAGTTCGCCCGCGCCGGGTACGACGGGGCCCGGGTCGACGAGATCGCCGCCCGCACCCGCACCACCAAGCGGATGATCTACTACTACTTCGGCGGCAAGGAACAGCTGTTCACAGCCGTTCTGGAGCGGGCGTACGGCGTGATCCGGGAGGCCGAGCAGCAGCTCGACGTGGAGCATCTGGACCCGGTCGCCGCGATCCGCCGGCTGGCCGAGGTCACCTTCGACCACCACGAGCGGCACCCGGACTTCATCCGCCTGGTCAGCATCGAGAACATCCACGGCGCCGAGCACATCGCGGCCTCCGAGCGGCTGGGCAAGATCGGTTCGCCGGCGCTGGACGTGATCCGCCGCATCCTCGCGACGGGCCAGGAGTCGGGGCTGTTCACGGCGGACGTGGACGCGGTCGACCTGCACGCGATGATCAGCTCGTTCTGCTTCTTCCGGGTCGCCAACCGGGCCACCTTCGGCGCGCTGTTCGGCCGCGACCTGGTCGCGCCCGAACAGCGCGCGCGCTACCGGGCCATGCTCGGCGACATGGTGATCGCGTACCTGACGGCGGAGCGGGCGGCGGACTGATCCCGCTCCTCGGAACCTCTTGACACTCAGGACACGTGGGCGCAACATCCCAACCCAACCCCTACTAACTACCCAGTGGGTTAATTAGGCGACGAAGCCGAAGGAGCCGCCGTGTCCGTCCCCGCCCCCGTCCCCGAGGCCCCGCCGGGTCAGCCGAAGAAGGCCGCGACCGCCGCCTGGATCGGCAGTGCCCTGGAGTACTACGACTTCTTCATCTACGGCAGCGCCGCCGCGCTGATCTTCCCGGAGATCTTCTTCGACGAGTCGGATCCGGCGACGGCCACCCTGCTGTCGCTGGCCACCTTCGGTGTCGCGTACGCGGCCCGGCCGGTCGGCGCGTTCTTCCTCGGGCACGTCGGTGACCGTATGGGCCGCAAGAAGATCATGGTGTTCACGCTGCTGCTGATGGGGCTGTCGACCTTCCTCATCGGCTGTCTGCCCACCCGTGACCAGGTCGGCACGCTGGCGCCGGTGCTGCTGGTGCTGTGCCGGGTCCTCCAGGGCATCTCGGCCGCCGGTGAGCAGGCCAGTGCCAATTCGATGACGCTGGAACACGCGCCCGCCGGGCGGCGCGGTTTCTTCACCAGTTTCACGCTGAGCGGCACGCAGGGCGGTCAGCTCCTGGCCACCCTGGTCTTCATCCCGATCGCCGCGCTGCCCGAGGAGCAGTTGCTGTCCTGGGGCTGGCGGGTGCCGTTCTGGCTGAGCGTCGCGGTCGCGGTGGTCGGCTACTTCATCCGGCGCAACCTGGACGAGACCCCGGCCTTCGAGCGGCAGGCCGCCACCGAGGGCGTGGTCAAGCTGCCGCTGGTGGTGCTGATGCGCGAGCACTGGGCGGATGTGCTGCGGGTGGTCGGCGGCGCGCTGATCGCCTCGGTCAGCACCATCTTCACGGTGTGGGCGCTGGCGTACGCCACCAGTGACTCGGTCGGCATGTCCCGGACCGCCATGCTGTGGGTGGGCGCGCTGGCCAACGTGGTGGCGCTGGCCGCGATCCCGCTGTGGGCGACGCTGTCCGACCGGATCGGCCGGCGGCCGGTGTACCTGATCGGCGCGGCGGGCAGCGCGGTCATGATGTGCCTGTACCTGTGGGCGATCTCGACCGGTTCCTACCCGCTCACGTTCCTGACCGGCATCATCTGCTTCGGCGTCGTCTACAGCGCCGCGAACGGCGTGTGGCCGGCCTTCTACGGCGAGATGTTCACGACCCGGGTCCGGCTGTCCGGGGTGGCGATCGGTACCCAGATCGGATTCGCGGTGGCCGGGTTCGCGGTGACCTTCGCCGCCCGGATCGCCGGTCCGGACGGGGACGACTGGGCGGCGGTCGCCCTGTTCACGGCGGCGCTGTGCGTGCCGCCGGTGATCGCGGCGGTCACCGCCCGGGAAACCCACCGGATCCCGACGGAACGGCTCGGCGAGCGGACCCCCGAAAAGCCGGCCCGGTCGGAAACGGTGAGCGCCTGACCGGCCCGCCGTACCCTCGGCGGTGCGCCGCCCGCTCGCCCGGCACGGACCGGCGACCGGGCGGCGCACCGGCGTTACCGGGGCGGTCGGCCCGCCGCCCGGTCCCGGACGCGGCGCCCACGCTCGGGCGGCGCACCGGTCGCTCCCGAGAGCCGTCCTCGCGACCGGGCGGCCCGCCGGCCATCCCTGGAGCGGCGCCCACGACCGGCCGGCCCTCCGACCCGGGCCCGGCACCCGTGACCGGGCGGCGCGCCGGTCATTCCCGGGGCGGCATGCCGTAGACCCGGTCCACTCGCAGCCGTACCACCAGCCGCCGGTCGCGGATCATCGCGGCGCGGTAGTCGTCCCAGTCGGGGTGTTCGCCCAGCACGTCGCGGTAGAGGCGGACGAGTTCCTCGACCGTGTCGTCGTGCGGGTCGGCGGCGACCGGGGAGAGTTCGGCGGTGCCCTCGGCGACCGCGTAGGCCCAGCGGTCGCCGGTGGTCACGTGGTAGGAGGCGCGCGGGTCGCGGCGCAGGTTGCGCACCTTGGCCCGGTCGTCGGTGACCGACACGCGGATCGTGCGGCCGGCGGGGTCGTAGGCGTGGTTGACGTTCGACAGCTGCGGCCGTCCGTCCCGTTTGAGGGTGACCAGTACTCCGCTGTGTCCCTCGGCGAACAGCTTCAGCAGCGCCTCGCGCGTGGCGTCCTCGTCATCGGTCATGACCGGGTGAACGGCCTGGCGCGTCGGTGTGTTCCGCATCGCCCCGGCCGGGTAGACCGGACGGACGCACCTCGGCTCGCGGCGAGTCAGGGAGGAGAACGAGGCGATGACACGGCTGCGGCAGGAGATCGACCCGGGGGACGCCGGGCTGGACGGGAAGGCGCTGGACCGGCTGGACGGGCACCTCGCGCAGGAGGTGGACGCGGGCCGGCTGCCCGGCTTCCTGGTGGCCGTCGCCCGCGGCGGCCGCGTCGCCCACCTCACCGCGCACGGCCGGCGGGACGTCGCGGCGGGGCTGCCGGTGGCGGCCGACACCCTCTTCCGGTTCTACTCGATGACCAAACCGGTCACCTCGGTGGCCGCGCTGATGCTGGTGGAGGACGGCCGGCTGGCCCTGGACGACCCGGTGGCCCGCTACCTCCCGGCCTTCGCCGAGCCGCGCGTCTACACCGGCGGCGAGGCACCCGGCGTCACCACCCGCCCGGCCGCCGGACCGATCCGCGTCCGGCACCTGATGACCCACACCGCGGGCCTGACCTTCGCCTTCTACCACGCCCACCCGGTGGACGCCCTGTACCGGGCGGCGGGCCTGGAGTCGTCGGTGCGGCCCGGCGCCGACCTGGCCGAGACGGTCGACCTGTACGCGAGTCTGCCGTTGCAGTTCGAACCGGGCACCCAGTGGAACTACTCGGTCGCCAGCAATGTGCTGGGCCGGCTGATCGAGGTGGTGGACGGCCGGCCGCTCGACACGTACTGCGCCGAACGGATCTTCGGCCCGCTCGGCATGACCGACGCCGGCTTCGAGGTCAGCGACGAACAGGCGTCCCGGCTGGCCGAGTTGTACGGCGAGACGGACGCCGGCGGCATCGAACCGGTCCCCGGGCTGCCGCTGCGCGGCCGGCCGCGGTTCCTGTCCGGCAGCGGCGGCATGGTGGCCTCCGCGTACGACCAGCACCGTTTCATGGAACTGCTGCGGCGGCGCGGCGAACTCGACGGCGTCCGGCTGCTCCGGCCCGAAACCGTGGACCTGATGACCCGCGACCACCTGCCGGCCGGCACCGACCTGCGTTCCTTCGGCAGCCCGGCGCACGACCTCCCCGGCAACGCCGGCGTCGGCTTCGGCCTCGGGGTCTCGGTGGTGACCGACCCGGCCCGCGCCGAGGAGCCCTCGGGGCTCGGCACGTACGGCTGGACCGGGGCGGCGACGACGACGTTCTGGGTCGACCCGGGCGCCGGGCTGACGGTGCAGTTCCTGACCCAGGTGCGGCCGAAGACCTCGCAGACGGTCTTCCGGGACCTGAAACGGCTGGTGTACGAGGCGCTCACGGACTGACCGGCACCGGGACCGCCGCGTCCAGGTGGGGCAGGTGGTGGTCCAGCCGCTCCCGCTTGGTCCGCAGATAGCCGATGTTGCTCTCGCACGGGGGTATCAGCAGCGGCACCTGCTCGGCGACCCGGATGCCGTGCCGGACCAGCGCCTCCCGTTTGCGCGGGTTGTTGGACATCAGGCGGACCGAGCGGACGCCCAGGTCGGCGAGGATGCGGGCGGCGGCCCCGTAGTCCCGGGCGTCCACCGGTAGGCCGAGCGCGAGGTTGGCCTCCACCGTGTCCAGGCCCTCCGCCTGGAGCGCCATCGCGCGCAGCTTGGCGAGCAGGCCGATGCCCCGGCCCTCGTGTCCGCGCAGGTAGACGACGACCCCGGCGCCCTCGGCGGCCACCGCGCGCAGTGCGGCGGCGAGCTGGTCACCGCACTCGCAGTGCCGGGAGCCGAAGGCGTCGCCGGTCAGGCACTCCGAGTGCAGCCGGGTCAGCACGCCCTCGGCACCGGGATCGCCGTGGACCAGGGCCACCTGCTCGTCGCCGCGCTCGTGGTCGAGGTAGCCGACGGCCCGGAAGTCGCCGTACACCGTGGGCAGCGGGACGGACGTCACGCGTTCCACGTCCGTGCGCCGTGCGGTTTCCTCACCTGGTACGCCATGCGGTTCTGTCATCATTCCCGGGTTCCTCAACAGTTTCACGAGCTGAGACGAAGGGCCTTGCGGTGATGGGTGGTTCAGGGATGCCGGCGGACACCACGCAGGACGTACGGGCCCGGGGGGCCGGCCGCGCGCGGCAGGTGGCGGTGCTGCCGGTGGGCAGCTACGAGCAGCACGGGCGGTACCTGCCGCTGGCCACGGACACGCTGGTGGCCTGTGCCGTCGCCGGGGAACTGGCCGCCGCGTACCCGGTGCACCCGCTGCCCCCGGTGACGATCTCCTGCTCGCACGAGCACGCGGCGTGGCCCGGGACCGTCAGCATCTCCGCGCCGACCCTGCACGCGGTGGTGCGGGACATAGCGGCGTCGCTGCGCCGGTCGGGCGTGGACGCCCTGGTGGTGGTCAACGGGCACGGCGGGAACTACGTGCTGGGCAACGTCGTCCAGGAGGCCGCGGCGCGCGGTGAGCGGATGGCGCTGTTCCCGGCCCCGGAGGACTGGGAGGCGGCGCGGGTGCGGGCGGGCGTGACCACCTCGCTGCTCACCGACATGCACGCCGGGGAGATCGAGACGTCCGTGCTGCTGCACGCCCATCCGGAACAGGTCCGGCCCGGCTACGAGACCGCCGACTTCGTCGCGGACGACCGGCGTCATCTGCTCTCCCTCGGTATGGCCGCCTACACGGACTCCGGTGTCATCGGCCGCCCTTCGCTGGGTTCGGCGGAGAAGGGCAAGGCGCTGCTGGCGGGCCTCACGGAGTCCTTCGGGGCGTACTTCGCGCTGCTGACGGGGGCGGGGGGCGCCCCTGCCGGGGGGACGGGGGACGGCAGCCGGGCGGGCGGGGGTCCCGGGCCGGTCGGGGCGGAGGGCGACGCCTGACGCGGGCCGGGCGGGCGGGAAACCGCCGGCCGCCTCCGGACCGGCCGGGGCACCGCTGCCGGCTCGGCGCCGGGCGGCCGCGGGAGCAGCGGCCCCCGGGCCGGTACGGGACGACCTACGGCGTCGGGACGGGGCCCGGAGGGGCGGTGTCGGGCGGGGGTGAGCCGGGCGCCGGTTCGGGTGCGGGACCGGGAGGCGAGCCGCCCACGGGCGCCCAGGAGGGCCGCGTCGCGCAGCCTCGCCACCAGGCCCAGCACCTCGTACGCCCCGTACGCCCCGGTGTGCCCGGCAGACACCCGTCGGGGCCGGAGTTCCGGTCCCGGCCCTGGTCGTGGCCGGGAGGCCGGCTGCCCGTGGACCGCGAGCACCACCGCGCCCCGCGAACCCGCCATCGCACCCGACACCCCGCTCACCACGGCACGCCCCAGGGACACCGCCGCGGACCCGACACCCGACCGCACCCGCGCAGCCGCACCCGACACCCCGCCCACCACAGCACGCCCGGCGGACACCGCCCCGGACACCGCCCCGGACGCCGCACCCGGCCGCACCCGCGCGGCCGGCCGCGCCCGGACTGCCAGGACGGCCGCGCCCGGCAGGCTGGCCGCCAGGCTCAGTGCCCCGTAGACCACGGCGACGCCGAGGCCCTGGTCCGCGCCCAGGCCGGCCGCGCCGAACGACCAGGCGGTGACGCCCTCCCGGGGGCCCCAGCCACCGACGTTGAGCGGCAGGCTCATCGCCAGCAGCGCCAGGACGGCCAGCGGCATCAGCACGGCGACGGACGCGCCGCTGCCGGCGACCCGGGCCGCGAGCACGAACAGCGCCAGGTGGCCGGCCAGCACGACCGCCGACGACACCGCGACACCGGGCCAGTCACGCGGGACGACGGGGCGGCGGCGGGCCGGCGTCCGGCTCATCCGCAGCGCGGCGAGGACCGCGAGGGTGCCCAGCGCGGCCAGAGCGAGGAGCGGTGCCAGGTGCCGGGCCTCGGCCCGTACCGGCGAGTCCAGCGTCACCAGCACCACCGCGCCGGCGACGGCCAGCGCGGCCTGTCCGGCGGCGCGTTCGAGGACCACCGCCCGCACGCCCCGGCCCAGGTCACCGGCGCCGCGCCCGTGCCGTACCGCCCGGTGCACGTCGCCGGCCACACCGCCGGGCAGCGCGGCGTTCAGGAAGAGGGCCCGGTAGTAGGCGGCGACGGCGGGGCCGAGCGGCAGGGCGATCCGCAGCGCGCGGGCCACCAGCGTCCAGCGCCACGCGCTGCACACGGTGGTGACCAGCCCGAGGGCGAGCGCCGCGAGCAGCGCCGGTATGTCGATCCGGCGCAGCCCGGCCAGGAACGGGCCGCCGCCGGTCCGCCACAGCAGCACCGCGAGGACGGCGGCGCCGGCCAGGGAGCCGACGTGCCGGCGCACCGCGCTCACGTGTCACCGCCCGTCGGCCGGCCCAGCGCCAGCAGGTCGTCGTGGTGCACGACCACCGCCAACTCCCCGGCCCGGCAGGCCGCGAGGCGCTCGGTCAGGTACGGCCCGGCGGGCTCGCGCAGCGCGGGCCGCTGGGCCACGGCCGCACCGACCCAGCCGCGCAGCCACCGGTCGGTGAGCGCGGCCTCGGCGCGGCCCAGCCGCCAGGGACTCGGCCGTACCCGGACCGTCGCGCCGTGCGCGGTGAAGGCGTCCGCCGCCACCGGCACGGCGTCCGGGCCGAGCAGTCCGGTACGCCGCTGGTGGTCGTCGAAGGCCGCGCCGAGCTCGGCGTCCAGCGGGTGGCCGGGGGTCAGTTCGACGCGTCCGGCGACGGAGAGCGTCAGCAGCGCCGCGCAGCCGGCTCCGGCGCAGGCCGCGGCGAGCGCGGTGACCTCGTCCGCGGTGAGCACGTCGAGCAGCGCGGAGGCGGTGACCAGGGACGCGCCGCGCAGGGCGTCCGGGGTGAGGCGGCCGACGTCGGCGCGGCGCGTGCGGACCGTCACCGGGCTGCCGTCGGCGGCGGTGCGCGGGGCGTCGGCGGCGGCGAAGTGCAGCAGGTAGGGGTCGCGGTCGTGCAGGGTCCAGTGCTGGGGTCCGGGGAGCAGCGGGGCGAGCCAGCGGCCCATCGAGCCGGTGCCGCAGCCCACGTCGTGGACGGCGAGCGGACCGGCCGGGCGCGGCACGCGCAGACGTTCGAGCAGTGGTTCGAGCAGTGCGCGGGAGCGGGCGGCGGCGTCGGCGCCCTCGCGCAGCCGCAGCCACTCGGGGGCGTAGCGGACCTCCGCCGGGTCCGGCGCCGTCCCGCCCGCTGCCCCGAAGCCCGCCGGCTCGTCGACCGGCGTCGGGGTGCCGGTCCGGGCGGGCCGCCTCACGCCGTCCTCCCCGGTCCGGCCGGCAGCCGGCCCAGTACCGTCGCCAGCGCCTGGGCGGTCGACGCCCAGCCGGTCAGGGAGGTGCGGCGGGCCCGGGCGGCGGACCTGAGGCGGCGGCGTACGTCGGGCTCGCCGAACCAGCCGCGCAGCGCGGCGGTCAGGGCCGCCGGGTCCCCGGGCGGCACGAGGATGCCGGGCACCGAGCCGTCGGGCGCGCGGCCGACCGCTTCCGGCAGTCCGCCGACGTCCGTGGCCAGCACCGGCACACCGCGCGCGAGCGCCTCCGTCACCGCCATGCCGTAGGTCTCCGCGTGCGAGGTGAGCACCATGAGGTCGGCGGCGGCGTAGGCGGCGTCCAGGCCGGCGCCGCTCTTCGGTCCGGCCAGCTCCAGCCGGTCGCCGAGCCGGTGCGCGCCGATCCGCGCCCGCAGCCGGCCGACGTAGGCGGGGTCCTGGCCGAGCGCGCCGACGCATACGCAGGTCCAGGGCAGGTCGGCCACCTCGGCGAGGGCCGCCACCAGCCGGTGCTGGCCCTTGCGCGGGGTGACGGCGGCGACGCACAGCAGCCGGGAGACGCCGTCGGTGCCCGGCGCGAGGGGCGCGATGTCGGCGCCGGGGGCGGCGAGGTGGACCCGGTCGGGGGCGAGGCCGTGGTGGGCGACCAGGCGGCGGACCGCCCAGTCGCTGGTGGCGACGGTGGCCGACACCGCCCGCAGGACGGCGCCCTCCCGGGCGTCCAGGTCCGCGGCGACGGCCGGGTCCCGGCCGGTCTCGTCGCCGAGCGGGAGGTGCACGAGGACGGTCATCCGCAGCCGGCCGGCCTCGGGGACGACGATCTCCGGGACGCCGCAGGCGACCAGCCCGTCCAGCAGCACCACGGCGCCGTCCGGCAGCCGGCGAAGCGCGCGGGCGAGTTCGGCGCGGGCGTCCGGGCCGGGCCGGGGCCAGTCGCCGGCCACCGCGACCGGCCGCACCCGCCAGCCGAAGCCGGGCAGGTCCAGGCCGACCCGCCGGTCGTAGACGTTGCCGCCGCTGGGCGCGGCCGGGTCGGCGACGCCGCCGGGCAGCACGAAGTGCACCGAGCGCAGCGACATGGGGACGGTCTCCCCGCTCCTCGGGCCGGACGCCTGCGCGGGCACGTGCCCGAGCCGGGTGTTCCCGGCGGCGGTCGCGCCGGTCACAGCGCGCGCTCGTAACTCGCCCACGCCACATGCGACTCGCGCAGTGTGACGGTGAGGCCGGCCAGGCCCCGCGCGCCGGCGCCGAGCGCGCCCCGACGGACGCGGTCGGCGAGCCGGTCGGCGACGACCTTGGCCAGGAACTCCGTCGAGGTGTTGACCCCGGCGAAGTCGGGTTCGTTGTCGAGGTTGCGGTAGTTCAGTTCGGCGACCACCGCGCCCAGCTCCCGGGTGGCCAGGCCGATGTCGACGACGATGTTGTCCTCGTCCAGCTGCTCGCGCCGGAAGGTGGCGTCCACCAGGAACGTCGCTCCGTGCAGACGCTGCGCGGGGCCGAAGACCGCACCGCGGAAGCTGTGGGCGACCATGATGTGATCGCGGACGGTGATGCTGAACAACGGGCGACCCTCCAGGTGTGGTGCGGGTGTGGCGCGTCCGGTAGTACGGCCCGCCCGCCGCTCCCGTTCAGCGGTCGTACCGCACCCGGTGGCACAGCGCGGGCAGTTCTCCGTCGGCGAGACGCGGCAGCACGTCCGGCAGTTCCGTGAAGGCGCACTCACCGGTGACGAGGGCGTCGAGGGCCGGGTCGGCGAGCAGGTCCAGGGCGAGCGCGAGCCGGTCGGCGTAGGTGCGGCTGCCGGACCGGGCCGGGGAGACGGTGCCGACCTGGCTGCCGCGCACGGTCAGCCGGCGGGAGTGGAACGCCTCGCCGAGCGGCAGGGCGACGCTCCGGTCGCCGTACCAGCTCAGTTCGACGACCGTGCCCTCGGGGCGCAGGAGTTCCAGTGCGCGGGCCAGGCCCGCCGCCGTGGCGCTGGCGTGCACCACGAGGTCGCGGTCGCCGCGGGCCTGGCCGGGGAGGGCGAAACCGGCGCCGAGCGCGGCGGCGACCGCCGCCCGGCCGGGGTCGGCGTCGACCAACTGGACGTCCACGCCCGGGAACCGGGCCAGCAGCGCGGCCACCGAGCAGCCGACCATGCCGCCGCCGACCACGGTGATCCGGTCGCCGATCAGCGGGGCCGCGTCCCACAGCGCGTTGACGGCGGTCTCCACGGTGCCGGCGAGCACGGCCCGCCCGGCCGGCACCGACGAGGGCACCTCGGTCACGGCGGCGGCCGGGACCACGTAGCGGGTCTGGTGCGGGTAGAGGCAGAACACAGTACGGCCGACGAGCGCGGCGGGGCCCTCCTCCACCGTCCCGACGCTGAGGTAGCCGTACTTCACCGGGCCCGGGAAGTCCCCCTCCTGGAACGGCGCCCGCATCGCCGTGTGCTGGCTCGGCGGCACCTCGCCGCGGAACACGAGGGTCTCGGTGCCCCGGCTGACCCCGCTGAAGAGCGTGCGCACCAGCACGTCCTCGGGGCCGGGCACGGGCAGTTCCACCGGGCGGACGGCGCCGCGGCCCGGTGCGTCGAGCCAGAAGGCGGCGGCGGTGCGGGTCATCGGAGTCCTCCTGAACGGTCGGCGAACGGCCCACGTACCGAGAAGGCACAGGCCGCTGACTGGGTGGCGGCGCTGATCGACTCTGTCACACGGCCGGAGGATGTTCGGTGGCCCTGAACGACACGTACGACGCCCGTCCCGTATCCGGAGCCCGTTCCGTATCCGGCCCTCGCCGCCTGTACGGCGCGCGTCCCGCGGGCGACGCCCGGCCCGCGTACGACGCCCGGCCGGTGCGGCAGGAGACCGCTGTCGGGGCGGGCGCGCAGGTGCTGCTGCTGGCGCTGCTGGGCGCGGCGCACGGCATGGGCGCGGTGGGCTGGCTGACCGGGCTGGTCTTCGCGTTCGCCAGCTGGGCGGTGCTCTCCCGGGCGCTGCACCGCACCCGCCCACCGGTGTTCGGCCCGGCCAACCGGGTCACCCTCGGCCGGACCGTCCTGGTCGGCGCCGTCACCGCGCTGGTCGCGGACTCCTTCCGGGCCGCGCCGTCCGGCTCGCTGCTGGTCGGCCTCACCGCCGTGGCCCTGCTGCTGGACGGCGTGGACGGCCACGTCGCCCGCCGCACCGGCACCTCGACCCCGCTGGGCGCCCGCTTCGACATGGAGGTGGACGCGTTCCTGATCCTCGTCCTCAGCGTGTACGTGTCCGTCCGGCTGGGCCCGTGGGTGCTGCTGATCGGCGCGATGCGCTACGTCTTCGTCGCCGCCGCCCGCCACTGGCCGTGGCTGTCCGCGCCGCTGCCGCCGAGCCGGGCCCGCAAGACGGTGGCCGCGCTGCAGGGCGTCCTGCTGCTGGCGGCGGGCGCGGAGCTGCTGCCGCGCGCGGCGGAGCTGGGGCTGGGGCTGCTGGCGCTCACCCTGCTGACGTGGTCGTTCGGCCGGGACGTGCGCGGGCTGTGGCTCGGCTCCCGGCGCCGGGCGGCCGCCGAGCGGTGCACCGTGCCGTGCCCTTCCGGTCATTCCGCTTCGGCCGCCGTGCAGGTAACGCTGAGGTGACCATTGAACGATAGCTAGGGAAACACGAAGCATGCACGACCATCAGCAGCAGCCCGGGGCGTCCGACCGGGACGCCCGGCAGGGGGCGCCGCTCCCCCGCCCGCAGGGCAGGACCGCCACGGCGGTGCTGCCGTTGCAGCGTAGCGCGGGCAACACGGCGGTGAACCTGGCGCTGCGGCAGGGCCGGACGGCCGACGCGGCCGCCCCGGTCCAGCGGATGATGAAGCTGGTCGGCGGACTGACCGGGAAGGGCCGGGCGCCCAGCGGCCCGAGGGAGATCGCGGGCTGGCGCGGCCGCCTCCAGGAGATCACCGCGTCGCATCCGCGGGGCGAGCCGTCGCAGGCGGCGGCGGACGTCTGGGGCAGCGCGCTGGACGCCCTGGAGCACGAGGTGTACCGCTGGTTCACCGCGTCCCGGGGCGCCAGTGACGAGGACAAGCGGCTGGTCGCCGCGGTCATGGACGACATCCAGGCCGAGCACCGCAGGTACACCCGGTTCGTCGTCCAAGGGGGCTTCACCCCGCACATGGAGGGCCCGGTGAGCGACACCTCCCGGCAGACCTGGGCCAAGCTCAGCGGGAACCAGGGCGTCACGGTGGCGGAGACCGGGGAGAACGACGTCCCGGCGGGCGACGACTTCAAGACGTCCGTGCACGCGATGAACGCCCGGCTGATGTCCCGTCCGCACGGCCGCACCCTGCTCGACGCCCTGGTCGCGGACTCGGGGGAAAAGCCGCAGGTGACGGTCAAGGCGATCGACAACGCCCGGCTGGAGAAGATGCGGACCGCCGAGTTCGGCATCCCCGACCTGCACGAGGACGCGCAGGTGGGGCCGGACGACGACCGCGCCTACGCCCAGGACGGCAAGGACGGGCCGATCGGCAAGGGGCAGCCGTCGACCAGCACGATGCACCTGGAACGGGACTACCTGGACAGCACCGGCGGCCGCGCCGACCCCGACGCCAAGCCGCCGCGCGGTTACCAGGACCCGCTGTCACCGGCCTTCATGATCTACGGCCACGAACTGATCCACGCGCTGCACAACAAGCACGGCGTCAACGTCGCGAACGTCGGCACGACGAGCCTGCCCGAGGAGCACGAGACCGTCGGCATCGACAGCGGCAATCCGCACACCACCGCGTTCATGATGAACAACCTGCTCCAGGATCACATCACCGAGGCGGATCTGCGCAAGGAGCACGGTCTTCCCGCGCGGACCCGCTACTGACGGCCCGTCGCCGGGGCAGCAGCCCCGCCGCCGCCAGCGGCACGGCCGCCAGCACCAGCCACGGCACCGCGGCCGGCAGGCCGCCCGCCAGCAGGGAGCCGGTGAGGGAGCTGCCGAGCAGCACGATCAGCCCGGACACCGAGGACAGGGCGCCGGTGTACAGGCCGAGCCGGCCGTCCTCGGCGAGGTCCGGGACCCAGGCCCGGGCGACCGGCGCGACCAGCATCTGGCCGAGGGTGAGCAGGACGACGAAGGCGGCGGCGGGCAGCAGGCCCGCGACGCCGGTCCAGCCGGCCGGGCGGGCGGCGGCCACCACCGCGAACCCGGCCGCGACCAGCGCCAGTCCGGCGGTCATGGACCGGCGCGGGGTCAGCCGCCGGCCCGCCCACCGGGTGACGGGCAGCTGGGCCGTCACCACCAGCAGCGAGGACAGGGCGAACAGCCAGGCCAGCGGCGCCTGCGATCCGGCCGCCCGCTGCACCTCGGCGGGCAGCGCCAGATAGAACTGGTTGTAGGCGAGGAGATAGGCGCCGTACGCGCAGCACAGCGCCAGGAACGGGCGGTTGCGCAGCAGCAGCCGCGCGCCGCCGCCGGCCCGCACCCGGGTCCGGCCGGGCACCCGCTGCGGCAGCAGCCGGGCGTGCCCGGCCAGCACGAGGACGAAGATCCCGGCACCGGCCAGGCACGCGGTGCGGAAGTCGACGCCGAGCAGCAGCGCGCCGAGCAGCGGCCCGGCGAACGCGCCGGCCTGTCCGGCGACCGTGAACAGCGCGAGCACCCGGGTACGGTCGCCGCCGCCCGCCCGCTCCCAGCGCACCGCCTGCCGGGCGACCTCGGACTCGACGGCGGGCGAGAACAGCGCGGCGGCGAACCCGATGAGCAGCACCGCGCCGATGACCGACCAGGTGGCGTCGGCGTACCCGAGCCAGCCGAACCCGGCGATCCGCAGCGCGCATCCGGCGAGCACCACCGGCCGGATGCCGTACCGGTCGGCCAGCGCCCCGCCGACCACGAACAGCCCCTGCTGGCTGAAGGTGCGCAGCCCCAGCACGAATCCGACCAGCCAGCCGGCCATGCCGATGCCCTGCCCGAGGTGTTCGGCGAGGAAGGGCAGCACGGCGTAGAAACCGATGTTGAAGGCGAGTTGGGTGAGGATCAGCAGGCGCAGGAGCGGGGAGAGCCGGGTGCGGCCGTGCGGCCCGGCCGCACCGGTGGACACACCGGTCACCGGACCCCCGCCAGTGCCCCGGTCCCGGTCCCGGTCTCGCGCTCGGTCCCGGCGGCGGCCGGCCCGGTCTCGGGCGTACGGCGGCGGGGGCGGGGGCGGCGCGGCAGGCGTACTCCCCCGGCGGCGGTCACCGCCAGCGCGCCGAGCAGGGCGAGGACGGTGGCGGGGGCGAGGACGGCCCAGGGGGCGCGTTCGGCGTAGGGCTGGTTCTCGGCGAGCAGCAGGCCCCACTCGGGGGACGGCGGCTGGGCGCCGAGGCCGAGGAAGCCGAGCGAGGCGAGGGCGAGGGCGACGCCGGGCAGCCGGATCAGGGCGTGCCGGAGCACCGGCGGCAGCACGGCGGGCAGCAGTTCGCGGCGCAGCAGGTACCAGCGGCTCGCGCCCATGCCGCGGGTGGCCAGCACGTGCAGGGTGGCGCGTTCCTGCTGGAGCAGGGCGGCGGTGTGCGCGGCCAGCGGAACCCAGGCGACGGCGGTCACGGCGAGCACGGGGGTGGCGGTGCCGCTGCCCGCGACGGCGGTGACGAGGAGGGCGAGGAGTACCGGCGGAACGGCGTTGACGGTGTCGACGAGCGGCCCGGAGATGCGGGGTACGAGGCCGAGGAGCACGCCGATGACGAGCGCGGCGGCGCTGATGGTGAGGGCGAGGGCGAGGGTGTCCAGGGCGCCGTGGCCGACCCGGGCGAGCAGGTCGCGGCCGAGCGAGTCGGTGCCGAAGGGATGGGCGAGGGAGGGCGGGCTGAGCCGGGCGCCGGTCTCGATGGCGAGCGGGTCGCGGGGCAGGCCGAGGGCGACGACGGCGAGCAGTGCGGCGGCCAGGCCGAGCGGCAGCAGCGGGCCCGGTGAGCAGCCGGGCGGCGAGCCGGGCGGCGCCGGTGGCCAGGGCGGCGAGCAGCACCAGGGCGAGGGTGCCGGCCTGGAGGACCGGCAGGTCCTGGGCGAGGGCGGCCTGCAGGGTGCTGCGGCCGAGGCCGGGGATGTCGAAGATCTGCTCGACGGCGACGGCGCCGCCGGTCAGGCCGACGACGAACAGGCCGAGGTTGGGCAGCAGCGCGGGCACACAGCGGCGGACCGCCTGCCGGGCGATGCGCCGGCCGGTCAGGCCGCGGGCGGCGGCGGCCAGCGCCCACGGCTCGGCGAAGGCGCCGGGCAGCAGGTCGTCGAGGAGCCGTCCGAGTACCGCCCCGGCGGGCAGCCCGAGGGCGAGCGCGGGCAGCAGCGTGTACCGCGGCCCGTACCAGCCGAGCGCGGGCAGCCAGCCGAGCTGCACGCCGACCACGGTGGCGAGGACGGCGGCGAGCAGGAATTCGGGGAGGGCGGCGAGCAGGGCGGAGACGGTGCCGCGGGGCCGCCGGCCGCCGAGCCGCCGCCGGGCGCCCAGGCGGAGCGTACGGGCGCACACCGCCCCGGCGGTGAGCACGGCGACGGCCAGCGCCACCGCCATCAGCAGCAGTGACGCGCCCAGTGCCTGGAGCACGCCGGGCAGCACGTCGGAGCCGGAGATCCAGGACTGCCCGGCGTCCCCGCGCAGCAGTCCGCCGAGCCACGAGCCGAGCAGGTGCAGCGGCCCGTCACCGAGGCCGAGCTGGGCGCGGATCGCGTCCAGCACCTCGGGGGCCGGGTCGCGTTCGGCCGACCGGGCCTTGAGGACGGTCAGCGCGGGATCGGTCCGGGTCAGCCAGGGCAGCAGCCCGATCCCGCACACCAGTGCGGCCGCGAGCAGCAGCCGCCACAGGGCCGCCGTCACCTGCTGTCGCACGGCTCAGCGCCGCGTTCCGGTGCCGACCAGGGTGCGCTCGTAGGGGTCGAGGACGACGCCCTGGACGCCGTCGGCGACTCCGGTGATGATCCGCTGGTGCACCAGCGGCAGCACGGCGTCGCTGCCGAGGACGCGGGCCTCGGCGGCCATGGCGGCGTCGCGCCGCTGGTCGGTGTCGGTGACCTGCGCGGCCTCGTCGACCGCCGCGTCCACGTCCTGGTCGCAGAGCTGGGCGATGTTGAAGTCGCCGTCGCAGGTGTAGTCGCTGGCCAGGATGGAGACCGGGTCGCCGGTGTCGAGGAGGGTGTTGCGGGCCAGCACGAAGGCGTCGAACTCGCCGTCCAGGGCGTCGCTCTCCAGCCGCGAGTACTCGCGCACGGTGAGCTTCACCTTGAACCCGGCCTGCTCCAGCTGCTCCTTCACCACCTGGGCCACCTCCGGCAGCTCGGGCCGGTTGTCGTAGGTGGCGAGGGTGATGGTCTGCCCACTGGGCTGCTCGGCGGCGGCCCGCCCCACCGGCTTCTCCCGCTTGCCCGCCGCCCAGGTCACGGCGGGCCCGTAGATGCCGGCGCCGGCGTCGCCGTACCCCTCGTACACGTCCTTGGCGAAGACGGAGGTGTCGATCGCGGCCCGGGCGGCGGCCCGCAGTCCGGCGTCCTTGAGCGGCCCGGAGGAGGCGTTGAGCAGGAGGCTGGTGGTGCGGGTGGTGGCGGTGTCCCGCCGGGTGCCCTGGTCCAGGGTCGCGGCCTGGGCGACCGGCACCGCCTCGGCGATGTCCAGCTCCCCTGTACGCAGGGCGTTGGCCCGGGCGGTGCCGTCCGCGATGAAGCGGGCGTCGATGCCGGACGCCTGGGCCCGGCCGCCCCAGTAGTCGTCGAACCGGTCGAGGGCGGCGGACGTGGTCCCGTTCACCTCGGTGATCTCGAAGGGTCCGGTGGCGGTGCCGACCGGATCGACCTTGTCGCTCTTCCGGTACGCCTTCGCGGCGAGGATGGCGAGGGAGGGGCTGGAGAGCCGGAGCGGGAGTACCGGGTCGGGGTCGTCGGTGGTGACGGTGACCGTCCGGTCGTTGCCGGCCTTGGCGGTGAGTCCGACGCCGGACAGCGCGGCGGGCGCGGGTTCCGCCTCGACGGCGTGCGCGAGGGAGTCGGCCACGGCGTCCGCGGTGACCTCCGTGCCGTCCTGGAAAGTGGCCTCCCGCAACGTGAACGTCCACGTCCTGCTGTTCGTCTGCTGCCAGGACGCGGCGAGCGCGGGCGCGGCGCTGCCGTTGGCGTCCAGCGAGGTCAGTCCCTCGGTGACGCCGAGGCGGCTGAGCAGGGTGGCGTCGGCGCCGTACGGCGAGAGGTTCTCGGCCGGCGGGAAGGCGAGCGCGACCCGCAGCCGGGAGCCGTCACCGTCGTCGGACCCGGAGTCCGAGCCGCCGCCGGAGGAGAAGCAGCCGGCTATCAGCGGCAGGGACAGGAAGGGAGTGAGCAGCCGAAGGCGGCGGTGGGAACGCATGGTCCTCGGTTCGATCGGATTCGGGCAGGTCGGAACGGTGGCCCAGGCAAGACTACGTGGAAACCGTTTCCATCAAAACGTCAGGGCATGCCGAACGTAAGGGCATCGGGACGTCAGAGCATCGGGACGTCAGAGCATCGGGACCTCGAAGTGCACGACGTTCTGTCCGCCCCCGGCGTCCTCCCGCTCGTCGTGCACGACCTTGGCGAGCGACCGCCAGAAGGGCTCGGCGCCGGTGACGGCCGGGTCGGTGTGCAGATACACGGCCCGGTAGCCCCCGTCGGCGGCGGCGAAGGCGAGCAGTTCGCCGACGATCCGCCGGGCCAGCCCGCGCCGCCGGTGCGCGGGTCGCACGTAGATCCGCCGCAACTGCGCGGTCACGCCGCAGGGGTAGCGCTCGGCGAGGTGCGCCGGGTTCGGCGGATGCAGCGGCCCCCGGCTGTCCAGCGCCCCGGTGGCGACGATCTCCCCCGCCTCGTCCACGACGACCAGCAGGGTGTGCCGCGCGGGGCCGAGATACGCGCCGTCCAGGTCGATGATGTCGCGGTGCCACCGGGGCACGTACCCGCTGCCGAAGTCGTGGTAGACGGTGTCGAGCATGACGGCTCGGGCGGCGTCGAGGTCGGCCGGGGTCGCGGGGCGGAGGCTGTAGTCACTGGGGCGCACCTGCACATCATATGCAGTAAGCGAAAGGCCCCGGTCAGACCCCCCGCCGTACGTACGCGCCCGCGCGCGCCGCGGCCACCGCGGCCTCGGCGGCCCGGTCGGCGGCGGCCTCGTCGAGCGGGCCGCCGCCGACCAGCAACCGGTAGTAGAGGGGCGCGGAGACAGCGCGCACCACCTCGAAGGCGTCGGTCCCGGCCGGCACCTCGCCGCGCTCGACGGCCTGGTCGACACATGGGGCCCACTCCCCGACCCGGATGTCGTAGAAGTGACGCAGCGCCTCGGCCGCCTTGCCGTCGCACGCGGCGGCGACGATCAGCGCCTTGAACAGCTCCCCCTGCCGGGGATCGGTCAAAGTGCACCGCACCAGGCGCGCGTTGGCCCGCAGATCGCCCAGCAGCGAGCCGGTCTCCACGCGCGGCACGGACCGCTCGGCCATGTCCACCACGAGGTCGGCCACCAGCCCGGGAACGCTCCCCCACCGGCGATAGACGGTCGTCTTCCCCACGTCGGCACGGCGGGCGAGGTCGGCGAGGTCGAGCCCCGCGAAGCCGTGCTCGGCCAGCACGTCCTGCGCGGCCCGCAGCACCGCCTCCCGCACCCGCGCCGTACGCCCGCCGGGCCGCACCCGCCCCGGCTCGACCTCACCAGCCATAACGGCACCCCAGTTCCATTAACGCCCTCCTCCTGCTACGGTCGACACCACCTAAACGGAACTATAGCCCCGTTAGGCCAGATGTTCTTCGGAAGGGAACCGTCATGGAATACCGCCGCCTCGGCGCATCCGGCCTCACCGTCCCCGCGCTGAGTTTCGGGACCGGCACCTTCGGCGGGAGCGGGCCGCTGTTCGGCGCGTGGGGCACCACCGACGCGCGACAGGCGCGCCGGCTGGTCGACATCTGCCTGGACGCCGGGATCACGATGTTCGACACCGCCGACGTCTACTCGGCCGGCGCCTCGGAAGAAGTCCTGGGCGCGGCACTCAAGGGCCGCCGCGACCAGGTGATCGTCTCCACCAAGGCGGGCCTGCCGATGGGCGACGGCCCCGGCGACGCGGGCACCTCACGCGCCCGCCTGATCACGGCCGTCGAGGCCGCCCTGCGCAGGCTCGGCACCGACCGCGTCGACCTGTTCCAGCTCCACGCCTACGACGCCGGCACCCCGGTCGAGGAGGTCCTGTCCGCCCTCGACACCCTGGTCCGGGCGGGCAAGATCCGCTACACCGGCGTCTCCAACTTCTCCGGCTGGCAGCTGATGAAGTCGCTGGCGACGGCGGAGAAGTACGGCTACCCGCGGTACGCGGCCCACCAGGTCTACTACTCCCTGCTCGGCCGGGACTACGAGTGGGAGCTGCTGCCGCTCGCCCGTGACCAGGGCGTCGGCGCGGTCGTCTGGAGCCCGCTCGGCTGGGGCCGCCTCACCGGCAAAATCCGCCGGGGCACTCCGCTGCCGGCCGGCAGCCGGCTGCACCGCACGGCCGACTACGGCCCGCCCGTTCCCGACGAACACCTCTACACCGTGATGGACGCGCTGGACGGGATCGCGGCGGAAACCGGCCGGACAGTCCCGCAGATCGCCCTCAACTGGCTCCTGCGCCGCCCGACCGTCTCCTCGGTCATCATCGGCGCCCGTGACGAACACCAACTGCGGCAGAACCTGGGCGCGATCGGCTGGTCCCTCACCACCGACCAGCTCACCCGCCTCGACACGGCGAGCCACCGCCCGGCGCCCTACCCGTACTTCCCCTACGAACGCCAGGAAGGCTTCGCCCGCCTGAACCCGCCGATGAACCCACCCCACGCACCGGAGCCCACGGCGGACACGGACCCGGCCACCACCTTGGAGACACGCACGTGAAACCAGGGTGGTACGGGTGGCGGTGCGGCAGGGCGCGCGGGCAGCAGCCGGCGAGACATGCCAAGATGCTGTCCAGCCAGCGCGCACCACGGACAACGTGCGGAAGCGGCGCGCGAGTTCAGGACGGAGCCACGCACCATGACCTCCCTCGGCAGTGACGGCCGCAGTGACACCCCCGCCCACCGGATCGACACGAGCAAGCCGCATCCGGCGCGGATGTACGACTACTTCCTCGGCGGCAAGGACAACTACGAGGTCGATCAGGAAGCCGCCGAGGAGTTCATGAAGGCCGCGCCGGAGGTGCGGGAGGGGGTGCTCGCCAACCGGCGGTTCATGCGGCGTGCCGTCGAGCACCTGGTCACCGAGGGGGGCATCCGGCAGATCCTGGACATCGGCACCGGCCTGCCCACCGAGCCCAACGTGCACCAGATCGCGCGGCGCCTCGCCCCCGGGACCCGGGTCGTCTACGTCGACAACGACCCCATCGTCAGCACCCACTCCATGGCGCTGCTGAACGAGCCCGACACCTCCGTCGTCCTCGCCGACCTGCGCGACCCCCGGGGCATCCTCGACCACCCGGACGTCCGCAGGCTCATCGACCTCGACGAGCCGGTCGCGCTGCTGCTGGTGGCCGTCGTGCACTTCGTCTCCGACCTGGAGGACCCGGACGGCATCCTCGCCACCCTCCGCGACGCGCTCCCGGACGGCTCCTACCTGGTGCTGTCGCACGCGACCGGTGACGTCCACGAGGACCGGCGGGAGGGCGCGGCGGCCGTCTACCGGAAGGCCACCGCGTCCATGAACCTGCGCCCGCACGCCCGGGTGACGGAGTTCTTCGGGGACTTCACCCTCATCGAACCCGGGCTGGTGCGGGTGACGGACTGGCGGCCCGAGGAGCCGGTGGCGGCCGACGCTCCGCTGATCGGTATCTACGGCGGAGTGGCTCGGAAGGACGGCTGAGCCGCGCCGTCCACGGTCACAGCCACGCCGTGGCCGGCCACACCGTCGCCGCCGCCGTCAGTACCAGGGTGAGGTTGAGGGCGATCCGCCGGTCGCCCATCCGCAGATGGACCCGGGTCGCGGCGATCTGGAGGAGGACGAAGCCGATCGCCGCGGCCAGGGCCAGCCACGGGGCGATGCCGGTGAGCGGCGGGAGGATCAGCCCCGCCGCGCCGAGCACCTCCACCACCCCGATGGCCCGCACCGCCGGCATCGGCACGCTGTCCACCCAGGCCATCATCGGCCGGAGCCGATCACGGCTGCGCACCACTTTGATCCCGCCGCCGTAGAGGTAGAAGGCGGCGAGCAGGCCGGCGACGATCCAGTACGCGGCGTTCATGAGGCCACCGTGCCGAAGCCGATGGAGAAACCCGGTGTGTCAGTCATGTGCCGATCCCACCGGCCGGCCACCGGGGCCGTCCAAGACCTGTTCCGTCCGTCCGATACCGGACGGGTATCGTCGCAGCATGGAGCAGATGGAGTACATGCGGCACATGGAGCTGCGCACCCTGCGCTACTTCGTGGCGGTCGCCGAGGAACTCCACTTCGGGCGGGCCGCCGCCCGGCTGCACATGAGCCAGCCGCCGCTGAGCCGGGCGGTCAAACGGCTGGAGAACGACATCGGTGCCGCGCTGTTCGACCGGTCACCGGCCGGCGTCACCCTCACCCCGGTGGGGACGGTGCTGCTCGACGAGGCGCGGGACCTGCTGGACCGGGCCGACCGGGCCGGTGTCCGGGTGGCCGTGGCGGCCGGCCGCGCCGTCCTCACCGTCGGCATCCTGGGCGACAGCGGTGACCCGGCCGCGGCGCGGCTGGCCCGTGCCTATCGCGAGCGGCATCCGCACGTCGAGGTCCGGATCCGCGACACCGACCTGACCGACCCGACCTGCGCACTGCACGCCGGGACGGTCGACGTCGCGCTGACCCGGGGGCCGTTCGACGCGACCGGCCTGACCACCCGGCAGCTGCGCGCCGATCCGGTCGGGGCGCTGCTGCGGGCCGACGACCCGCTGGCCGGACAGGACCGTCTCACCCTGGCCGAGCTGGCCGGCCGGCCCTGGTTCCGGTTCCCCGAGGGCACCGACGCCCGCTGGCAGACGTACTGGCAGGGCGGGCAGCCGCGCGAGGGTCCGGTGGTGCGCGCGGTCCAGGAGTGCCGGCAGGCCGTGCTGTGGAACGGCACGGTCGGGATGACCCTCCTGGACCACGACCCCGGGCAGGGACTCACCGTGGTGCCGGTGGCCGACATGCCGCCGAGCCCGGTGGTGGCGGCGTGGAAGGCGGGCGACGGCAATCCGCTGGTCCGGTCGTTCGTACGGGCGGCGGTCGCCGCCTACCGCGAGTGAACCTCGGCGCCCGCCTCACCCCTTCTGCTCCACCCGCACCCAGTCCACCTCCGCCCGCACTCCGCCGCCCGCGATCCGGTCCACGCTCGACTGCGGCAGGCCCCAGTAGGGCGTGGTGACCTGGTTCCAGCCGGCCGGGTACGCGCCGCCCAGCGCCAGGTTGAGGATCAGGTACTGGTTGTGACCGAAGACCCACTGGCCCCGGGTCGCCTCCAGCTTGTTCCGGGTCGTCTCCTGGACCAGGCGGTCGTCGACGTAGAAGCGCATGCCGGTGGGCGTCCACTCCACCGCGTACGTGTGCCACTGGTCGGCCCGGCCGCCCGCCGGATACACCTGCCGGGCGCCGATGTTGCCGTCCGCCGAGTAACCCGGGCCGTGCAGCGCGCTGCTGGTCCAGTCGGCGTAGCCGATGTTCTCCATGATGTCGGTCTCGCCGGACGCGGGCCAGGAGACGGACGGGTCGTCGACATCGCTGCCGAGCAGCCAGAACGCCGGCCAGAAGCCGTCGCCAACCGGGAGTTTCATGCGGGCGCTGACCCGGCCGTAGGTGAAGTCGAACTTGGTGTGGGTGTCGATGCGGCCGGAGGTGAAATCGTACGTGCCGCCGCCCGCCTGCGTGCAGCCCTTGCAGTACTTCGGCTGGAGGACCAGCGCGCCGTTCTCCTGCCGGACGGTGTCGGTGGAGTCGACGTACGCCTGGGACTCGCCGTTGACCGGGCCCATCTCCGTGCCGGTGCGCACCACCCGCCACTTCGAGCGGTCCAGGGCGGCGGAGGTGAAGTCGTCGAAGAAGGTGGTCCGGTACGCGCCCGCCTGGTCGCCCGGCAGCGCCGGGTACGCCGCCGACGCTGAGCCGCCGGTGCCCCAGACCTCGAACTCGTAGAGCGAGTAACCGAATTGAGCGGTCGCCGGGGCCGGATTGTAGAAGGAGCGGCGTTCCTTGCCGAGCATGCGGACGTAGCGGCCGGTGGCGGGGGCGGGCAGCCGGACGCTGTCGTGGCGGCCGGTCGCCTCCGCCGGTGACTTGACGTCCGCGCGGCGGGCGGCCACCTCGGCGGCCGAGGGGCGGTACACCGTGCGCCAGGTGCGGTTGTCGTCGGAGACCTGGAGTTCGTAGTCGACCGCGTACGCCGCCTCCCAGTACAGGTCCACGGTGTCGATGGCCGACGTGGCGCCGAGGTCGACGGAGACCCAGCGGTCGGCGTTCCAGTCGCTGGACCAGCGGGTGGCGTCGGCCTTCAGGTCGGCCGGTGCGCCGCCGTCGGTGACGAACGCCGGTGAGTTGCCGGCGTGCTGGTAGTAGTTCGAGTAGGCGGGGTGGTTCAGGGCGAGGTTGGCGCGGGTGGTGGTGGCGGGGGCCGGTTCGCCGCCGTACACCTTGAAGGACCACAGCGAGTAGCCGTAGGGGGTGGCGCGCTCCACGCCGCGCAGGCGGACGTAGCGGGCTCGCACCTCCTGCGGGTAGGTGTGCGCGGTGACCGATCCGCCGGTGCCGGCCGTCTCCGTGTAGAACGGGGTCCAGGCGGTGCCGTCGGTGGACGCCTCCAGGACGTATCTCTTGCCGTAGGCCGCCTCCCAGTCGAGCACCACCCGGTCGACGCGGACGACCGCGCCGAGGTCGACGCGCAGCCACGCGTTGTCGGTGAAGTCGCTGGACCAGCGGGTGCCGGCGTTGCCGTCGAAGGCCAGGCCGGGTGCGCTGCCGGCGTTCTCGCTGCCGGAGGCGGTGACGGCGGCCGGGTTCGCGGCGTAGGCGGTGGCGGCGCGGTCGGTGTCCCAGGCCGCCGCCACCGCGGGGCGCGCGGCGGCCGGCGGCGTGAACGCCGGGCCGGCGGCCAGCAGGGTCAGCGCCGCGAGGGCGGTCAGGAGGGTGCGGGATGGCATGGAGGTCTCCTCACAACGGAATGACGTGTACCTGACATTACGTGTACCTGACATTCGGCTTGATGTACGGACCGGTGTTCGTACGGTCCACCGGGCGCGGGCTCCCGCGTCCGCGCCCGGTGACCACCGCACCGCCGGTCAGGCGGCCCTGCTACCCCGGACGCGCCCGTGCTCCCCGATGATCCCGGCGTACCGCCGTCCGCTGCCCTTGATGGTGCGGGTCTGCGTCCGGTAGTCCACGTGGACCAGCCCGAACCGCTTGTCGTAGCCGTACGCCCACTCGAAGTTGTCCAGCAGCGACCAGGCGAAGTACCCGGCGAGCGGGGCGCCCCTGCGGGCCGCCGAGGCGCAGGCGGCGATGTGGGCGGCCAGGTACTCCGCGCGCTCCGGGTCCTCGACCGTGCCGTCCGGGCGGACGGTGTCGGGGAAGGCCGAGCCGTTCTCCGTGACGTACAGGCGTCGTGCGCCGTAGTCGTGAGTGAGGCGGAGCAGCAGGTCCTCGATGCCGCTCGCATCGATCTCCCAGTCCATGCCGGTGCGCGGGACGCCGGCGCGGCGGACGGTACGGACGTAGGGGGCCGGGGCGGCGGGGTCGGCGGCGACCGTCTGGGGGAAGTAGTAGTTCAGGCCGAGCCAGTCCAGGTCGGCGCCGATCAGCGCCAGGTCGCCGTCGCGTTCCGGCAGGTCGACGCCGTACAGCTCGCGCATGTCGGCGGGGAAGCCGCGGCCGTGCACCGGGTCCAGCCACCAGCGGTTGGTGTGGCCGTCCATGCGGCGGGCGGCCGCCATGTCCTCCTCGCCGGAGGTGGCCGCGTGGATGGTGGAGAGGTTGTTGACGATGCCGACCTGGGCGCCCGGCGCCGCGGCCCGGATCGCCTGCATGCCCAGACCGTGGGCGAGCAGCAGGTGGTAGGAGGCCCGGACGGCCGCCGTCAGGTCGGTCCAGCCGGGGGCCATCGTGCCCTCCAGGTGGCCGATCCAGGCCGAGCACAGCGGCTCGTTGAGCGTGGTCCAGTGCGTGACGCGGTCGCCCAGGCGCTCCGCGACCACGGCGGCGTACGCCGCGAAGTGCTCCGCCGTCGACCGCTCGGGCCAGCCGCCCCGGTCCTGGAGCACCTGCGGCAGGTCCCAGTGGTAGAGGGTGACGGACGGGGTGATGCCCGCCTCCAGGAGCGCGTCGGTCAGTTCGTCGTAGAAGGCGAGGCCCTTGGCGTTGACCTCGCCGTCGCCGCCGGGCAGCACCCGCGGCCAGGCGATGGACAGGCGGTAGGCGTTGGTGCCCAGGCGCCGCATCAGGGCGATGTCCTCGCGCCAGCGGTGGTAGTGGTCGCAGGCGGTGTCGCCGTGGTCGTCGCCGGCGATCCGGCCGGGGGTGTGCGCGAAGGTGTCCCAGATCGACGGCGAGCGGCCGTCCTGCGCCACGGCACCCTCGATCTGGTACGCCGAGGTGGCCGTGCCCCACAGGAAGTCGTGCGGGAGGGCGGCGAAGTCGATGGTCACGTGGGTCCTTTCGAAGACGGGTGGGTCGGTCACTTGACGGCCCCGGCCGTCAGGCCGGCCACCAGGTAGCGCTGGAGCAGCAGGAAGCCGGCCACCACCGGGACGCTCACCACGAGCGAGGCGGCCATGATCTGGTTCCAGTAGACGTCGTTGAGGGTGGAGTAGCCCTGGAGGCCGACGGCGAGGGTGCGGGTGGTGTCGTTGGTCATCACGGACGCGAACAGCACCTCGCCCCACGCGGTCATGAAGGCGTATACGGCGACCGCGACGATGCCCGGGACCGCGGCCGGCACGACGACCCGCAGCAGCGCGCCGAGCGGACCGCAGCCGTCCACCAGGGCCGCCTCGTCCAGGTCGCGCGGCACCGAGTCGAAGTACCCGATCAGCATCCAGATGGAGAAGGGCAGCGAGAAGGTGAGGTAGGTGAGGATCAGGCCGCCGCGGGAGCCGAACAGGGCGATGCCCGTCGCGTTGCCGATGTTCACGTACATCAGGAACAGCGGGAGCAGGAAGAGGATGCCGGGGAACATCTGGGTGGACAGCACGGTGACCGTGAAGGCGCGTTTGCCGCGGAAGTCGTGGCGGCTGACGGCGTAGGCGGCGAAGACCGCGATCAGCACCGAGCAGACGGTCGCCGCGCCCGCCACCACCAGCGAGTTCAGGAAGTACCTGGCGAGCGGGACCGTCGACCAGATGTCGATGTACGGGCGGACGGTCAGCTCGCTGGGCAGCCAGCGGAACGCGCTCGTCACGTCGGCGAGCGGTTTCAGCGAGCTGGAGACCATGACGTAGACGGGCAGCAGGACGAAGGCGGTGAGGAGGGTGAGCACGGTCCGCCGGGTCCATACGAAGGAGCGGGGCGGGGCCATCGGGGACCTAGGCACGGACATGGACCCTCCGGCGGCGTGCGGTGACGGCCAGGTAGACGCCCGTCACGACGAGCAGGAACAGCAGCAGCAGGACCGACATCGCGGCGCCGCGGCCGAAGTTCCAGGTGGCGAACGACTCCTGGTAGATGTGGACGGAGATCAGGTCGGCGGAGCCCGGAGCGCTCCGGCCGAAGAGGACGAACGGTGTGTTGAAGTCGTTGAACGTCCACAGGAACAGCACCAGGACCAGCACCTGGTTGACCGCGCCGAGCGACGGCAGGGTGATGCGGCGGATTCGCTGCCAGGTGCCGGCGCCGTCCAGGGCGGCGGCCTCGTACAGCTCCCCGGGGATGTTCTGGAGGCCGGCCATGACGATCAGGAAGGCGAACGGCCAGCCCTTCCAGACCGAGACGGTGAGCAGCGCGACGAACGCGTTGTCGCCGATCAGCCAGAAGGAGGGCTGGTCGGTGAGGCCGAGCTGGTCGTGCAGCACGTGGTTCACCAGGCCGTTGTCGTGCTGGAACATGAAGACCCAGGTGATGACGGCCGCGTAGACCGGCAGCGCGTACGGGACCAGGAACAGGGCGCGCAGCAGGCCGCGGCCCCGGAAGGTGTCCTGCATGCAGATCGCCGCCGCCGTGCCGATCAGCCAGCACAGGCCCACCGAGGTGACGGTGAAGGCGACGGTGACGAAGAAGGAGTGCAGCAGGTCTTCGCCGACCGGGGTGTCGAAGTCGACGGAGACCCGGTAGTTGTCGAGGCCGGACCAGGGGGCGGTGCCCCAGTCCCGGATGAAGAACTGGGTCAGTTCCTTGAAGCTCATCACGACGCCGACCACCATCGGCACCAGGTGGACGAGGAGTTCGAGGAGCAGGGCGGGCAGCAGGAGCAGGTAGGGCAGGGAGACGCGGCGGAGCCGGCCGGGGCGGCGCCGGCGGCGGTCCGCCGCCGGACCGGCCGGGGCGGCGCCGTTGTCCGCCCGGCCGCCGGCCTGTTCGGGAGCGGTGGTCGTCACGGTGCTCACTCCGCCGGCATCTGCTGCTGGGCCTTCTCCAGCTTGGCCTCGACCGACGCGGTGGTGACCGCGCGTCCGGCGGCGGCGTCGGCGAACAACTCCTTGATCGCCGTACCGACGGCCGTCTCGAACTGGGACTCGGCGGGCACCTGCGGCAGCGCGACGGCGCTCTTGGCCAGGGTGTCCTTGAGGACCGCGTTGGCCGGGGTGTTGAAGGCGGGGTCGGACTGGGCGGCCTTGACCGGTGGTATGGAGCTGTACGCCTTGTTGAGGATCTTCTGCTCCTCGTCGCCGGTCATGAACTTCACGAACTCGGTGGCGCCGGTGAGGTTGTCGGTGTTCTTGAAGACGGCCAGGTTGATGCCGGCCACCATGGAGTTGACGCCGGTACCGGTGCCGGGGGTGCCCGACTGGACCGGGACCGGCGCGATGCCGTAGGCGTCCTCGGCCATGCCCTGGGACTCGAGGTTGGCGGTGGCGGTCTGCCAGAGCAGCATGGCGTTCTTGCCCTTGGCGAAGTCGCTGACCGACTGGTTCTGCGCGTACTCGGCGTTGCCCGGCGCGATGATCTTGTCCTTGGCCATCAGGTCGACGTACTGCTTGACGGCCGCCACGGTCGCGTCGCCGGTGAAGTCGGCCTTGCCGTCGGCGGTGAAGAAGTCGGCGCCGTGCTGTTTGACGAAGACGTAGGCGTGGTGGATGTTCTCCGACGGGTTGGAACCCTCGGCGCCCAGGCCCCACTTGCCGTCCTTGGACAGCCGCCGGCCCGCCGCGACCAGGTCGTCCCAGGTGGCCGGGGGTTTGCTGATGCCGGCGTCGGCGAACATCTGCTTGTTGTAGTAGAGCGCGTACGCCAGGGAGTACAGCGGTACCGCCGCCGGGTCCTTGCCCTGGGCGCCGGTGGAGCCGAGGGCGGAGGCGACGAAGCGGTCCTTGCCGCCGATCTTGTCGAAGTTCGCCGCGTCCCAGGGCAGCAGGGCGCCGGTGGCCTGGAGCGAGGCGCTCCAGGTGTTGCCGATGTTGAGGACGTCGGGGCCCTGCCCCGAGGTGGCCGCGGTGAGGATGCGGTTGAGCAGGTCGGACCAGGGCACGACCTCCAGCTTGACCTCAATGCCGGTCCGCTTCTCGAACTTGTCGAGTTCGGGCTGCAGGACCTTCTTGTCGATCTCGACGCTGGCGCCCTGGTTGGAGGCCCAGTAGGTCAGGGTCTTCGGCGCGCCGTCGGACCCGCCGCCCGTCGGTGAACCGCCGCCGCAGGCCGAGGCGGCGAGGGCGAGAGACAGGGTGACGGCGCCTGCGGCCGCGGCTCGGATGCTGCGCATGGCACTTCGGGTCCCTTCACGGAATGCACTCACGACTTAATTTAGGACGTGAGTTAAACCCTGAGAGATGGGCTCGTCAAGGGTTCGCGCACCACTCGTCGAACTCTGTCCCGCCCCTTGACGGCCGCGTTCGGAAGGCTGAAGCATTCCTCGCCGAGAGAGCGCTCCCTCCTCCCCCGCCGTTCACTTACTGAACAGACCGACAGGAGAGCCGCCCCATGCCATCCCCCGTGCCGTCCCCCGTACCGCCTCGTCCCGCCCCCGGCCGCAGAGCCGTCCTCGGCGCCGCCGCCGCGGCCGCCCCCGCGCTCGCCGGGCTGTCCGCCACCCCGGCCGCCGCCGCCCCCGCCGCCCCCGCCACCGGCCCGAAGAAGTCCCTGGCCGCCCTGCCCGGCGGCGGCGACCTCGGCCCGAACGTCATCGTCTTCGACCCGTCGACCCCCGGCATCCAGGCGAAGCTCGACGAGATCTTCCGGCAGCAGGAGTCGGCCCAGTTCGGCACCGGCCGCTACCAGTTGCTGTTCAAGCCGGGCACGTACAACGGCCTCAACGCCCAGATCGGCTTCTACACCTCCATCTCCGGGCTCGGCCTCTCCCCCGACGACACCACCATCAACGGGGACGTCACGGTCGACGCCGGCTGGTTCAGCGGCAACGCCACCCAGAACTTCTGGCGTTCGGCGGAGAACCTCGCCCTGGTCCCGGTCAACGGCACCAACCGCTGGGCGGTGTCGCAGGCGGCCCCGTTCCGCCGGATGCATGTGCGCGGCGGCCTCAACCTCGCCCCCGCCGGCTACGGCTGGGCGAGCGGCGGCTACATCGCGGACAGCCGGATCGACGGCCAGGTCGGTCCCTACTCCCAGCAGCAGTGGTACACCCGGGACAGTGCGGTGGGCGGCTGGCTCAACGCGGTGTGGAACATGGTCTTCTCGGGGGTCGAGGGCGCCCCCGCGCAGAGCTTCCCGAACCCGCCGTACACCACCCTGAACACCACCCCCGTCTCCCGCGAGAAGCCCTTCCTGTACCTCAGCGGCAGCGAGTACCGCGTCTTCCTCCCCGAGAAGCGGACCAACGCCCGCGGGGTGTCGTGGGGCAGCGGCACGCCGCGCGGCACCTCCCTGCCGCTGAGCCAGTTCTACGTCGCCAGACCGGGCGTCACGGCGGCCACCCTCAACGAGGCGCTGGCGCAGGGCCTGCACCTGCTGCTGACGCCGGGGATCTACCACCTGGACCGGCCGGTGGAGGTGAACCGCGCGGGCACCGTGGTGCTCGGCCTCGGGTACGCGACCCTGATCCCCGACAACGGGGTGACGGCGCTGAAGACCGCCGACGTGGACGGCGTACGGCTGGCCGGGTTCCTGATCGACGCGGGGCCGGTCAACTCCCCGGTGCTGCTGGAGGTCGGCCCGCAGGGCGCCACCCGCGACCACTCGGCCAACCCGGCCACCGTGCAGGACGTGTTCGTGCGGATCGGCGGCGCGGGCGCCGGCAAGGCCACCACCAGCATGGTGATCAACAGCCGGCACACCATCGTCGACCACACCTGGATCTGGCGCGCGGACCACGGCGAGGGCGTCGGCTGGGAGACCAACCGGGCCGACTACGGGCTCGTCGTCAACGGCGACGACGTGCTGATCACCGGCCTGTTCGTGGAGCACTTCAACAAGTACGACGTGCAGTGGAACGGCCAGCGCGGCCGGACCGTCTTCTTCCAGAACGAGAAGGCGTACGACGCCCCCAACCAGGCCGCGATCCAGAACGGGTCGGTCAAGGGGTACGCCGCGTACAAGGTCGGCGACAACGTGACCGAGCACGAGGGCTGGGGACTGGGCAGCTACTGCTACTACAACGTCGCCCCGACCATCGTCCAGCACCACGGCTTCGCCGCCCCGAACCGCTCCGGGGTCCGCTTCCACGGCCTGCTGGTCGTCTCGCTGGGCGGCAACGGGCAGTACGAGCGGGTCATCAACGACACCGGATCGCCGACGTCGGGGACGTCGACCGTGCCCTCGACGGTGGTGTCGTACCCGTGACGCGGCCGTCGTGAGACCGGGCCGGCCCGGCGGCGGGCCGGCCCCTTCGCGGACCGGCGCATTTTGATCCGGACATGGTGACCGACCGGTACGGTTCGACCATGGAATCCGGAACGAGTCCCGCCGCCGACGCGACCGTCGGGCCCACGGCGGCCATCAAGTCCACCGCCCGCCGACTGCTGGACACGCTGGGGGCCGGCGGGCTGTCCCTGGACGCCGTCGCCGACGCCTGCGGTCTGTCCCGCGCCGAGGTGGCGGCCGTCTTCCCGCACCGGGACGACCTGCTGACCGCGCTGCTCGTCGACGCCTACGACGCGTCCGGCGCCGCGCTGGAACAGGCCGACCGGGACGCCCTGGCCGCCGGTGCGCCGGCGGGCGCGCGGCTGCTCGCGGTCGCCCGGGCGCTGCGGCAGTGGTCCTTCGCGAACACCGCCGAGTTCACGCTGGTCTACGGTTCGCCGGTGCCCGGCTACCACGCCCCGCAGGAGACCGTGCCGCCCGCCTCCCGCACCCCCGCGGTGCTGGCCGGCATCGTGCGGTCCGCGCTGGAGGCCGGTGAACTGATCCCGCCCCGGCGCACGGTGCCGGGTCCGCCGCTGCTGCGGCCGGAGGCCGTGGCGCTCTTCGGCGGCACACCCGGCGCTCCGTACACCGACCTGGTGGAGCGCGGCATCGTGCTGTGGAGCGGGCTGATCGGGCTGCTGGTGTTCCAGGTCTTCAGCCGCACCCACGACAGCGTCAGTGACGAGGAGACGTTCTTCGACTTCGCCGTCGCCGTGGTGGCCGAGGGCATCGGGCTCGACGTCCCCGCGGGCAGAAGCACGGGTGGGAACACCGACGGACCGTGAACACCATCAGAACGCTCTGCTTCGCCATAGCGGCGCTGTCCTCGTACGCCGCGCTCGGCTACCGGCTGGGCCAGGTGCGGCGCAACCGGCGGGACAGCGCCTACCGCATCCTGGTGGCCACGCTGCTGCTCCAGTGCCTCACCTTCACCATGGGCGCCGTGGCCATGGGCGACGGCTCGCTGCTGGGCGTCGGCAACCTGGCCATCCTGCTGATGCACCTGTCGGCGGTGGCCTTCTGCGTCTGCGCGCAGATCATCCTGCTGCACTGGGCGGCCTCCGAGGCCGAGGCCGCCCGCCGCAGCCGGTACTGGCTGGTCACCGGCATCGCCCTGGACGTGCTGCTGACGGTGCTCTTCCTGGTCGCCGACGGCACCGGCCGGCCGGCCTCCGACTTCGACACCGGCAGCGGCCGGCCCCTGGTGCTGACCTACCTGCTGCTGTTCATCGTCTCCCAGGCGGTGCCCTGCGTCACCATCTTCCGGCAGTGCGGCCCGTACGCCCGGATGACCGACAAGCCCTCGCTGCGGCAGGCGCTGCGGCTGCTGTCCGTGGCGGCGGTGGTCCTGTTCCTGTACTGCACGGCCCGGACGGTCAACATCCTGACCGCCGCGGCGGGCCTGGACATCGGCGCCTGGACGCTCGCCTCCAACCTGTTCAGCGCGGCGGGCATCGCCATCCTCTCGATCAGCCTGACGAAGCCGTCCTGGGGCGGGCCGGCCGTCAGGCTGCTGGACTGGGCGGACAACTACCGCTCCTACCGGGTGCTGTATCCGCTCTGGCGGGATCTGTACGAGTCCTCCCCGGACATCGTCCTGGAGCCGCCCGGGTCCGCGGTCTCCGACCTCGACTACCGGCTGCACCGGCGGGTGGTGGAGATCCGGGACGGCTGGCGCGACCTCCGGCCCTACATCGACCGCAGGGTGAACGGCGCGGACGGGCCAGGTGCCGAGGCGAGCGCGGAGTCCCGGCAGGCGTTCGCCGAGGCGGCCCGGATCCGGCAGGCGCTGCACGCCAAGCGGGCGGGCACGGTCCCGGAGGACAACATGGACGCCGCGGACTTCGAAGATCGTGATTCGGACAACTTCGCCGCGGAGACCGCCTGGCTCACCCAAGTCGCCACCGCCTACCGTAAGCTCAGCAAGGTGGGTTGAGAGCTCCCGCCCGGTCCGTTCCCCCGTCGGACCGGGCGGGCCTTTTACTGCTCGGCCCGGTCCGGTCCCGCCCAGCCTCGTGACCCGTCCGTCGATGGGGCCGGGCCGAGCGGTTCGCCCGGCCCGGCCGGACCGGCCCACCCCCGAGGACCGGTCGGGCCGACACCGCCGGAAACCAACTCGGCCACCCCCGTGGACCGAGTTAACTGCCAGCTATCGGCGCGCTCCCACGTTGGCGGAGACATGCCCAATTGTCAACTGCCAGCTAATCTGGAAAACTGGCGGATAGCCAAGGGCATATCCGAGGGGCGCCGGAGGGAGGACCACCCGTGACCGAGCCCGACGACCGACCGCTGCTCGCCACGCGTCTGGAGGACCTCTTCAAGACGGTCCGCCCCAAGGGCAGGCACTGGACCAACGCCGAGGTGGCGGAGGAACTCAAGCGCCACAACCCCGACCTCAAGGTCGGCGGCGTGTACCTGTCGCAGCTGCGTACCGGCAAGCGCTCCAACCCCTCGCCGGACCTGCTGGCCGCCCTGGCGCGGTTCTTCGGTGTGTCGGTCGCCTACTTCTTCGACGACGAGGTCGCCGAGTCGGTACTGGGCGAGCTGGCCGCCGTCGAGGCGCTGCGGCAGGCGGGGGTGCGCGCCGTGGCGATGCGCGCGGCCGGCATGAAGCGGGAGAACCTCCAGGCGATCACGGCCATCATGGACCAGTACCGGCAGTTGCAGGGGCTGCCCCCGGTCACCGATGCCCCCGAGCCGGAGGGCGGGCGGCCGGCGCGATGAGAGCCTTCCGGAAGAGCCGGCCGGCCGAGCCGGACCGCCGCAGCCAGCTCAAGAAACTGCGCAAGGCCGGTGCCGAGCGGATCGCCGCCCTCGGCCTGCCGGACGTGGCCGACGTGGCCGAGCTCTGCCGGCACCTCGGCACCGTCCGCGGCCGGCCGATCACCCTGGTGCCGATGCAGATGCCGGCCTCGCACCCGTGCGGCATGTGGGTCGCCGCCCGCGACGAGGACCTCATCTTCTACGACGCCAACACCACCGGCGCGCATCAGGAGCACATCATCTTGCACGAGCTGGGACACATCATCTGCTGCCACCGCGGCGCCGGCTGGCTGGACGAGACGACCGCCCGTCTCCTCTTCCCCAACCTCGACCCCGATCTCGTGCGCGACATGCTCCTGCGCGCCACCTACGACGACGTCCAGGAACAGGAGGCGGAGATCATCGCCTACCTGCTCTCCCAGCGGGTGGGCAGCACCCGGGACCCCAAGGGCGCACCGCCGGTGGAGGAATCCGGCCAAGGCGGGGGCACGGACGGGAACGCCGTGCTCAGCCGGATCGAACGCACCCTCATCTGAGCCGCGGATCCGAGCCGCGGACCTGAGATGCGGACCTGAGATGCGGACCTTGACGCACCGGTCATCCCCCGGCCGCGGCCACCTCCTCGGCCAGCACCGACACCACGCGCCGGATGTCCTGCTCGCGGTGCTCGCTGGTGACGAAGAAGCGCAGCCGGGCCAGGCCCTCCTCCACGGCGGGGTGGAAGATCGGGTCGGCGACGACGCCACGGTCGTAGAGCCGGTCGGCGACCCGGAGGGTGCGGGCGGAGTCGCCGAGCAGGCACGGGACGATCGGGGTGTGGGCGCTGACGCCGGTGGCGAGCCCGGCCCCGGTGGCCAGGGCGCGGAAGAGGTCCGCGTTGCGCCGCAGGGCCCGTACCCGCTCCGGTTCGGCGCCGATCAGCTCGGTGGCGGCCAGCGCCGCCGCCGCGTTGGCCGGGGTCAGTCCGACGCTGTACACGAAGCCCGGCAGGGTGTGCCGCAGCCACCGCACCATCCTGGCCGAGCCGCCCAGATAACCGCCGCAACTGGCGAACGCCTTGGACAGGGTGCCCATCCACACGTCCACGCCGGACCGGTCGACGCCGAAGAACTCCCCGACCCCGCGCCCGTGTTCGCCGACCGTGCCGATGCTGTGCGCCTCGTCCACCATCAGCAGGGCGCCGTAGCGCCGCTTCAGTTCGATCACGGCCGGCAGGTCGACCAGGTCGCCGTCCATGCTGTAGGCGCCCTCGACGACGACCAAGACCCGCCGGAACCGGGCCCGGTTGACCCGCAGCAGGTGCTCCAGTTGGCCCATGTCGTTGTGCGCGAACGGGCGGCGCGCGGCGCCGGACAGCGCGCAGCCCTGCAGGATGCTGTCGTGTGCGAGCGCGTCGTGCAGCACCAGGTCGCCGTGGCCGACCAGGTGTCCGACCGCGGTGACGTTGGTGGCGTGGCCGCTCACCAGGGCCACGCAGTCCTCGGTGCCGAGGAAACCGGCCAGCGCGCCTTCGAGGCGCACGGTCAGCTCGCGTTCGCCGGAGAGCACACGGCTGGCGGACACCGAGGTCCCGTACCGGTCCACCGCGCGGCGCGCGGCCTCGTTCACCGCCGGATGGCCGGACAGGCCGAGGTAGTTGTAGCTGCCGAAGGACAGGTAGGGACGGTCGTCGATCACCGTGGTGTCGCGGATGTTGCCCTGGTGGACGCGGAAGTAGGGATAGCCGGCCCCGCTGTCCGCGATCGCGTGGAAGCGTTCCTCGAACTGCCGCAGCTCGGGGAAGTCGTCGACGCGGGAGCTGTCGGCATCCCACTGGGGTGGCCGCGGGGCGGCCGCGGCCGGCGCGGGCCCGGGCGGTCCGCCGGGGACCGGCCGCTCACCGCGGTGCGCGGCGGCCAGGTCGATCAGCCGCCGCACGGTGAGGCCGGGGGTGTACATCTCCTCGGTGCGGAAGCCCGGTATTCGCTTGCCTATGCCGACCTCCAGCTCCTCCAGCATCAGCGAGTCGAATCCCAGATCGGCACCGAGGGCCATCCGCTCCGCGACGTCGGACGGCGGGAACACCCCGACCCGCGCCACCTCTTCGAGTACGACGCCGGCGGCGACGGACGCGGTGGGGGTGCCGGGGACACCGGCCGGGACGGGCGCGGGCCCGGCACCGGGTACGTCCCGCGGCCGGGGCGCCGGGTGCACGGACTCCACCCGGGGCGCGCCCGCCTGGCGGGGCACGGTGGGTGCGGGCGCGCGGGCGGATTCGTCCAGTACCCAGTGCCGGCGCGGGGCCAGCGGGCTCGGCGGCAGCGTCAGTGGCGGTACGCGCTGCCCGGTGGGCGGCAACTCCGGTGCGGTCAGCGCGACTTCCGCGAGCCGGTCCAACGCGGCGGTGCGGGACTCGGCGGGCGCCGGCCGCGGGGGGGTGGCCGGCGCGGGCTCGCCGGGGCGTGCGGTGCCCGACCGTACGCCGGGCGCGAGTTCTCCGGTACGGCCCGCCGCCACCGCCTCGGCGGCGCGGGTCAGTTTGCCTACGGCGTCGGCGGCGTCCTCGGCGACCACGGCCAGCCGTTCGGCGAGCGGGGTGCGGCGCGCGAGGGTGTCGGCCACCTCGGCCGGCGACGGCTTGTCGTCGGCGATGGCCCGGGCCACCTCGCGGGCGTGCCGGGCCAGTCCGGACCGGTCCCGGGCGGTGAGCACCAGCAGCTGCGGCGCCTCGTCCCGCTCCGGGCGGGCCGGCCGCGTGGCGCACTCCTCCAGCACCAGGTGGACGCCGGTGCCGCCGAAGCCGAAGGCGCTGACGCCCGCCCGGCGCGGCTGCCCGGCGTCCGGCCACGGGGTGCCGCGGGTCGGGACGGTCAGGCGGGCCGCGTCCAGCCCGGCGGCACCGGTCAGCCCGAACGCGGGCTGCGGCGGCACCAGTCCGCGGTGCACGGCCAGGGCGGCCTTCATCAGCCCGGCCAGGCCCGCGGCGGCGAGCGAGTGCCCGACCACCGCCTTGACCGCGCCGAGGTAGGCGGGCGCGCCGTCCGCTCCGCGCAGCTCGCGCAGGGCACCGATCTCCACCGGGTCGCCGACCGTGGTCGCCGTGCCGTGCGCCTCCAGGTAGCCCACCGCGTCCGGGGCGAGGTCCGCGTCCCGGTAGGCGCGGCGCAGGGCGCGCAGCTGACCGGCGGCCTGCGGATGCATGCCGCCCTGCACGGTCCCGTCGTTGGCCGTGCCCACGCCGCGGATCACCGCGTAGACCCGGTCGCCGGCCGCGAGCGCGTCGGTCAGCGGCCGCAGCACCAGGATGCCGGCGCCCTCGCCGAGCACGAAGCCGTCGGCGTCCGCGCCGAACGGCAGGCACCGGCCGCTGCGCGAGATCGCGCCGATCCGGCACAGTCCGATCAACAGGTCGGGGGTCAGCACGAGTTGGGCGCCGCCGGCCAGGGCGATCCGGCTGCGGCCGGCCCGCAGCGCGTGCACGGCGTTGGCCACGGCGATCAGCCCGCCGGAGCACGCCGCGTCCAGCGCGTAGCTCTCGCCGTGCAGATCGAGCACCGAACTGACCGTGTTGGGGCCCATGTTGAGCAGCAGTCCGGCGACGGAGGTGCCGTGCAGCCGGTCGACCGCGCGGACCATCTCCAGCGCCCCGGTGTCGGTGGTTCCCGTCCCGAACTCGCCGCCGGCCAGCTGGCGCATCCGGATCTGGAGGGTGCTGATCTCCCGGTACCCGCTCTCGGTGAGCGCGGTGATCACCGAGGTCTCCTCGCGGTCGAAGCCCTCGGCCTCCCAGCCCGCGTCCTGCACCGCCTCGCGGGCCAGGTCGATCAGCAGCCGGTGCTGCGGGTCCATCGCGCGGGCCCGGCGCGGCGGGATGCCGTAGTGGGCGGCGTCGAAGTGGCCCACGTCCGGCAGCAGCGCCATGGTGTCGGTGTAGGCGGCCGAGGCGTCCCGGAAGGACTCCCCGAGGAAGGCGGCGGACCGCCACCGCTCGTCGGGTACCCGGGTGAACTGCGGCCGGGGGTCGGTGAGCAGCCGCCAGTACTGGTTCAGGTCCGCCGCGCCGGGGAAGCGGCAGGCCATGCCCACGATGGCGACGTCGTCGTGGCGTGCCCGGGGCGTGGCTGCCGGGGGGTGGGTGGTCTCGGGTCTCATGGGGTGTCCCCCACTCGCGCGCGCCACCAGTCCACGGTCGCCCTCAGCTGTTCGTCGAGCGGGGTGGCCCGCAGCGCGAACTCGGCCTCGTAGGCGCTGGAGTCGACGACGAAGGGCCGGTCGAACTGATAGCGGACCTCGCGCAGTTCGCGCAGCAGCGGGGAGAAGACCGCGGCGACGGCGTGCACGGCCGGCGGCAGGCCGCGGACCGCGACCGGTGCGGTGCCCGCCTGGGCGGCGAGGCGGTCCACCATCTGCCGGGTGGACAGCGCGGGCTGGTTCGGGAGGTGCCAGGCCCGGCCCCAGGCGCGTTCCTCGCCCGAGACCTCGACCAGCGCGCGGGCCACGTCGGGCAGATAGCTCCAGCTGTGCGGGGTGTCCGGGTCGCCGAGGGCGGAGACCGGCTTGCCGCGCAGCAGCCGGGGCATCACCCGGGCGGCCAGGTGGCCGCCGTCGGTGACGCCGGGGCCGAAGAAGTCGGCGGCCCGTACCTCGACCGCCTTGATCCGGCCCTGTTCGGCGAGTTCGCGGGTGCGTTCCCAGACGGCGGCGCGCACCCGGCCCTTGCGGCCGGTGGCCGCCGGCGGCAGGTCCTCGGTCAGCGGGCCGTCCACCGGCCCGTATCCGTACAGGTTGCCCAGCATGACCAGGACGGCGCCGGTCGCCTCGGCCGCCGTGTGCAGCGACGCGGCCAGCGGCGGCCAGTCGTCGGCCCAGCGGTGGTACGGCGGTGCGGCACAGCCGTAGACGGTGCTCGCGCCGCGCACGGCGTCGGTGAGCGCCGCGGGGTCGGCGGCGTCCAGCGCGATGTGCTCGATGCCGGGTTCGGGTTCCCGGCCCGACCGGGTGACGACACGTACGGGGTGGCCCTGTTCGGCCAGCAGCCGCGCGGTGGCGGCACCGGCGGGCCCTGATCCAATGACGACTTGAGGATTCACGCGCGCACCCTAGCGTGCGGGCCCGCCCGCGCGGCGCCAGACATGTCACGAGCATGCCACACGGACTCCGGGGCCTTCCACTACTCCCCGGGGAGTAGGCCCGGCCGACCGCCTCCCTGGGGAGTATCCGGCAACTCCCCCTGCCGCGCGACGAATTCGCCGTCCGTTCCCCCAAGACTGGAGCCCGTCCATTAACATCGATAGCTAACGAATAAATAGGAATCTAAGGAGGCCCCCGCATGGGAGGCGTTGAGCGCAAGAGCGGCATGCGCCGCAAGGCCCTGCCCTGGGCGGTGCTCGGTCTGTGGATCGTCCTGCTCGCGGTCGTCGCGCCGTTCGCGACCAAACTCGGCGACGTACAGGTGAACCGGGCGGTCGACTACCTGCCGACCAGTGCCGACTCCACCCAGGTCGCCAAGATCCAGGACGCGATGCCGGGCGGCGAGGCGACCTCGATCGTCGTGGTCTACCACCGCGACGGCGCCCTCACCGGGACCGACAGGGCCACGGCCGCCGCACAGATCACCCGGATCGACGGGCAGTTCGAACTGACCGGCACCCCGCGGGCGGTGACGTCCGAGGACGGCAGCACCGTCATGTATCCGGTCAGCACCACCACCCCCGGCCAGGACGACGAGAAACGGGACGCCTTCGTCGCCGACGTGCGGGAGGTGACCCGCGGCGGCGACGGCCTGGACGTGCGGGTCGGCGGCCCCGACGCCATCTCCTCCGACGCGCGGGGACTCTACGGCTCGGTGGGCGGCCCGGTCCTGTACACCACCGTCGCCGTCGTGGCGATCCTGCTGATCCTCATCTACCGCAGCCCGTTCCTGTGGCTGGTGCCGCTCGCGGTGGCCGGCATCGCCGACTTCATGTCGATGGGCGCCGCCTACGGCCTCAACCAGCTCTTCGACACCACCATCAGCAGCCAGAGCTCCAGCGTCATGACGATCCTGGTGTTCGGCGCGGGCACCGACTACGCCCTGCTCATCGTCGCCCGCTACCGCGAGGAACTGCGCCGCGCCGCACAGCCCTACGACGCCATGTGGGCCACCCTGCGCGGCTGCGGCCCCGCCGTGCTGGCCTCCTCCGGGACCGTCGCGGTCGGTCTGCTCTGCCTGCTCTTCGCCGACCTCGGCAGCAGCCGCGGCATGGGCCCGCTCGGCGCCCTCGGCGTGCTGTGCGCGCTGGCCGCCATGATGACCCTGCTGCCGGCCGTCCTGGTGCTGCTGGGCCGGCGGGTGTTCTGGCCGTCGGTGCCCGTCTACGGCTCCCGGCCCAAGGCCCGCCGCTCGCTGTTCTCCGCGATGGGCAGCTCCGCCGGCCGCCGGCCGCTGACGGTGCTGGCCTCCGGTGCCGTACTGCTCGGCGCGCTCGCGCTCGGCGCCTTCAGCCTGCCCGAGAGCCTCAAGCAGGAGGACTCCTACACCGAGACGCCCGAGTCGATCGTCGCCACCCAGACGCTCGCCGGGGCGTTCCCCGACCGGGGCACCGAACCCCTGGTCATCGCCGCGGCCACCGACCGGGCCGCCGAGGTCATGCGGACCGTGCGGGCGACCGCCGGGGTGGAGAGCGCGGAACGCGGGCGCAGCAGCGGCGGCTGGACCGAGATCTCCGTCATCACCGACTCGGTGCCGCAGACCTCCGGCGAGACCGCCACGATCGAGGCGCTGCGCGCCGAACTCGACGGCCAGGACGCCTACGTGGGCGGCCTGAGCGCCGAGCAGCTCGACCTGAAGGAGACCAACGACCGCGACCGCGTCATCGTGGTGCCGATCGTGCTGGCCGCCGTCCTGCTCATCCTGGTCGCCCTGCTGCGCAGCCTGGTCGCGCCGCTGATCCTGCTCACCGCGGTGGTCGCCGTGTGGGGCGCCTCGCTGGGCATCGCCGGTCTGGTCTTCGGGCCGCTCTTCGGCTTCGAGGGCACCGACCCGGCGCTGGCCCTGCTGTCCTTCGTGTTCCTCGTCGCCCTCGGCGTCGACTACGGCATCTTCCTGATGCACCGGATGCGCGAGGAGTGCCTGAACGGCCAGGACCCGGGCACCGCCGCGCTCACCGCGCTGCGCACCACCGGCGGGGTCATCGCCTCGGCGGGACTGGTCCTGGCCGGCACCTTCGCGGTGCTGACCGCGATGCCGGTGGTCACCCTGGTGGAGCTGGGCTTCGTGATCGCGGTCGGAGTGCTGCTCGACACCTTCCTGGTGCGCACGTACCTGGTGACCAGCGCGAGCGTGGCGCTGGGCCGCAAGGTGTGGTGGCCGGGCCCGCTGTCCCGCACCCCGGCGGCGGCCCCCGCCGAACAGGAGCGGAAGCTGTCGCCCACTCCGTGACCCGCCCACGGGCGCCCCGCACCGCGCGGGGCGCCCGTCCACGCTGCACAGCCCAGGGGGAGACGATACGTACGTGAACGCGATCCGAGCGGTAAGCCGGCCGGCCGGCGGCGCCACCGCGAGCGAGCGGCAAGTCCGGCGCCAGGACGCGCTGTCGGCGGTACTGATGGCGGTCAGCGCCGTGGTCATCGGGCGGCTCGGCCAGGACGACGGGCGGGCGCCCGACACCGTGGGCTGGGCGCTGCTGCTGGGCGCGCATCTGCCGATGGTGTGGCGGCGCCGGGCGCCGCTGCTGTCGTTCCTGGCCCTGGTCTGCTTCCTGGTGCCGTACCACGCGCTCGACTACCATCACGGCGCGCTGATGGTGGTCTCCATGGCCGCCCTCTACACCGTCGCCGCCACCGGGCCGGTGCTGCGCTCCGTGGTGGCGGGCGCGGGGGTGGTGGGGGTGATGCTCGCCGTGAAGTTCTCCCAGGGGCTGCCCCAGGGGGCCGACGCGCTGCGGGTGTCCGGGTGGATCGTGGCCTTCCTGGCCTTCGGGATCTGTCTGCGCTACCACCGGCAGAACGTCGCCGCCGCCGTCGAACGCGCCGAGCGCGCCGAGCTGTCCCGCGAGGAGGAGGTGCGCCGCCGCGTGGTGGAGGAACGGCTGCGCATCGCCCGCGACCTGCACGATCTGCTGGCCCACAGCATCACCCTGGTCGGGGTCCGCACCTCGGTGGCGGCCCATGTGCTCAACGCCGACCCGGACCGGCTGGACCGGGCGGCCGTGGCCCGGGCGCTGGAGGACATCGCGGAGACCTGCCGGGCGACCCGCACCGAGATCCGGGCCACCCTCCAGGTCCTGCGGTCGGGTCCGGAGCACGGGCGCGGCCCGCTGCCCGGCCTCAACGCGCTGCCCGGCCTGGCCGCCACCGCCCGTACCGCGGGTGCCGCGGTGACCCTGCGGATCGCCGCGGCGCCGGACGCGCCGCCCGCCGTCGGCGCCGCGGCCTACCGCATCGCGCAGGAGGCGCTGACCAACGCGGTACGGCACGGCGGGCCGCACCCCGCCGTCGAGCTGCTGGTGCGCGAGACGGACGGCGCGCTGCACGTCCAGGTCACCAACCGGGCCACCGAGCCGGTGCCGCCCGCCGCGCACCCGCCGGGTTTCGGACTGGTGGGCATCCGGGAGCAGGCCCGCAGCGTCGGCGGCACCCTGGAGGCGGGGCCGCGGCCCGGCGGCCGGTTCGAGGTGCGGGCGGTGCTGCCGCTGGGGCCGGCCACCGGGCCGGCGGGGCAGCCGGCCCAACCTGCCGGGCGGACCCGGCAGCACCGGGCCGGGAAGGCCGGCGAACACACCGGCACCATGCGGAGCACCGAGAACCCCGGAACGCGCGCCGGGACCGCCCCGGTGCCGGCCCACGCCGGTGCCGCGGCCCGGGACACCGATCCGGACACAGACAGGGCGATCCGATGACCATCCCCATCCGCGTACTGCTCGCCGACGACCAGACCCTGGTCCGGGCCGCGTTCGCCATGCTCGTCGAGTCGGCCCCCGACATGGTGGTGGTGGGCGAGGCCGGTACCGGCAAGGAGGCCGTCGAGCTGGCCCGGACCACCCGGGCCGACCTGGTCGTCATGGATGTGCGGATGCCCGACCTGGACGGCATCGAGGCGACCCGGGTGCTGGCCGCCGACGAGGACCTGGCCGGCGTCAAGGTCCTGATCCTGACGACGTACGACACCGACGAGCACGTGGTCGAGGCGCTGCGGGCGGGCGCCTCCGGGTTCCTGGTCAAGGACACCCGGCCGGCCGACCTGCTCGACGCGATCCGCACGGTGGCCACCGGCGAGGCGCTGCTCTCCCCCGGCCCCACCGCCCGGCTCATCGCGCAGGTGCTGCGCGCCCCCGGCCCCGGCGGTCCGGCCCGGGCCGTGCCCGCCCGGCTCGCCGCGCTCACGCCCCGGGAGCAGCAGGTCCTGGTGCTGGTGGCGCGCGGTCTGAACAACGCCGACATCGCCGAGGCGCTCGGCCTCAGCCCGCTGACCGCCAAGACCCACGTCAGCCGGATCATGGGCAAGCTGGACGCCCGGGACCGGGCCCAACTGGTCATCGTGGCCTACGAGTCGGGGATCGTGCAGCCCGGTACGGACTGAGCCGCCGGGACTGCGGAAGGGGCCGGTCGGCGGCCCTGCGGCTGCGACCGGCCCCCGGCGGTGCGGGCGGACGGGCCTACTCGGGCCGTCCGGCACCGGGCGAGCCGACCAGTTCCTCCCGGCCCGTCTCGGCCGGCCGGTGCGCGGCCGGCCGGCGGCGGCCCGAACGGGCGTCCAGGAACGCCCTGATGCGGCGCTCGACGGGGTCCTCGTAGAAGCGGTGCACCAGCCAGCCCACCAGCAGGGAGACCGCGAGGCTCACGCCGGCCCACAGCCAGTGCGCGTTGACCGGCGTGACCGGGTCCAGGAAGAAATCCACCATCTCCTTGTCCGGGTAGACCATCGCGGCGACCGTGAAGATCACCGTGAAGTGGAACAGGTAGACGCCCATCGAGATCTTGCCGAGCGAGACCAGCGCGGGCCGGGCCCACAGCGAGCCGCGGCCGTCGATCTCGCGCTGGGTGTAGGCGGCGAGCAGACAGGCGTAGAGCGGGGCCATCACCAGGTCCAGCGGGTCGTGCGGCACCTCGCTGCGGATCGAGGCGCCGGCCAGCAGCCACATCAGGCCGAGGGCGACCGCGATGACGGCGGTGACCTGGCCGACCGAGAAGCGGAACCGCAGTCCCCGGCGCATGGCCGCGGCCATCAGCACGCCGAACAGGAACTCCTGGATCCGGCCCGGCGGTGAGTAGATCCCGAAGGTCAGCCCGCTCGCGTCGTCCAGCGAGAGCGGCTCGCTGGGCGGATAGGCGAGCCACAGCACGATCCGCAGCGCCCAGCCGTAGGCGAGGGTCGCGACGGCGATCCAGGCCAGCTGCCGCAGGCTGCGGCGCAGCGCGAAGCGGCCGACCCACAGGAAGATCGCGTAGAAGAAGACGACGCAGGACAGCATCCAGGTCACCGGGTTGGTGGTCTCCAGCACCACGCCCGGTATCCACGCCTGCACGAAGAACAGGCTGGCCAGCGCCGCGCCGGTCATGTGTGCCACGTCGGTCCCGGGGGCCGCCAGGGCGAAGCCGAGGGGCAGCGCGATCGCGATCACCAGGGTGGGCCAGATCCGCGCCATGCGACGGCCCATGAACCAACCGAAGGTGTCGTTGCCGCGGAAGCTCCAGGTCAGCGCGAAGCCGGACAGGACGAGGAAGAACGTACCGCCGGAGCCGGCGAGTCCGAGGACGTCGTTCACGTGCGGGACCGGCGTCATCACGGCGATGTGCGAGATGAACACGGTGAGGGACATCAGGAACCGCAGGCCCGTGAGGGAACGGATGTTCCTGACCGGCGGTGGTTCCAGTTCTTCGTTGACGGACTTGGCCATTTTCGCCTCACTGAAGATTCGAGATCGACCCACCGACCGTGCCAGCGCGCCGCAAAGCCCCCATCAACCCGCGGCAAACCACCGGGCCCGGGCCCGGCCGGCAGCACGGACAGCGCAGCCGCGGCCGGGGCCGCGCGCTGCGCTGTGTCTGTGTGTGGGAGGCGGATGGCGGGTGGCGGGTGGCGGCCTCAGTCGATGCCGCGCACGATGTGCCGCTCCGCCGGATCGTCCTCCACGCCGGCCAGGACGAGTGGCGGCGCCGGTGACTGTTCCCGCTCGCGTCGCTGGTCCTCCGGTTCCTCGTGCATACGACTCCTCTCGAAGGCTGGGGGCGGGGACGGCCGCGGGTTACCGCCCGACCGCCGCGGTCAGGGCGGCGGCGCGGTCGGTGCGCTCCCAGGTGAAGTCCGGCAGTTCGCGGCCGAAGTGGCCGTAGGCGGCGGTCTCGGCGTAGATGGGCCGCAGCAGGTCCAGGTCCCGGATGATCGCGGCCGGGCGCAGGTCGAACACCTCGGTGACGGCCCGCTGGATGGTGCCGACCGGGACGGTGCCGGTGCCGAAGGTCTCCACGAACAGACCGACCGGCTCCGCCTTGCCGATGGCGTAGGCGACCTGCACCTCGCAGCGCCGCGCGAGTCCGGCCGCCACCACGTTCTTGGCCACCCAGCGCATCGCGTACGCCGCGCTGCGGTCCACCTTGGAGGGGTCCTTGCCGGAGAACGCCCCGCCGCCGTGCCGGGCCATGCCGCCGTAGGTGTCGATGATGATCTTGCGGCCGGTCAGCCCGGCGTCGCCCATCGGGCCGCCGATCTCGAACCGTCCGGTCGGGTTGACCAGCAGGCGGTAGCCGTCGGTCTCCACCTTGATGCCGTCGCCGGCCAGCCGGTCCAGCACCGGCTCGACGACCTGCTCGCGGACGTCCGGGGTGAGCAACCCGTCCAGGTCGATGCCGGCGGCGTGCTGGGTGGAGACGACGACGGTGTCGAGGCGCACCGCCCGGTCGCCGTCGTACTCCACGGTGACCTGCGTCTTGCCGTCGGGGCGCAGGTAGGGGACGGTGCCGTCGCGGCGCACCTCGGTCAGCCGGCGGGACAGCCGGTGGGCCAGTTCGATCGGCAGCGGCATCAGGTTCGGGGTCTCGTCGCTCGCGTAGCCGAACATCAGGCCCTGGTCGCCGGCGCCCTGCCTGTCCAGCGCGTCCGCGTCGCCCTCGACCCGGTTCTCGTACGCGGTGTCGACGCCCCGCGCGATGTCCGGGGACTGCGCGCCGATCGACACCGACACACCGCAGGAGGCCCCGTCGAAGCCCTTGGCGGAGGAGTCGTAGCCGATGCCGAGGACGGTCTCGCGGACCAGGGCCGCGATGTCGGCGTACGCCGTGGTGGTCACCTCGCCCGCGACGTGCACCTGGCCGGTGGTGATCAGTGTCTCGACCGCGACGCGGGCCGCCGGGTCCTGGCGCAGCAGCGCGTCGAGGATCGTGTCGCTGATCCGGTCGGCGATCTTGTCGGGGTGGCCCTCGGTCACCGACTCCGAGGTGAACAGTCGCTTGTCCATCTTCAACTCCGTTGCGGAAAGGGCGAGATGTGCGTCAGGGGTGGGCGCGGGCGGCGGGGGCCGGTCAGTCGTCGGCGTAGAAGCGCGCCCACAGGTCGATCTCCTCGGCGGACGGGGCGGGCGCCGCCGGCAGCCGTTCCGGGTGGCCGTCCGGCGGGGCGTTGAGGACCGTCCCGGACGGCTCGGGATCGTCGGCCGGGTCGGCGTCCGGCGGGACGTACACCCATACCGCGCCCGCCGCCCGCAGTCCGTCGTAGACGACCCGGCCGAGATGGCCCGCGCACATCCAGAGCCCCTTCGCCAGGACCACGAGGAGGCCCGGCCGCCGGCCGTCCCCCGCTCCCCGCCGCACGTCCGACACGTCCGCCCGCCTTCCGTACTACTCGGGAATGATCACTTCGCGTACGGCGCTGCCGGTGCCCGCCGGGACCGCGGGCTGCGTCGGCGCGAGGTAGCGCATCTCCTCGGGGGCGTCGTCCAGGAGCCAGGCGGACATCGCCTTCAGCTCGGGGATGCCGGGGAACATGAACCGCCGGTTCTTGTCCTCCACGCCGATGCCGCGCAGGATGCCCGGTGACGCCTCGATGGCCTGCATGAGCCTGCGTCCGGCGACGGCGGCGGGCATCTCGCCCCGGTCCACGGCGTCGCACAGGACCACCATCTCGTCGAACACGGCCTTGTACGCGGGCTGGTCGGGCAGCAGCAGGCCCGGGAACTCGACGTCCTCCATGTCCCGGAAGACCTGGTCGTCGCCGCTCTCGCGGAACTTCTCGATGAAGCGGTCGAAGCGCAGGTTGATGGGCACCTCGGCGGCGGCCCACACCCGGTAGACGGCGTTCCACAGCTCGTAGTCGGAGAAGGAGATGAACGAGGCGTTGACGAGCGCGTCGTTGTACTTGATGAGCCCTTTCTGGAGGGTGTCGACGTAGCGGAAGCGCGCCACGTCGAAGTCGTCCTCGCGCAGCGCCTCCAGCAGCCGCCAGGCGAAGGCGTTGATGAGTTCGGTGGTGTTGGTCAGGCCGCGGGAGTACAGCGGGTCGAGGAAGCCCGCCGCGTGCGACATCAGGCACCAGCGGTGGCCGACGGTCTCCTTGGAGGTGTACTGGAGCCGGCCGGTGGAGACCCAGGGCCGCACGGTGACCGCGTCGGCGAACATCCGCTCCACCGCCGGGAACCGCTTGATGAACGCCCGGAACTCCTCCTCCGGGGTGACCCCGTCGGGCTTGGGGTAGAGCCGCTCGTCGAAGGTGAGGCCGACGCTGACCAGGGGGTTCTTGGAGCGCGGTTCGTTGTTGAACGGGATGGACCAGATCCAGCCCCGCTCGAACATGTGGTGCATGGTGCCCTCGGCCCACGGGATGGGCGGCAGGTCCTCCGGCTCCATGCGCAGCACGTCGTCGGTCGGCTTCACCCCGATCATGTGCGTGAACATGGACCGCGAGTGGTGCTTGAGGGCGTCCGGGCCCTCGCGCAGCCCGAGCTTGTCGGCGACCGGGGAGCGGAAGCCGCTGCCGTCCACCAGGTAACGGGCGGTGTAGCGCTCGCCGGCCGCGTCCCGCACGGCGACCTCGTCCGCACCGAGTTCGATGTCGGCCACCCTGAAGCCCTGCCGGACTGCACAGCCGTACTTGATGGCGGTGTGGAAGAGGAAGGCGTCGGTGTCCTGCCGGAACAGGTGGCCGGTCTGCAGCGCCTTGGACGGCGGGCTAAACTGGTTGACCTCCAGCGGGTCGGGCTCCTCGCCCTCCTTGTGCAGCATGAAGCCGAAGTGCTTCTTGACGCCGGAGGTCGGCCCGATGTTCTCCAGCCCCGACTCGTACGACGTCAGGTACTCCAGCTCCGGGATGCCGTACCGCTCGGCGAGCTGCCGGTAGCCCTTGAGGGTGTACAGCGTGGTGGACTCCCCCACGGCGAACTTCGGGTGCACCGCCGCGTCGATCAGCAGCACCCGGGCGCCGTGGCGGGCGAGGATGGCGCCGAGGACCGTGCCGGCGCTGCCCGCGCCCAGGATGATGACGTCGTGGTCCTGCCGGGCGGTACCGGATTCGCTCATGTCACATGCTCCTCGTTGTCGGTCACTTGGCGTGGGCGGTGGCGCCGGTCGCTCCGGTGATCTGGGCGACCACCTCGCCGGTGTCGAAGACGTTGCGGTCGCGCACGACCCGGCCGTCGCGGATCTCCCAGATGACGATTCCGGAGACCTTGATCCAGCGGCCGGAGGCCGCGACGCCCCGGTAGCTGCCGGTGTGCCGGGCGGTGGTGGTGTAGTGGGTCACGACGTGCGTGCCGTCCGTGACGACGACGTCGAGCTCGACGCCGATGTCGGAGAACGCGCTGTGCACGGCGCGCACACTGCGCCGCGGGCCGTCCGGGCCGACGGCGCGGCCGTTGAGTTCAAAATCCGGTGCGAACACCTCGTCGGCGATACTGACGTCGCCGCCGGCCCAGGCCCTGGCGAACCAGTGCTCCGCGAGCCGCGCGTGTTCCGCGACGACGGTCCGGGCGGTCACTTCCTGGTCCCCGTCACGACGACGAAGGTGCCGAACATCAGGAAGGTGCCCTCGGCGTCCCGGCGCAGCAGTTCCTCGCCCCAGGCGCGGGCGGCGCTCTCGTCGACGATGCCCTGGGCGCCGGCCACGGCGGCGGCCTTGCCGATCCAGGTCAGGGAGTCGGCGGCGGCCAGGCTGGTGAGGACGACCGGCTGGAGCCTGACGGTGACGTCGACGGCACCGGCCCGGGTGAACAGTCCGCGCAGCCGGCGGGCCACCCACGGGTTGGGGACGTGGTCGCTCCACCAGTTCATGATGGTGCGGGTGACGTCCGGGTCGCTCAGGTCGGGCGCCCACAGGCCGTGGTCGGGGTCGGTGACCAGCAGCTGCCCGCCGGGCTTGACGACCCGCAGCATCTCCGCGACGGCCGCCGCGGGGTCGGGCACGTGCTCGATGACCCGCTCGGCGCGGGCCGCGTCGAAGGTGGCGTCGGCGAACGGCAGCGCGTCGGCCTGTCCGTGGTGGAACTCGGTCTCGGCGGCGCCGGGGGCCGCGGGCCGGGCCCGCGCGATCAGCTCCTCGCTGGAGTCCAGGCCGACCACCCGGCCGGTGGGGCCGACCCGCTCGGCGATGGCCCGTACGTCGTTGCCGGTGCCGCAGCCGACGTCCAGGACGTGGCTGCCGGTGCCCACCCGCAGCAGCTCGTCGAGTTCCCGCTTGACCGAGGCCAGTTCGACCGCCGCCCGGTCGAGGAACTGCTTCGCGTCGTCCGCCTTCCGCCACACGTCGGCGGGCTTGACCTGGCCAGTGACAGTCGTCATCGATCGGCTCTCCAAGGGATGCGTCAGGGTCTCCACCCGCCCGAGCGGCGGTGCCCCTCGACCGTAGGGAGGGCCGATTAAGCGAGGCCAAAGCACGGTGACGGTCGGGCGTGAACCGGCCCGGCGGGGATCACGGGGCGGCCGGGGCGGGCCGCCCGGCGAGCGCGTCGACGACGGCCGCGGCCACGCCGTGCACCTGGTGGTCCAGGTAGAAGTGGCCGCCGGCGAAGACCCGCAGGGCACCGGCCGCGGTGGTGTGCCGGGCCCACGCGCCGGCGTCGGCCCGGGAGACGATCGGGTCCTCGGTGCCGACCAGCGCGGTCACCGGGATGCCGACGCGGGCCCCGGGGTCGGCCCGGTACCGGGCCACCGCCCGGTAGTCGGCGCGGATCGCGGGCAGCGGCAGGGCGCGGAGCTCGGCCGCCGACAGCGGGCCCCGGTCGGCGGCGCCGAGCGCGGACAGTTCGGCCCGCAGCGTCGCGTCGTCGGCCAGCTGGGCGGTGGGCCGGCGCAGTACCGAGGGCGCGCAGCCGGCCGAGGCGAACAGCCGCAGCGGCGGCTCCGCGCCGGCCGCCTCGAACCGCCGGGCCACCTCGAAGGCGACCAGCGCGCCGAGGCTGTGCCCGAACAGCGCGAAGGGTCCGGGCGGTTGGCCGCGCAGGGCGTCGAACGCCTCGTCCGCCAGCCGCTCGACGCTCTCCAGCGGGGCCTCGGCGCGGCGTTCCTGCCGCCCCGGGTACTGCACGGCGACGGTCTCCACCCGGGGCGACAGCGCGATCGCGAGCGGCCGGAAGTAGCTGGCGGAGCCGCCCGCGTGCGGGAAGCAGACCAGCCGGGGGCGGCCGTCGGCGGGGCGGCGACGAGCCGTCGTATCCAGGGGGTTCGGGCATGGGTGTGCGGCATGGGCCGGCCTCCGGGTCGTGGCTGGGGGTGCGCCGGGAAAGCGTAGGCAGCGCGCGACGTGCGGGAAACACGTGCCGGCCCGGCTTGAGGCGGACCCGACGGTCCGCTTTATCGGCGCTTAACCGTCCCGGGTCAAGATCGGCCGGACTCCGCTCCCGCGCCCGCCCGCGCGGGACGGGGTTGCGCACGGACCCGACAAGACGATTTGATAGCTCACGAACTGTTGCGAACCGCTGGGCGCCAGCGCCTTTGTCCCACGACGCCGTTGAGGTACACCCATGTCGTTACGCAAGTCCCTGATCTCCCTGCGGATCACCGCGATCCTCCAGTCCGTGCTGATGCTCGCCCAGGTCGCCCTGGCGGGCGGTTTCCTCGGCGGCCACTTCGACATGCTGCGGATGCACGGCCTGCTCGGCCGCGGCATCGTGGTCGTCGCCGTCCTGATGGCCGTGGCCGCGTTCCTCGTCCGCCGGACCGGCGGCCCCGGGTCGGTGCTGCCGGCCTCCCTCGTGGTGCTGCTCGCGCTCGTCGGCCAGATGATGCTCGGCCTGAACCGCAGCGTGGCCGCGCACGTCGTGCTCGGCGTCGTCCTGGTCTCGGCCGTCGCCGTGCTCTCCCAGCGGGCGATGACCACCCCCCTGCCGCGGACCGGCCCGGCCGCTGCCGAGCGGGCGAGCACGGTCGAGACGGAGCTGGTCCCGTGAAACGGCGCGCCTTCCTCGGCGCGGGCGGCGCGGTGCTCGGCGCCGGCGCCCTCACGGCGGCGGGCTGGCCACTGCTGAGCGACTACGTCGCCGAGGGCCGCCCCGGCGAACTGCTCACCAGCGACGCCGAACTGCCGAAGCGCTACCAGGTGCCGCTGCCGGTCCCACCGGTGCTCGAACCGGTGTCGACGAGCGGCTCCACGGACACCTACGAGATCACCCAGCGCGCCGCCGAACTGGAGATCCTGCCCGGCACCCGGACCAGGGCGTGGACCTACAACGGCACGTTCCCGGGGCCCACCCTCGTGTCCCGCTCCGGACGGCGCACCGTCGTGCGGCACCGCAACGAACTGGACCGGCCCGCCGTGGTGCACCTGCACGGCGGCCACACCCCGGCGGCCAGCGACGGCTATCCGACCTCGCTGATCCTGCCGGCCGACGGCTCCTACGACGCCCACACCGCCGCGATGGACATGTCCGGCGGCGAGCACGGCATGGCCATGGACCACGGGGCGATGGACCTGGCCGAGGGTACCCGGAACTACACGTACCCGTTCAGCCAGCGGGCGGCCACCCTCTGGTACCACGACCACCGCATGGGATACACCGGCGCCGCTGTGTGGATGGGCCTCGCCGGGTTCCACCTGGTCCACGACGACGAGGAGGAGCGGCTGCCGCTGCCCCGGGGCGAGCGGGACATCCCGCTGATGATCACCGACCGTTCGTTCGCCGCGGACGGGCGGTTCAAGTACCCCTGGATCGACCCGGAGCTGCATGTGCCGGGGGTCACCGACGCGTACATGAACGGCGTGCTCGGTGACGTGGTGCTGGTCAACGGGGCGCCCTGGCCGGTGCTGGCGACGCAGCGGCTGCGCTACCGGCTGCGGCTGCTGAACGCCTCCAACGCCCGGCTGTACAAGCTGGAGCTGGACCCGCAGCCGCCGGGCGGCGGCGCGTTCGTGCAGGTCGGCAGCGACGGAGGGCTGCTGGACCGGCCGCGCCGGCACGACTCGCTGGAGGTGGCACCGGCCGAACGCTTCGACGTCGTGGTCGACTTCGCCCGCTACCGCCCCGGCACCCAGGTGCGGCTGCTGAACCGCTTCGGGGACGGCTCCACCGCCGAGGTGATGCGCTTCGACGTCGGTTCCGGCTCACCGGCCGACGACACGAAGGTGCCGCAGCGGCTGAGCGAGGTGACCCGGCTGGACGCGGACCGCGCGGCGGTCACCCGCGACTTCCACTTCCGGGGGTCCACCGCGGGCTGGACGATCAACGGCGAGGAGTACCAGCCGGGCCGTGCGCTGGCCCGGCCGAAACTGGGGCAGACCGAGGTGTGGCGCTTCACCACCAACTTCCACCACCCGGTCCACCTCCACCTGGACCACTTCCAGGTGCTCTCCCGCAACAACCGTGCCCCGGGGGCGTACGACCACGGCTGGAAGGACACGGTGGACCTGCGGCCGGCCGAGGCCGTGGAGGTGGTCACCCGGTTCACGGACTACGCCGGCGCGTTCATGATCCACTGCCACAACCTGGAGCACGAGGACATGGCGATGATGGGCGACTTCATCACCGAGTGACCCCGGTGGCGGCGGGCGCGCGCCGAAAGGCCCCGCCGCCACCGGCTCCCGTGCCGTTCCGCGCACACCTGAGGGGCGTCCACCGGTGACCCGGTGGACGCCCCTTTTTCAGCTGCCTTACCTCCGCTTCACAGCCGTCGACTGAGATGCGTCAGAGCCCGCGCGCGAGCGCGGGCGGACGCGTCACCGAGGCGAGGAACCCCATGCCGACAGCACCGCGCGCAGTGCCCGCTCAGTCCGGCCGGACGTTGGAGCGGATCTGCTCCAGCAGCGTGCTCAGCTGCGCCACGTCGGAGTCGCTGAGCCCGCGCAGCATCCGCTCCTGGCTGCGCAGGGCGACGGACTCGATCTCCTCGTACCGGGAGCGGCCCTCGTCGGTCAGGGCGACCACGGCGGTGCGGCGGTCGGCGCCGTCCCGGGTGCGCACCACCAGCCCGCGCCGCTCCATCGTCTCCAGATGCCGGGAGAGCGTGGGCCCCTCGATGCTCAGGTACTGGGCGAGGGTGCGCTGGATCATCGACCCCTCCAGCTTCAGCGTCGCGAGGATCGTCCACGTCGCGAAGGTCACCCCGGACTTGCCGAGTTCGTCCTCGAAGAACCCGCGCGACTCCTTGGCCGCCAGCCGCAGTTTGGGAGCGATGCTCTTGCGCAGCCAGACCGGCCCCGCGTCTGTTTCCTTGGCCCGTGCCTGGTCGGCCTCTTGCTTAGGCACCCGCACCTCCGCTCGCTGCCTGGTCACCACAGTATCTCCTGCCGCCGAACCGACGGGCAAAAGCCGGTTGACCATGATGAAAATCGTTCGTTAGGCTACTAACTATTTGCTCGTCCGGCAACCTGCGGGAGCCCATCGTGAGTGATCTCCGTACTGGCACCGCGGCCCGGACGGCCCCGTCCGATCCACCGCCGCCGTCGCGACGCACCTGGCTCGGACTGGCCGTCATCCTCCTGGCCGCCTTCATGGAACTGCTCGACGTCACGGTCGTCACCGTGGCGTCCCCCGAGATCCAGACCTCCTTCCACACCAGTTACGCCCAGGTGCAGTGGATCCTGGCGGGCTATCAACTGACGTTCGCCGCCGGGCTGGTGGCCGGCGGCCGGCTCGGTGACATCTACGGCTGCCGCCGGGTGTTCGTCTGGGGCGTGCTCGCGTTCGCCGCCGCCTCCCTGCTGTGCGGCACCGCGGCCGGCGGCACCCAGATCGTGCTGTACCGGCTGCTCCAGGGCCTCGCCGCGGCCCTGATGTTCCCGCAGGTCCAGGCGATCATCCACGTCACCTTCACCGGGAAGCACCGGGCCGCCGCGTTCGGCGCGCTCGGCGGCGTCACCGGGCTGGCCGGCATCGCGGGGCCACTGGTCGGCGGCGCGCTGGTGGACCTGGACCTGTTCGGCTCCGGCTGGCGGATGATCTTCCTGATCAACGTGCCCATCGGGCTGCTCGCCGCGGTCGGGGCGACGCTGCTGGTGACCGAGCACCGCTCCGCCCAGCGGCCCGGCCTCGACCTGGTGGGCACGGTGCTGGGCACCGGCGCGGTGGCCCTGGTGACCTTCCCGCTGATCCAGGGCCGGGACGCCGGATGGCCCTGGTGGATCTGGACGATGCTGGCCCTCGCGGCACCGGCCCTGGGCCTGTTCCTGCTGCACCAGCGGGCGCTGGAGCGGCGGGGCGGCCGGCCGGTCGTCGACCTGGCGCTGTTCCGCGGCGGTTCCTTCGGCACCGGCCTGGTGGTCCAGTTCATGAGCTTCGCCGGCATCTCCGCGTTCTTCCTGGTGCTGGCGGTCGAGTTGCAGGCCGGCTACGGGTGGTCCGCGCTCCGCACCGGCCTGGCCTTCCTGCCCATCGCGGTCGGCACCGGGCTGGCCTCCGGCATCGCCATCCCGCTGCTGCCCCGGCTGGGCAAGCGGCTGGTGCAGGCCGGTGCCGCCGTGATGGCGCTCGGCATGGTCGCGCTGATGGTGACACTGGACGCCTATCCGACCGACCTGTCCTTCTGGCGGCTCGCGCCCGCCGGTCTGGTCGTCGGCCTGGGCCTCGGCCTGATCGTCACCACCGTCAACGACGTCGTGCTCGCCGAGGCGGTCGGCCCGAGCGCCGGCTCGGCGGCCGGCGTCAAGGCCACGGTGGGCCAGTCCGGCAACGCGGTCGGCGTCGCGGTGCTCGGCGCGATCTTCTTCGGCCTGCTGAGCGGCAACGCCGGCGCCGCCGCCCGCCACGAAGTGCCGCACCTGGAAGCCGAGTTGCGGCATCTCGCGGTGTCCGCCACGGACACCCGGGCGCTGACGGGCGCCCTGGTCGACTGCTTCACCGCCCAGGCCCGGACCGACGACCGGTCCGCCCCCGTACCCGAGTGCGCGGCGCTCGACGAGCGGGCTCGCCGCACCGGCGACCCCGCCGTGCCGCGGCTGGTGCACGCGACCCTGGAGCGGGCCCGCCAGCAGCACTTCTCGGACTCGATGAAGACCGGCCTGCGCTACGAGGTGGCCGTCTACGGCCTGGTCTTCCTGCTCGTCTTCCTGCTCCCGCTCCGCCGGCTGAAGGCCGGATCGGGGCACTGACCCGCCCACCCACCGACAGCAGCACTCACCGTGAGGAAGCCACGCATCATGGACGACGCAACCCAGTACCGGCCGTTCGCCGGAAAGTCCGCCCTGGTCACCGGAGGCAGCAGCGGCATCGGGGCCGCCACCGCCCGGCTGCTCGCCCGGCAGGGCGCGGCCGTGGTGGTCAACTACCGGTCCAACGAGGCCGCCGCCCGGCAAGTGGTCGAGGAGATCACGGCGGCCGGCGGCACCGCGGTGGCCCTGCCCGCCGACGTCACCCGCGCCGAGGAGGTCGACCGGCTGGCCGACCGGGCCCGGGAGGCGGTCGGGCCGGTCGACATCCTGATCGCCAACGCGGCCGGCGTCGACGGCCGCACCGCCCGGCCGGGCCCGCTCCTGAAGGCGCCCCGCGGCCAGGCCCTCCAGGTGGTGCAGGCCCAACTGGCCGCCTTCCTCAACCCCGTGCACGCCCTGGTGCCGGGCATGATCGACCGCGCCGCCGGCGGCGCGGTGGTCGCCGTCGGCGCCACCCTGGCCCGGCGCTCCCCCGAGGGGTTCGGCGCGCTGTCCATGTCGAAGTCGGCGCTGGAGGCCGCGGCCCGGACGCTGGCCCGCGAGGTGGGGCCGGCCGGCGTGCGGGTCAACCTGGTGGCGCCCGGCCTGATCCTCAGCTCGCTCGCGTCGGACGTGCCGGAGCATGTCCGCAAGGCCAACGCCGACCGGACCGCCGTCAAGCGCAACGGGACCCCCGAGGACGTGGCCGAGGCCATCGTCTTCCTGGCCTCGGACCGGTCGTCGTACCTGACCGGCGGCCACCTCCTGGTGGACGGCGGCACCGCGATGCTCTGAGCTCGCGCGGAATAGGTATGCGGCCCGGGACGAGTGTGTGTCCCGGGCCGCATACCTATTCCCCGGCCCGCCCCGCCGCCGCGGAGCGGACCCGGTTCGTCCGAGAGGTTGATGCGACCCCAGTCGGCAACTGGTAGCTTCAAGCCATCGAAGAGAAAATACCGAGTTCCTGTGGTCAGCGCGCACCTCGAGGGGCACCATCCATTTTCCGTCCCCTCGGACAATCGACACGCCTCTCGACATGAAACAGGAAGAAGCACCGATGGCACAGCAAGCCACCGCGGCGGAACGCGACGCACTCATCGATCAGCGACAACTGCGCGCGATATTCGGGCGATTCGCGACCGGCGTGACGGTCATCACGGCGAATTACTCCGGCGAGCTTTTCGGAGTGACCGTGAACTCCTTCACCTCGCTCTCCCTCGATCCCCCGCTGGTCCTTTTCTGTCTGCACGACAGGTCGTCCTTCCGCGCCGCCCTGGACGTCGGATCGTCGTTCACCGTGAACATCCTGTCCGAGGAGCAGCGCGGCATCGCCGGCCTGTTCGCCTCCGGAGTCGACCGGTTCCTCAAGGTCAACTCCCTGCCGGGGCTGGGCGGCAGTCCCGTGCTCACCAACTCGCTGGCCTACATCACCTGCGAGGTGACCCAGCAGCTCCCGGGCGGCGATCACGTGATCATCGTGGGCCGGGTCATCGACACCGGTCTGCTGAGGCGCCAGGGGCGGCCCCTCGGATTCTTCGCCGGAGCCATGCACAAGCTGAAACCGTATCAGTAGTCGCCGATCCGCAACGGGGGATAAGTAAACGTGCGTTTCAAGCTTCTGGGACAATTGCAGGTGCACGACGGGGATCGTATTCTCACCCCGCAGGCACACAAGCTCCGTGCGCTTCTGGCCGCCCTTCTGGTCAATCACCACCGGGTTCTCTCCATCGAGTCCCTCATCGACGAACTGTGGCCGCAGGGCCCGCCCCGTACAGCACTCCAGGCGCTGCGCGTCTATATTTCGCAGCTCCGGAAAATGCTGCACAGCAGCAGCGCCGGCAGCGATCTGTTCCTCATCGGGGAACCGCCGGGGTACTATCTTTCCATCGGCGACGGAATGCTGGACGTCGTCGAATTCGACCGGCATCGCGAACTCGCCATGGCGGCCCTGGAGAACCACGACGCGGAAACCGCGCTCCAGCATTTCTCGAAGGCGTCGAAACTCTGGCGCGGAGCGCCCCTGGTGGGGCTGCGCGAAGGCATGCTGGTGCAGAGCGCCGCCTCCCGCCTGGAGGAGTCCTGGATCGGCGTCGAGGAGGGTCGCATCTCCCTGGAGGTGCGCCTTGGCCGGCGCCGCGGCGAGGCCATCGCCCGGCTGCGCGAGCTGGTCGCCGCCAATCCCTACAACGAGCGTCTGCACGCGCTGCTGATGGTCGCCCTCTTCCTGTCGGGCCGCAGTGGCGAAGCCCTTCAGGTGTACCGCACCACGAGGAAGTGCCTCGTGGACGAACTCGGCATCGAGCCGGGTGACGACCTCCGCCTGGTCCACCGGATCGTCCTGGACTCCGACCGGGCGGCGCTGGAAAACGTCGGCATGTGGACGGCCTGACCGTGAACCGAAAGGAAACTTCCATGACCACCTCGGAAAAGACCATCTCGCCGGCGCCCGGCGCCCCGCTGGACGACGCGTTCGACATCATGCTGATCGGCTGGTCGTTCATGCGCAGCAAGCTGCTCATGACGGCCATGGAGATGGGCCTGTTCGAAGCGCTCAGCAAGGAGTCCGGCACCGCCGGGCAGATAGCGGACCGCATGGGTCTGCACGAACGCGGGGTGCCCGACTTCCTGGACTCGCTGACCGCGCTGGGCCTGCTCACCCGCGACGCCGCCGGCGTGTACGCCAACGGCCCGGCCGCCGCCCGCAACCTGATCCCCGGCCAGCAGGGGTACGTCGGCGGCTTCCTGCGGATGACCACGGACTTCATGGGCGCCGGCTGGGAGACGCTGGCGGACATGCTGCGCACCGGCGACGCCCACGGCCAGGACAAGAGCAAGGTCCCGTTCGCGCAGATCTTCCGCGACCCGCAGCGGCTGCGCCAGTTCCTCAGCGCCATGGACAGCCTCAACGGCGCCATCGGCCCGGAGCTGGCCCAGCGCTACGACTGGTCGCGGCACACCTCCTTCGTGGACATCGGCGGCGCCCGCGGCAACCTGGCCGGCACCCTGCTCCAGGCCCACCCGCGGCTGCGCGGCGGAGTCTTCGACCGGCCGGTGATGCGGCCGTTCCTGGAGGAACTGGCCGACGAGCGCGGCGTGCGCGACCGCATGTCGTTCCACGGCGGTGACTTCTACGTCGACCAGATCCCCGGCGCGGACGTGGTGATCTTCGGCAACGTGCTGCACGACACCCCGGTGGCCACCCGGCAGGACCTGATCGCGCAGGCCGCCGCGCGGATCCCGGCCGGCGGCGCCGTCATCGTCTACGACCCGATGATCGACGACGACCGGCGGGACGCCGACACCCTCCTGATGAGCCTCACCATGATGATGCAGTCCCCGGCCGGCAACGAGTACACGGCCGCCGAGTGCCGCTCCTGGATGACGGCGGCGGGCCTGGAGGTCGAGCAGGTCCTGCGCCTGCCCGCGCACGCGACGGCCGTGGTGGGGCGCAAGCTCGCCTGACCCCGCCCGGTCCGAACGAGATCCCCGATGGGCGGCCGGCCTCCCCTTCCCGGCCGCCCATCGGCGTGTCCCCGCACATCCGGCACAGCACACCGAAACGGAGCGCAAGGATGGCCAGGAACGGCAAGAGCCACGTGGACCTCACCATCATGCTGGTCAGCCACGACGCCTTCCGGCGGGACCTCAGACGGCTGGAGCGGGCCGCGGCCGGCCGCGGTCCCGGCGACGACCCGCTGGCCCGCGAGCGGGTGGCGACCGGCTGGCAGATCTTCAGGTCGCAGCTGCACATCCACCACGAGGGCGAGGACCGGGACCTGTGGCCCCGGATGGTCAAGGGCCTCGCCCACCGCCCCGAAACCCTCGCCACGCTGGCCGAGCTGGAGGCCGAGCACGAACGGCTGGACCCGCTGCTGGCCCGGGTGGACGCCGTGCTGACCGACCCGCTGGTGCCCGCGGACCGGGCCGAGGAGGCGGTGGCCGACCTCGCCGCGTGTCTGGAGTCGCACCTGGCGCACGAGGAGGCGGACGGCCTGCCGTACATCGCGGAGGCGCTCACCGCCGAGGAGTGGAGGGCCTTCACCGCCGTACAGCGCGAGAGCCTCGGTCCGACCGGGGCCGCCGAGCTGTTCCCGTGGCTGCTGGACGAGGCGTCCGAGGAGAACCTCCAGCGGGTGCGCTCCTTCATGCCGGCGCCGATGCGGATGGCCATGAAGACCCTCTGGGGGCCCGCCTACCGGGCCCGCGGCACCTGGACCGGCTGACCGACGGCCGCCCCTTCCGCGCGGGCACTGCCCAGCTCTTACGGTGCCTTAATCGCCCTCTGACACGGTGAACATGCCCCTCCAGGCTCCCCCGGGCCCCGGCGGGGCATGTCGAGCTTCCGAGCATCCGGAGAGGGTTCCATGGCACACGCGATGTCCGCCGAGAGCGGCTTCAAGCTGGGGCTGTTCGCGCCCAACGCATCATCCGGCCTGGCCATCACCACCGTCCCCGAACGCTGGTCGGGGAGCTGGGACGACAACCTCCGGCTCGCCCGGCTGGCCGACCGGACCGGCATCGACTTCCTGCTGCCGGTGGGCCGTTGGATCGGCTGGCCCGGCACCACCTTCCACGACAGCGTGCTGGAGACCATCACCTGGGCCGCCGGCCTGCTCGCGGCCACCGAACGCGTCCGCGTCTTCGCCACCGTGCACAGCGCGCTGCTGCCCCCGGTGGTCGCCGCCAAGCAGCTGGCCACCCTCGACCGGATCGGCGGCGGCCGGGCCGGGCTCAACATCGTCGCCGGGTGGTACCAGGCGGAGTACGAGGCGTTCGGCCTCGACCTGCCGGGCAGCCCCGAGCAGCGGTACGCCCACGCCCAGGAGTGGTGGGACGTGGTGCGCCGGCTGTGGAGCGAGGACGAACCCTTCGACCACGACGGCGAGTTCTTCCCCGGCCTGCGCGGCCTCGGCACCAGTCCCCGGCCGGCCGCCGGCCGGCTGCCGGTCATCAACGCCGCCGTCTCCCCGGCCGGCCGCGCCTTCGCCACCCGCAACGCCGACTTCCTGCTGACCGCCACCTTCGATCCGCGGCGGGGCCGGGCCCTGGTCGACAGCGTCGAGGAGGCCGCGGCGCGGGCCGGCCGGCCGCGGATCGGCGTGCTCTCCAACGCCTATGTGGTGTGCCGGCCCACCCGCGCCGAGGCCGAGGAGTATCTGCGTTACTACGCCGAGGAGAACGCCGACTGGGCGGGCGTCGACACCGTCATGAGCGGCCAGGGCATCAGCCCCCAGTCGTTTAGCCAAGCGCAAATAGACCTGTTCCGTCCGCGCTTCGCGGCCGGACACGGTGGCTTTCCGCTGGTGGGTACGCCGGATGAGATAGCTGACAGCATCGTGTCGTTCGCCGAAGCGGGCGTTTCCGGCCTCGCACTGTCGTTCGTCGACTATCTTGGCGAACTCGAGTACTTCTCGGCCGAGGTGCTGCCGAGGCTCGAGAAGGCGGGTGTCCGACGGGCGGTGAGGAGGTAGCGCGTCCGCGTCCCGCGTCGAGGCCGGCGCAACCGTCGATGATCAGGGGGAGTCATTGATATCCGTGCGCGTCATGGGAAATGACGATGTCAGACGCCGCACTCTGCACGAACGTTTTGTCGCACTGGGCGAGTTCGAGGTACTGCCGGGCCAGGGACAGCCGGCCCCGCGGGTGGATCTCGTGGTGGCCGCCGTCGACCGGGACAGCATGATGCTGGCGCACCGGTTCACGTCCCACCCGTCCGCCCAGCCGTCCGTCTCGCACGCGCCGACGCTGTTCGTGGCCGACGAGCCGTTCCGGGAGCTGTCCGGAGCCATGTGGTTCGGTGCCCGCGGCATCGTGCTGAGCACCGCGCCGGACCGGGAGCTGGCCGACGCGGCCCTCCTGGTGGCGCAGGGCTGCACCGTCATGGCGGAGGAGGTGCTGCACTGCGATCAGCTCAGCTCGGGGCACCTGGCCTTCGAGTGGACGGTGAACCGCGACGCGCGGGCCACGCTGAGCGTGATGTCGGAGCGGGAACGCGAGGTGCTCGCGCTGATCGGCTCCGGCCGGGACAACACCGAGATCGCGGACCTGCTGTGGGTGAGCGTCAACACCGTGCGCTCGCACGTCCAGCGGCTGATGCGGAAACTGGGCCTGCGCAACCGGCTGTGCCTGGTCATCTTCGCGCTGGAACTGGGCCTGGTGGACCTGGAGGACACCGTTGTCAGCGGTGCGCGGGCCACGGCCGCGCCGCTGGCCCGGCGGGAGTAGCCGTACGCCGCAGCGGGCCCCGGCACCTGGTGTGCCGGGGCCCGCTTCGGTGTACCGGGGGGGGCGGTCAGACGCGGTACATCCGCCGCACCACCGCCTGGAGCAGTGGCCGCGGTGTGGCGCTCAGGAAGTAGGGCTGCATCCGGTTCATGGCCCCGGGTGTGACGAACGGGCGGCCCTTGGCGACCGCCTTCAGGGACGGCTCCACCACCTGCCCGGGCGTCAGCCAGGCCATCTTGGGCAGGCCGGCCGTGTCCAGCCCCGCGGCCTCGTGGAACTCGGTGCGCACCAGCCCCGTGCGCACGGTGGTGACGTGCACCCCGCTGCCGCGCGCCTCCAGGTACAGGCTCTCCCCGAACGAGCCGACGAACGCCTTGGCGGCGCCGTACACCGCGGACTTCGGCATCGGCAGTCCCGACACGATGGAGGAGACGTTGAGGACGCCGCCGTGCCGGCGCTCGGTCATCGGCCCGAGGGCGGCGTGCGTGAGCGCCACCGGGGCCAGCAGGTTGACCCGGATCTGGTGCGTCTCCCGGGCCAGGGACAGGTCTCGGAAGTAGCCCGTCGAGCCGTAACCGGCGCAGTTGACCAGCAGGTCGACGGCGCGCTCCCCCGGCTCGCGCAGCCGCTCGCACGCCGTCTGGAGGCCGGAGTCGTCCCCGAGGTCGAGGGCGAGTACGTCGACCCGTACGCCGTGCGCGTCGGCCAGGTCGGCGGCGAGTTGCTTGAGCCGGTCCTCGCGGCGGGCGACCAGGGTCAGGTCGACGCCGCGGCGGGCCAGCCCGGCGGCGAACTCCGCGCCGATGCCGCTCGACGCTCCGGTCACGAAGGCACTTCGGTAGGGATAGGGCATCTCGGTCTCCAGCGGGGCGTCGAGGGATACGGGCCGTCACTTGGTGCGCGGCAGGGCCGTCTCGGGCAGCGGCAGGTCGGCGGCGGCGCGCGCGTAGGACTTGCGGGGGACCAGCGGGCCGGCCAGGGCGGTGGTGACCAGTGCCATCAGCACCATCATGGTGAACATCCGCTGGTCCAGGACGCCCATGCTGACCCCGGCGTTCAGGATGATCAGTTCGGTGAGTCCCCGGGTGTTCATCAGTACGCCGATGACCGAGGACTCCTTCCAGGTCAGGCCGGCCACCCGGGCGGCCCCGGTGGCGCCGGCCAGTTTGCCGAAGCAGGCGACGGCCACGACGGCGGCCAGCTCCAGCGCCCCGGCGCCGCCGAGCTGGGTGACGTCGACCGCGAGGCCGGTGGTGATGAAGAAGATCGGCATGAGCAGCGTCGTGATGTGTTCGAACGGCACGCTCACCGACGACTTCAGCAGCTTCATCGAGGAGCGCGGCATGATCAGGCCGAAGGTGAACGCGCCGAAGATCGCGTCGAGTCCGATCCAGTGCGTGACGAAGGCGCACCCGAGGGCGCCGGCCGCGATCAGCGGCAGCAGCCGGGGTGAGACCACGTCGTTCCGTGTCATCGCCCTGATCACCCTGTGCAGCGCCGGGCGCACCACGGCCGTGAGGGCGACGGCGTACAGCAGCGTGCCGCCGATCACCGTGTAGACGTGGCCGGAGCCGGTGGAGACCGCCACCACCGAGACGAACGCGAGCATGCACCAGGCGAGGGCGTCGCCGACGGCGGCGCTGGCCAGCGCGAGGATGCCCACCCGGGTGTGCTGGAGCCGGTGTTCGAGGATGATCCGGGCCAGCACCGGGAACGCGGTGATGGCCATCGCGGTGCCCACGAACAGCACGAAGGGCGTCTGTCCGACGTGCTGTCCGGCGACCCGGTCGTGGTGGCCGTACAGCCAGCCGGCCAGCGCCACGCCCGTCACGAACGGTACGGCGATCGCCGACAGGGAGATCCCGAGGACCGCGTTGCGGTGGGTGCGGATCTGCCGCAGATCGATCTCCCAGCCGATCAGGAACATGAACAGCAGGATGCCGATCTGGGCGATGGCGGACAGTCCGGCGCGGGTTTCGGGCGGGAACAGCAGATCCGGCAGCTCTCCCGGGAACAGGCCCAGGAGGCTCGGGCCGAGCGCGATGCCCGCGAGGATCTCGGCGATCACGGGCGGCTGTCGCAGCCGCCGCAGCAGCGGGACCAGTACCGATCCCGCCACCAGCACGACGCAGACGCCCGCGACCGTCTCGGCGAGGATCGTGGCCGAGTCCTGGGCCATCCGCTAGCCCCTCCCGCCGACGGGCCCGGAACCACCCGGCCCACCGGGACGCCCGGAGCCCTCGGCCGCGCTCTGGCCACCCGGCCCTCCGGGGCCGCCGACCACGCCGGAACCACCCGAACCACCGGCAGCAGCCGCGCCCCCCGGGCCGGCCGGCCCACCAGGACCCGCAGGTCCCCCGGCCGCGCCCGGCCCACCCGGCCCCCCGGGACGCCCGCCTGCGCCGGGACCGCCCGCGGTGGCCGCACCGCCGGGAGCCGCACCCCCCGGGCGCCCGCCGCCCGGTCCTCCGGGGCCGCCGGGCCGTCCACCCGGCCCGCCGGGTCCCGCCGCCAGCGGGCCCCGCTGCGGGCGGAAGCCCACGATGTGGTGTTTCGTCGCGAGGGCCTGCATCTTCTCCCAGTCCGGCGGGCCCTGGCCGTCGATCAGCCCGCCCAGTTCCTCGAACCAGTCCTCCACCCCGCCCGGCGTGGCGATGCACAGCATCTTGCTGGGCCGGTTCCAGGTGTTGACGAAGGCGTGGCCCACCCCGCGCGGCCCGTACACCAGGCTGCCCGGCGTGGCCTTGTGCTTCTCGCCGTCCAGCTCGATCTCGTACTCGCCCTCGATCACGTAGAACGACTCGTCGACGTCCTCGTGGATGTGCAGCGGCGGGCCGCCGCCCGGGGGCGACGTCACCTCGAAGAACGAGTAGAGACCGCCGGTGTCCTCACCGCGGAGCAGCCAGCGCCCCGTCTCGCCCGCCCATTTGATGGGCTTGACGCCGTCCAGTTGGACGACGCGTCCACGCGTAGCCGTCACAGTCCGTCCCTTTCTCGGGGCCGTTGGGATGCGACGAGTATCGGGAGCGCCGTTGCGGGTTCCGGTAAAGCGGCCAATAAGCAGGCGGCCCGCCCCGGCGGCTTTGCGTTCGCCTCACAGGGACTTTTTTCCCCGGCAGCAGACTCCGACGAGTACCGGCCGACCGTGGCCGGACGCGTGAGCAGGTCAGCTGGAGGGAGCGTGAGTGGCGTGTCGGAAGTGGAGCGGCATGGCACCGCCGTCAAGGATGTGCGCCCGGCCCAGGAGGGCGTCCCGCGGGAGCTGCCGGCCGAGGGCCTGGCCGACCGTACGGCGGAACTCGCCGTCATCCGGCAGCGGGTGGTGGAGGGGCTCGACGCGGAGTCCGCGGCACGGCAGCACCGGCTCGGCAAGTCGACCGCGCGGGAGCGCGTCGCGCGGCTGCTGGACGAGGGGTCCTTCAACGAGCTGGAGATGTTGCGCAGGCACCGCGCGACCGACTTCGGCATGGACGCCAAGCGCCCGTACACCGACGGCGTGGTCACCGGCTGGGGCACCGTCGAGGGCCGTCAGGTCTTCGTGTACGCCCATGACTTCGGGATCTTCGGCGGCTCCCTCGGCGAGGCCCACGCCGCCAAGATCCACAAGGTGATGGATCTCGCGGAGCGCGCCGGCGCTCCCCTGATCGGCCTCAACGACGGGGCCGGCGCCCGCATCCAGGAGGGCGTCATGGCCCTCGCGGGCTACGGCGGCATCTTCCGCCGCAACGTCCAGGCGTCCGGGGTGATCCCGCAGATCAGCGTGATGCTCGGGCCCTGCGCGGGCGGCGCCGCCTACTCCCCCGCGCTCACCGACTTCGTCCTGATGGTGCGCGGCACGGCGAGCATGTACGTGACCGGCCCGGACGTGATCAAGGCGGTCACCGGCGAGGAGATCGACTTCGAGGGGCTGGGCGGCGCCGAGGTGCACGCCCGCTCGGGACAGGCGACGTCCGTCCACGACGACGAGGACGACGCGTTCGAGCAACTGCGGTGGCTGCTGTCGTTCCTGCCGCAGAACAACCGGGAGTTCCCGCCGGAGGCGGACAGCGACGATCCCGTCGACCGGCCGTGCGACGGTCTGCTCGACATCGTGCCCAACTCCCCCAACCAGCCCTACGACGTGCGCCGGGTGATCGAGGAGATCGTCGACCACGGCGAGTTCCTGGAGCTCCAGGAGGCGTGGGCGGGCAACATCGTGATCGGTCTGGCCCGGATCGGCGGGCAGGTCGTCGGTCTGGTCGCCAACCAGCCGCTGGTGCTGGCCGGCGTGCTGGACATCGACGCCTCGCAGAAGGCGGCCCGGTTCATCCGGTTCTGCGACTCGTTCAACATCCCGCTGGTCTCCCTGGTGGACGTGCCCGGCTTCCTGCCCGGTGTCGACCAGGAGCACAACGCCATCATCCGCAACGGCGCCAAGCTGCTCTACGCCTACTGCGAGGCGACGGTGCCCCGCGTCCAGGTGCTGATGCGCAAGGCGTACGGCGGCGCGTACATCGTCATGGACTCGCGGTCCATCGGCACCGACCTCTCGCTGGCCTGGCCCTCCAACGAGGTGGCGGTCATGGGCGCGGAGGCCGCGACCAACGTCATCCACCGCCGGGCCATCCTGGCGGCCGAGGACCCGCAGGAGACCAGGCGGCAGCTGGTGGAGGAGTACCAGCGCACGCTGATGCACCCCTACTACGGCGCCGAGCGCGGCCTGGTCGACGACGTCATCGACCCGCGGCAGACCCGGTCGGCGATCCACCAGGGGCTGCGCATGCTCCGCTCCAAGCGCGTCGACCTGCCCAAGCGCAAGCACGGCAACTCACCGCTGTGACCGGATTCCGACACCCACAGGAGACAACAGCCATGAGCCACGAGATCACCGGAGAGCCGCGGACCGCGCCCCGCAAGGTCGCGTTCGACGAGGTGCCGGTCAACCTGCACCGCGGCGGCGCCCTGCGCACCCTGCTCGGCCCCGGCAACGTCGGCGCCACCAGCGGTTTCATGGGCCATGCCCGGCTGGAGCCCGGCGAGTACATCAGCGAGCACTACCACCCGTACTCGGAGGAGTTCGTGTACGTGCTCGCCGGCACCATCGTGCTGCGCCTGGACGGGCGGGAGACCGAGGTGTCCGCGCGGGAGGGCTTCCTGGTGCCGATCAAGGCCCGGCACCGGCTGGAGAACCGCGGCGCGGAGCCGGCCGAGCTGATGTACCACCTGGGCCCGCTGGCCCCCCGCCCCGACCTCGGGCACGTCGACACCGAGGACCTGCCCCGCCCGGAGCTGGCGCCCGCGGGAGAGCCTCGATGAGCTCGACGGACACGGACCGCTGGGGTGCCCTGGTCACCGGCATCGGCGTGGTCGCGCCCGGTGCGGTGGGCCGGGACGCCTACTGGGACCTGCTGACGGCGGGCCGCACCGCCACCCGGGGCATCACCCTGTTCGACGCCACCGGGTTCCAGTCCCGGATCGCGGCGGAGGTCGACTTCGATCCGGCGGCCTGCGGGCTCACCCCGGACGAGGTGGCGCGCATGGACCGGGCCGCCCAGTTCGCGGTGGTCGCCGCCCGCGAGGCGCTCGCGGACGCCGGCCTCGCGGCGGGCGGCGCGGACCCGGAGCGCACCGGGGTCAGCATCGGCAGCGCGGTCGGCTGCACCACCCGGCTGGAGGACGAGTACGTGGTGGTAAGCGAGCGCGGCAAGAAGTGGGAGGTGGCGCCCGAACTGGCCACCGAGCACCTCTACCGGGCGCTGATCCCGAGCACCCTCGCGGTGGAGGTGGCCTGGGCGGCGGACGCGGAGGGACCGTCCACGGTGGTGTCCACCGGCTGCACCTCGGGCCTGGACGCGGTCGCCCACGGCGTCCAGCTGATCTCGGAGGGGTCGGCGGACGTGGTGATCGCCGGTGCCACCGACGCGCCGATCTCCCCGATCACCGTCGCCTGCTTCGACGCGATCGGCGCCACCTCGCGCAACAACGGCGACGCCGCGCACGCCTCCCGCCCCTTCCACAAGGACCGAGACGGGTTCGTGCTCGGCGAGGGCGCGGCCGTCCTGGTGCTGGAGAGCCGGGCGCACGCGGCCCGCCGCCGCGCGCACGCCTACGCCGACATCATCGGGTTCGCGCAGCGCAGCAACGCCTTCCACATGACCGGGCTCAAGCCCGACGGGCTGGACATGGCGGAGGCGATCGAGGTCGCCATGGAGCGGGCCGGCATCACCCCGGACCTGATCAGCTACGTCAACGCGCACGGTTCGGGGACGGCGCAGAACGACCGGCACGAGACGGCCGCGCTGAAGAAGTCCATGGGGAAGGCGGCGTACGGCGTCCCGGTCAGCTCGATCAAGTCGATGATCGGGCACTCGCTGGGCGCCATCGGGGCGCTGGAGGCCGCCGCCTGCGCGCTGGCGATCGAGCACGACGTCGTGCCGCCCACCGCCAATCTGCGCGAGCAGGACCCGGCACTCGACCTGGACTACGTGCCGCTGTCCGCGCGCGGACACGTCAACGACATCGTGCTGAGCGTGGGCAGCGGATTCGGCGGCTTCCAGTCGGCGATGCTGCTGGCCAGGCCGGGAACCAGGAAGTGACGGAATGACCATGAACCGTCGCACCGTGTTCAGTGGTGTGTCAGTCATCGCCCCCAACGGCTCCACCACCAAGGAGTTCTGGGACGCGACGCTCAACGGCGTCAGCGGCATCGGACCGGTCCGGTCCTTCGACGCCTCCGGCTATCCGGTCCATGTGGCGGGCGAGGTCACCGACTTCGCGCCCCGGGACACCATCGACGGACGGCTGATGGTCCAGACCGACCGGTGGACGCAGTTCGGCCTGGTCGCGGCCGAACGCGCCCTCCAGGACGCGGACATCGACCCGGCGCGGCTCGACGAGTACGAGATGTCCGTGATCACCGCGACCTCCTCGGGCGGCAACGAGTTCGGCCAGCGCGAGATCCAGAAGCTGTGGGACAAGGGCTCCCGGTTCGTGGGCCCCTACCAGTCCATCGCCTGGTTCTACGCGGCGACCACCGGCCAGATCTCCATCCGGCACGGCATGAAGGGCGCCTGCGGGGTGCTGGTCGGCGAGCAGGCCGGCGGTCTGGACGCGCTGGGGCAGGCCCGGCGCGCGCTGCGCGACGACGCGTCGATGGTGGTGACCGGCGGCACCGACGCGCCGCTCGGTCCCTACGCGCTGGCCTGCCACACCTCGGCGCACCTGATGACCGGCAGCCGGGACCCGGCGCGCGCCTACCGTCCGTTCGACGCCGGGGCGGACGGGTATGTGGCCGGGGAGGGCGGGGCGATCTTCATCGTCGAGGCCGAGGACACCCTGCGGGCCCGGGACGCCGAGAAGGGGTACGGGGTGCTCGCCGGGTACGCGGCCACCTTCGACCCGCGTCCCGGCTCCGGGCGGGAACCCGGGCTGCGCCGCGCCATCGTACGGGCCCTGGCCGACGCCCGGGTCGACCCCGCCGACGTCGACGTGGTCTTCGCCGACGGACTCGGCGTGCCGGCGGCCGACCGGGCGGAGGCCGACGCGATCAACGCGGTGTTCGGGGCCGGGCGAGTGCCGGTGACGGTGCCCAAGTGCCTGGTGGGCCGGCTGCACGCGGGCGGGGCGCCGCTGGACGTGGCGATGGCGCTGCTGTCCGTGCGGGACTCCGTCGTGCCGGGCACCCCCGGCACCGCCGAACTCGCCCCCGGCATCGGCCTGGACCTGGTCCGCGAGACCCGCGAGGCCCCGGTGCGCACCGCCCTGGTGCTGGCCCGCGGCTTCGAGGGCTTCAACGCCGCGGTCGTCATCAAGGCCCGTTAGACCGTACGGACCTCACTGCCGTACGGACCTCACCACCGTACGGGCCTCACCACCGTACGGACCTCACCACCGTCCCGACAGAAAGGTACCGCCGTGACCACCTCCGTGATCACCCTGGACGAATACGCCGAGCTGATCAACCGCGCCTCCGGTGCGGGCATCGGCGCGGCCGACCTGCTCGACCCCGCCGTCACCTTCGAGTCCCTCGGCGTCGACTCGCTGGGCGGTCTCGGTGTCGTCTCCGAACTGGAGCTGCGCCTCGGCCTGGAGCCGGACAGCGGCGCCGACGGCACCCGCACCCCCTTCGAGCTGCTGCTCGGCATCAACCGGCGGCTGGTGGACGAGGGGCTGCTGCGGGCGGGCCACACCGAGCAGAGCATCGTCATCGACGCCCCGTTCGACGAGGTGTGGCGGCAGACCAACGACGTCGCCGCCTGGCCGGGCCTGTTCAGCGAGTACGCCGCCGCCGAGATCCTGGAGACGGCCGGGAACACCGTCACCTTCCGGCTCAGCATGCACCCCGACGAGAACGGCACCGTGTGGAGCTGGGTCTCGGAGCGGACGCTGGACCGCGAGGCGGGGACGGTGCGGGCGCGCCGTGTGGAGACCGGGCCGTTCGAGTTCATGGACATCGTCTGGACCTACCGCGAGGTCGAGGGCGGGGTCGAGATGCGCTGGACGCAGGACTTCCGGATGAAGCCGCAGGCTCCGGTGGACACCGCGGCGATGACGGCCCGGATCACCACCAACTCGGCGCTCCAGATGGCGCTGATCCGCGGCCGGGTCCGCGAGCGGGCCGGCCTGACCACCGTGTAACCGCGCCCGGCAGCACGGAGTCCGAGCAGGACAGGGCTGCCGCCGACGGGGGATTGCGGCGGCAGCCCTGGGGTCACCATAGCCGAAAACGTTAGCCAGCAACCTAATCACTTGAGTCCGGGCCGCCGGCCGGCCGGACATGGACGAAACATGGACAGGAGCGCTCATGCAGTACACGCTGATCGTCGCCCGCATGGCCCCCGAGGACAGTGAGCGGGTGGCCGGCGTCTGGGCCGAGTCCGACGCCACCGACCTGCCCCACCTGGTGGGGGTGAAGCACCGCAGGCTCTTCCGGTACCAGGGCCTGTACTTCCAGCTGATCGGCTCCGAGGAGCGCGTCGGCGGCCGGATCGAGGAAGTACGCGGCCACCCCCTCTTCCAGGACGTCAACGAGAAGCTCAAGCCGCACATCGGCGCCTACGACCCGCTCACCTGGCGCGGCCCCGCCGACGCGATGGCCGAGGAGTTCTACTCGTGGAACGCGTGAGCGAGCCCGGACCCGCCGCCGGACCGGTGCGCATCCTGCGCGGCACCCCCGACGCGCACGAGACGGCCGCGCTGCTGGTGCTGCTCGCCCGGCTCGGCGGCGCGCCCGAGCAGCCGCGCCCGCGGCCGGTCGCGCGCCCCACCTGGCAGCCGTTCACCGCGCACAGCCCGGGCGGCTGGAGGCACACATGATCCGCACCGTCCTCGACATGCGGGTACGGCCGGGCCAGGCGCAGGAGTTCGAACGCACCTGGCGGGCCGCCGCCGTGGTGGCCGGCCGCTATCCCGGCTCACTGGGCCAGACCATGCTGCGGGAGCCCGCCGACCCGCTGCGGTACACCATCACCGCGGACTGGTCCTCGCGCGAGGAACTGACCCGCTACCAGGACAGCGAGGACCGCAAGGCGCTCTCCGCCGCGCTGGACCTGCTGCGGGAGTCGGCCGCCAAGTCCCTCTACGAGGTGGTCGCGCACATCGGCGCCGCCACCCCCACCGCCCCCGCGACGGAGAAAGGCACGGCATGACCATCCGCGTCATCATGACCGCCACCATCAAGCCCGAGGACTTCGACGCCTTCGAGGCGGCGTACCTCGACGTCACCAGCAAGGTCCGCGGCACCCCCGGCCACATCCGCGACGCGCTGCTGCGCGACGCCGCGGACCCGACCAAGTACTCGCTGCTCGCCGAGTGGGAGGACGAGGAGCGGTTCCGCGCCTGGGCCGACGACCCGGAGCACATGCGGCAGTCGGCCGCCATGTTCCCGTTCTGGGCCGACAGTTTCCAGCGGTCCGTACACGAGGTGCGGGCCACCCTCGAGTCCTACCAGACGCCGCGCGTTCCGCCCGCGGCCGGTTGAGAGGAGCACCATGCCCGTCCAGAAGGCTGTGGTGATCGGCGCCGGCATCGGCGGCCTCACCACGGCGATCGGCCTGCGCCAGGCCGGCGTCGACGTCCAGGTGTTCGAGCGCCGCACCGAGCCGAGCCGGCTGCTGACCGGCGGCGGCTTCATGCTGTGGCACAACGCCTTCGTCGCGCTGCGCAAACTGGGCCTCGACGACCAGGTGAGCAAGGTCAGTTCGGACATCGACTTCCACGAGTTCCGGTCCGCGAACGGCCGTACGCTGGCCCGCTGGGCGATCGCCCCGGAGGCGGCCCGGATCGGCGCGCCCGCCGTGGCGCTGCGCCGCTCCGACCTGAACTCCCTGCTGCTCCAGGAGGCCGGTGACACGGTGGTGATGGGCGCCCAGTGCGTCGGCTTCGAGCAGGACCCGGACGGGGTGACGGCCCGGTTCGCGGACGGCTCCGAGGAGCGCGCCGACGTGCTGATCGGCGCCGACGGCATGCGCTCGGCGGTGCGCGGCACCCTGCGGCACGGCCACGACCTGCCGCCCCGCTACGCCGGGTACACCGCCTGGCAGGCCATCGCCGAGCTGCCCGGCGAGGACCTCGTGCCCAGCGGGACCTTCTTCAACCTGTGGGGCAAGGGCGGCTTGCGCTTCCTGTACTGCCGGCTCAACGACCGCGAGGTCTACTGGGACGCCATCACCTCGGACGCGGCGAGCACCCCGTTCGACATGTTCCGCAAGGACAAGCGCCAGGTGATGCGGGAGACGTACGCCGACTGGCAGGACCCCATCCCGCGCATCCTGGCGGCCACCCGCGAGGACGCCATCCTGCCCATCGACATCGCGGACCGGCCGCCGGCCCGGGACCGGGCGTGGAGCCACGGCCGGGTGGTGCTGGTCGGGGACGCGGCGCACGCCATGACGCTCAACCTCAGCCAGGGCGCCGGCCAGGCCATCGAGGACGGCGCCGTGCTGTCCGGGCTGCTGGCCCGCGAGCCGGACCTGCCCACCGCGCTCGCCAGGTACGAGAGCCTGCGCAGGCAGCGGGTGGAGTCGATGGTGCGCGGCGCGTACCGCATCGGCGAACTCGGCAAGTGGCAGAGCTCGCTGGCCTGCGGGGCGCGCGACCTGTTCATGCGCGCGTTCTTCGGCACCTTCGCGAAGAAGGGCACGTACCGCCTGATGATGAACTTCGACTACTGAGCCCTGGGAGGCGGTTTCGTCGTGTACGTCGACCTCCTGGCGGCGCTGCTCGTCCTGCTCAGCGGTGCGCTGGCCGGGGTGCTGGTGGCCGTCGAGATCGCGGTGGTGCCCATGCTGGCTCAGCTGCCGGGCCGCCGGTACGTGCAGGTGCACCGGCTGCTGGACCCCCGGTTCGACCCCTTGATGCCCACCGTCGACAAGGTCGCGCTGGGGGCCGGTCTGCTGCTGGTCGTGCTGGCGCCCGGCTGGGCCGCCAAGGGCGCGTTCGCGGTGGCGGAGGCGGGCCTGATCGGCGTGGCGCTCGTCTCGGAGCTGTCCAACGTGCGGATCAACCGGTCCATCGACACCTGGGAGCCGGACCGGCTCCCGCCGGGGTGGGCCGAGACCCGCGCCCGGTGGGCCCGCGCCAACCGGGGCCGCACCTGGATCGCCGTGGCGGGCTTCGCCGCGGCGGTCGCCGGCACATGTCTCGTGTGAGCCGGCGCCGCGGACCCGGCCCCGGCGGACCCGGAGTGGTACGGGCACTCCGGGTGCGCCGGGGCGGGTCCGTTTCCGCCGGGCCCGGACACACCCGGGCGGGCCGCCCCGTGGCGGACGCCCCCGTCCAGAACAGGGAACGGATCGCATGAAGAAGGTACTGATAGCCAACCGGGGCGAGATCGCGGTGCGGGTCGTCCGGGCCTGCCGGGACGCGGGCCTCGGGTCCGTCGCCGTCTACGCGGACCAGGACCGGGACGCGCCGCACGCCCGGCTCGCCGACGAGGCGTTCGCGCTGCGCGGCAGCACGGCCGCGGACACCTATCTCGACGCCGGCAAACTGCTGGCGCTGGCCGCCGAGTCGGGTGCGGACGCCGTCCATCCCGGGTACGGCTTCCTGTCCGAAGACGCGGAGTTCGCGCGGGCGGTGACGGCCGCCGGGCTGACCTGGATCGGGCCGCCGCCGGAGGCGATCGAGCGGCTCGGCGACAAAGTGGCCGCCCGGGAGATCGCCCGCCGGGTGGACGCCCCGCTGACGCCCGGCACCGAACGGCCGGTCGAGGGCCCCGACGAGGTGCTCGACTTCGCCCGGCAGCACGGTCTGCCGCTGGCCATCAAGGCGGCCAACGGCGGCGGCGGTCGCGGTCTGAAGGTGGCCCGCACGCTGGCGGAGATCCCCGAACTGCTGGAGTCCGCCTCGCGCGAGGCGGCCGCCGCCTTCGGCCGGGGCGACTGCTTCGTGGAGAAGTATCTCGACCGGGCGCGGCACGTGGAGACGCAGTGCCTGGCGGACCGGCACGGCACCGTGGTGGTGGTCTCCACCCGGGACTGCTCGGTGCAGCGCCGCCACCAGAAGCTGATCGAGGAGGCGCCGGCGCCCTTCCTCACCGCCGAGCAGGAGGAGACGCTGCGGTCGGCGTCCCGGGCGATCCTCGCCGAGGCGGGCTATGTGGGCGCGGGCACCTGCGAGTTCCTGCTGGGCGAGGACGGCACGCTCTCGTTCCTGGAGGTCAACACCCGGCTCCAGGTGGAGCATCCGGTCACCGAGGAGATCACCGGCATCGACCTGGTCCTGGAGCAGTTCCGGATCGCCGGCGGCGAACCGCTCGGGTACACCGACCCGGTGCCGCGGCGGGGCCACTCCATCGAGTTCCGGGTCAATGGCGAGGACGTGGGCCGCGGTTTCCTGCCCACGCCGGGCACGGTGACGCGCTGGAGCCCGCCGGCCGGTCCCGGCATCCGGGTCGACACCGGCATGGTGGCGGGCACGGTGGTCGACGGCGCCTTCGACTCGATGCTGGCCAAGCTGATCGTCACCGGCGCGGACCGCCGGCAGGCGCTGGCGCGGGCCCGGCGCGCCCTCGCGGAGTTCACCGTCGAGGGCGTGCCCACGACGCTCGCGCTGGCCCGGGAGCTGCTGGACGTCCCCGCCTTCACCGCCGAGGACCCGGAGACCGGGTTCGCCGTGCACACCCGGTGGCTGGAGTCGGACGACTGCACGGTGCGCGTCGCGCCGTGGGAGGGCGGCGACACCGCCGCCGGGGACGACGCGGGCGGCGCCGGCCGGCTGTCGTACACCGTCGAGGTGGGCGGCCGTCGCCTGGAGGTGGCGCTGCCCGGGACCCTCGCGGCGATCGGACCGGCGGCCGGGCGGGCCGGCGGTGGCGGCAGCGCACCGCGCCGCAGGCAGCGCGCCGCGGCGGCCACCGCCGCGGCCGGCGGGAACGCGCTGAGCAGCCCGATGGTCGGCACCGTCGTCAAGATCGCCGCCGTCGAGGGCGCCCGGGTCGCCGAGGGCGATGTGCTGTTCGTCATCGAGGCGATGAAGATGGAGCAGCAGATCAAGGCGCACCGCGCGGGAGTCGTGCACGGGGTCGGCGTCGCCGTGGGGGCGAGTGTGTCCCGGGGCGCCGCGCTGTGCGAGATCCGTACGGCGGCGTAGCGGCCGTCCGCCCGGCACGGGACGGAACCCGGGCCCCGCACCGGCGGGCCCGGGTTCCGTGGTCGTACGGGGGCGACGGTCACACGGGGACGACGCGGAAGACCGGGATCCCGGGCGCCGCCCGCTCGAAGCTCTCGGGAGACTTGTCGGCGACCACTCCGTTCTTCACGAAGATGCCGGCGCCCATCGGGACCTGGGTCGGGAACTGCCGGGCGATCGGCGCCCGTTCGGCGACCGGCACCTCGACCAGCTTGACCGGCACCGCCTTCCGGCCGCGCACCAGGGTGCCCTCACCGGCCGCGCGCACGTTCTTCACCCAGTCGGACTGGGGGAACGCCTGGAGGATGTACATGGTGCCGTCGATCTTCACCGGGGCCACCGGGTTGGTGAACTCCCGTCCCGACCGCCGGCCCCTGACCCGCAGCAGGTGCATGGGGCCGACCGGCATGCCCATGCTGTGGAACAGCTCCATCATCTTGTTCCCGAACTTCTGGAACGCGGACACCTTGGGACGAGTGGATGTGGACATGATCTCGCTCATCTCTGTTGCTTCGGGCTCGGATCGGGTGTCAGGCCACGCTGCCGGTGGTGCGGGCGGTGCCGGGAAGTGCGGCGGCCATCGAGCCGCCCGGTCGCACCAGGCCGGTGCGGTAGGCCAGGGTGATCACATCGATACGGCTGTTCAGGGCCAGCTTGCCCATGAGGCTGTGCACATGGCTCTTGACCGTGGCCCTGCTCAGCTCCAGCGCCGCCGCGATCTCGTCGTTGCTCCAGCCGCGGAGCATCAGCTGGACGACCTCGGTCTCCCGGGCGGTGAGCTGGTCGAAGCGGCGCTGGACGTCGGATCGCCGCTGCGGCGGCACGCTGGGCGCGGCCTCCGGCCGGCCGGCGGCCACCTGGTAGCCGGATCTGACCAGCCGGATCGCCGGGATCAGGCTCGCGCGGTCGACCCGGTTGACGTACAGGTCCGGGCCGCTCTCCCCGGTGGCCCCGGTCCCGGTACGCCGCCGGGACGCCGAGACCACCAGGATCCGCGGCCTGGGCGTGCTGCCGGCCAGCGCCTGGACCACGCGGGAGGCATCGGCGTCGTCGAGGACGACCACGACATGGGGGCGGTGTTCGGCGACGGCCCGGTGCACATGGGCCGGATCGGCCGTGCATCCGACCGCGCGCAGGCCCTCTTCCCCGGACACCACCGCGACGGTCTCGATCCTGCTGAAGAGGCTGCCGCCCAGTACGGCGACTCGCGTGAGCCGGCCGGCTCCCTCGTCATGCACGTCAGGTAATTCTCGGCGCACTGAGACTCTCCTCCAGTGATCGGCGCTCGGCCGCCCGGCGGGTTCGCCATGCCTCGTCGTCGAAGAACGGCAAATTCATTACGTAGCGAACTATTTAATAGTCGCATGGGGGTCCACCTCTGTCAACGCGGGTCCACCCCCTCTCCGCCTCTCCCGTCCCCCGTGAAAGCCGCCCCGCCGGAGCGGATCAGTGACTCGGCCGACATCGTGTCACCGGCCTTCGGCGGAGGGTCGCCGGTGGCCGGAAGTCGCTTCTGGTCCTGACCGGAACGCGGTGTCCCGGCCTGGGACACAGCAGAATTACCCGCCGCCGGGAGGGCGACGGGAGACCGGCCGGACCGGCGCGGGGCCCGGGAGCGGGGATCAGTAGCGGTAGTGGTCCGGCTTGTACGGGCCCTCGGCCCGCACGCCGATGTACTCGGCCTGCTCCGGGCGGAGCGTGGTCAGCCTGACGCCGAGCGCGTCGAGGTGAAGCCGGGCGACCTTCTCGTCCAGGTGCTTGGGCAGCACATACACACCGGTCGGGTACTCGTCGGGCTTGGTGAACAGCTCGATCTGGGCCAGCGTCTGGTCCGCGAACGAGTTGGACATCACGAACGACGGGTGGCCCGTCGCGTTGCCCAGGTTCAGCAGCCGGCCCTCGGACAGCACGATCAGCACCTTGCCGTCCGGGAAGGTCCAGGTGTGCACCTGCGGCTTGACCTCGTCCTTGACGATGCCGGGGGTCCTGGCGAGGCCCGCCATGTCGATCTCGTTGTCGAAGTGGCCGATGTTCCCGACGATCGCCTGGTGCTTCATCCTGGCCATGTCCGAGGCCATGATGATGTCCTTGTT
>NZ_JBFAAP010000009.1:0-220931 GCF_040639815.1 Streptomyces sp. NPDC023723
GGCGTACGGCCGGTGACCCTGGTGCCGGTCGCGGCGTCCGAGAAGGACACACTCAGCTCCTCGACGGCGCCGGCGGCCGGGGCGGCCTCCACGGCGACGCTGTTCGGCTTGACCGTGATGACCGGGGTGCCCTTGGCGACGCGGGACCTGGTGGTGAACGCGGCGGCGAACACCGACTGGGTGGCCACCGGACCCTCCTCGCCGGCCTCCAGGTCGACGGCGTCGGTGATGATGCCCGAGCCGATGCGCAGCGCGAGGCGGGCGGCGATCTCCTTGCCCTCGGCGGAGGAGGGGACCAGCACGGCGGCCGGGGACACCTGCGAGACAGCGGCCTGGAGCGCGTCCACCTTCGGCACCACCAGGTAATCGGCGTACTCGGCGGCCTCACTGGTGAGGACCCTGACCGCGCCGTGCTCGGCCAGGGCGGCGGCGGTGCCGGCGGCACCGCTGCCCAGCGCGACGGCGACCGGCTCGCCGATACGGCGGGCCAGGGTCAGCAGCTCAAGGGTCGGCTTGCGGACGGCACCGTCCGCGTGGTCGACATAGACAAGGACTTCAGCCATGGGACTTCTTCTCTCCTGCTTGGATCAAGACGAGGGACGGTCAGCGGACACGCGGGGGCTCGGATGAACTTCTGGCCCGCCCGGCTGTTACACGAACTTTCGCTCCGCGAGGAAGGCGGCGAGCTGCTTGCCGCCCTCGCCCTCGTCCTTGACGATCGTGCCCGCGGTGCGCGCCGGGCGCTCGGCCGCCGACTCCACCACCGTGTAGGCGCTCTCCAGACCGACCTCGTCCGCGTCGATGTCCAGGTCCGACAGGTCCCAGGACTCGACCGGCTTCTTCTTGGCCGCCATGATGCCCTTGAACGACGGGTAACGGGCCTCCCCGGACTGGTCGGTCACCGACACGACCGCCGGCAGCGACGCCTCCAGCTGCTCGGAAGCGGCGTCGCCGTCCCGCCGGCCCCGGACAACCCCGTCCGCCACAGAGACCTCGGACAGCAGCGTCACCTGCGGCACCCCCAGCCGCTCGGCCAGCAGCGCGGGCACCACACCCATCGTGCCGTCGGTGGAGGCCATACCGGAGATCACCAGGTCGTACCCGGCCTTCTCCACCGCCTTGGCCAGCACCAGGGAAGTACCGATGGCGTCGGTGCCGTGCAGATCGTCGTCCTCGACATGGACCGCCTTGTCCGCACCCATCGACAGCGCCTTGCGCAACGCGTCCTTGGCGTCCTCGGGACCCAGCGTCAAAACGGTGATCTCCACATCATCGTCCGAGTTCTCGGAGATCTGGAGTGCCTGCTCGACCGCGTACTCGTCCAGCTCGGAGAGCAGACCGTCCACATCGTCACGGTCGACGGTCAGGTCATCGGCGAAGTGCCGGTCGCCGGTGGCGTCGGGCACGTACTTCACAGTGACAACGATCCTCAAGCTCACGCCCATGCCGGTCCTCCTTGGTTTCGGGCTTCGCCCGTGCATCGCACTCGCCTCCGCCGACCAGGCAGATCGAATGCTCCGGCTCTCACCCACGGTGATCCAGAAGCCGTCACCGGCATGCTAATGAATCGTGTACCGGTCGGTCAATAAAACGTCTGGGGCGTTCTCGACCGGAGCGCGCGGCGTTCAGGAGCTGGCTGGCGGCCGAGGTGTCGAGCCGACCGTCGGAGCCCAGGAGGCTTCGGGGTCTAGAGGCAGGTGCGGGAAGGTGGTCTTGAACACGTCCACCCGCTTCTCGACGTCTAGCAGGAAGTCCTCGGATGCGCCGAAGCCCCGGAAGAGGATGCCGCAGCACTCCTGGGCCAGGAAAGTGGGAGTCCAGGAGCCTTTGGGCTTGATCCACTGGTAGGTGTGATTGTGGAGGTTCAGGAACTGCAGGGTCGCCAGGCGGGGCTCCACGGCTCGGAGGGTGCCAAGGGCGATGGCCTCCGCGAGCACCTGAGAGACCAGGCGTTCGAAATCCCCGCGCTGGGCGAGCAGCGTGCGCAGTTCCGTGCCGCTCAGATCCCGGTAGTCGTGCTCATAGACCCAGATGTGATCGAGCCGGTTGAAGATGGTGGTGAGCAGCGACTCGGAGAGCAGGCGCAGGCGCAGGAGCGGGTCCGCGTCGAGGGCGGCGATCTGCCATGCGCGGGCGAGCAGGGGTGACATGACCCGGCTCTGGATCTCGATGAGCAGGTTCTCCTTGGAGACTATGTAGTAGTAAAGGGCTCCCTTCGCGAGCCCGACGGCCTGACTCAGATCGTTGATGGAGGTCGCCGCGTAGCCCTTGCGTGCGAACAGCCGGGCAGCCGTGTCGATGATCTCCTGGCGTTTGACCTCGAAGTCCGGCCCATGACCCGGTGGTCGTGGCATCGGGTTCTCTCCTGGTGTGACGGCGGGGTGGCGTGCTGGATTTACTCGACCGAACGGTACAACAATTCGGCCGCACAGCCGCTCCCGGGCAGGATGACACCCGTACCGCACCGCATCGGGGAACCGCAGGGGCGGAGCGTGAACAGCCGCCGTCCTCAAGGATCACCGTCCCGCTCACCGGCCTCGCGTGGTCGGCCGATCGCCGGCATCGGCGAGACACCGCCGCAGCACCGCATCGCTGTCGGAGTGTCGATGGCCGCCAGTGCGGCGATGCTCGCGGGTGCGTCCGGCACCGTCGTCTCCGGAGTCCTCATCGACTCGTTGGACTGGCGCTACATCTTCGTCTTCGCCGCGGCCGTCGCCGTGCTGGCGGCTCTCTGCGCGCTCAGGCTTCCGCGCTCGACCTGTGCCGACAGGGAGGTTCGCGTCGACTGGCCCGGAGCCGTTCTGTTCGCCCCGGCGATCGCTCTCGTTCTGCGTCCCTGCTGATCAAAAGAAGAGGCGCTGGACAGGCACCTGTGCCGGCCACCGCCCCGGCGCGGCCGATCTCGGTGGCAGAGGGGAACGCGTGAAGGACGACGGCACCGCGCGACCGCGGGCCGTCGTCAGCGGGCGGATCGGATCTGCGGAGTCAGCGGAACACGTCGTAGGAGGGGTCGGTGGTGTTCCGCGTGCCGGAGAATTCGGTGCCGGCTGTGGCGGGTTGCGCCACCTCGCGGTACAGGTCACCCGCATAGACCCGGTGGTCAATGGCCCAGACCCCCGCACGGCGCGACCAGCGGTCCACGTAACGGCCGCGATGGAACAGGTCGGTGACGATCCCGTCGACAGGGCGCGTACGCAGCCACACCGATACGTAGGTCTCGCTCGCCGCGGTTCCCGCGGTGTCGTCGAGTTCGACGAGGACGTTGGAAACCAGATGCGAGTGGCCGGCGAGCTGAGCGTGATATTCCCAGACGAAATCCAGAAATCCGGTGGCGGATCCCCGGTAGTCGGGACCGTAATCGGCCGTACCGTCGGAATGCCAGACGGTGTCGGCCACGGCCCGGTCCATACGGTCCAGGCCGCGACAGTAGCGGTGCAGTACTTCCGTGATCTCCTGTATCGCAGTGAGTCGGGCGATGGCCGTCGAGTCGGTGCGCATGACGTGCTCCTCTCGCGTTGAACGCCACGGGGGCCTGCGGCCCTGGCGCTCGCCTGTTTCAGGCGGAACGCATACGGCACCCTAGGTACCTCGGCGTCGGGAATCACGCCCTGTGCCCGCTGAGCGGGACCGAATCGCTGGGGAGGTGCTTCAGGTGCAGTCGGCTACACCGTTATGCGGGGGTGTGCTCCCTCGTCGCGGCGCTCGAATGACGCAAGCATCGGTGACGCAAGGTCCGCACCATGTGCGCACCGGTATAAATCCCCGTCCCTGGAGACCATGGTGAAGAAATTCCTTCTGTCGAAGCCCGTTCTGTGGTTCCTGTGCCTGTTCAACCTGCTAGCCGCAGCGATTGTCCCTTTCGCTGTCGACGGCAGTCAGGGAGTAACCGCCGCCATCGGAATGGGGCTCGTCTCGCTCAAGGCGGGAATAGGCCTGCTGTGGAAGAAGCGGGCGGTCACTCAGGGTTCTCGTTCTCGCGCTGCACAGATCTGACACGGCAGCTGTAGATGTGGCTGCGTCGTGAGTTGCGGCTGGTCAGCGGGATGGCGGACGCCTGCGGGCATGAGTACGGTCACCGCGATCATGAACGCTTGTGACGACGTTTCAGGACCAGGTGGCCGTGGAGGCTACGAGCCGAGCGGGAGTGGACGGCGGCGTTGGGGGCGGCGACCGAACAGATCGCGGACTGCTTCGAGCGCCGTGAACCACGCGCTGCGTTACGGGAGATGACCGAGGCGATGCTGATGGAGTTGGACACGCGGAACAGTTGGACGCTCGCCGAGGCCCTCGGTCACCGCGGGCCGCACCGGCTGCAGCACCTGCTCTCCCGTGCCGCCGTCGACCATGATCTGGCCCGGGACCGGATCGCCGCCTGGGCGGCCGGCGAACTCGCCGATCCGGACGCGGTGCTAATCGTGGACGAGACCGGGGACGAGAAGTCCTCCACGGACTGCGTTCGGCGCGGCCCGTCAATACTCCGGAGCATGTCCAAGTCGCGGGTGCGGGCGAGCAGGGCGCCGGCCAACTGCGGCTTGGTGGCGAACACGACGTCGTCGGGGACACGGGCGAGCAGGCCTCGTTCCTCGTCAGCGGCCCACTCGGCGCCAAGATACAGGGCCCGGTCGATCGGGGCGTGCCCGAGCCGGCTGGCGTAGGTGAGGTGGACGGCGACCTGGCACAGACCGATACCGCCCAACATCACAGCCCGCTGGCTGGCCGGCGACGAAGTCTACGGAGGCAAGGAGCTGCGCCGCACGCCCCGCGCACTCGGCCTCGACTACGCCCTGGCCGTCCGCACCGACCATCGCGTGGGGGGGCCTATGCACAGTGTCAAGATTCACTAATCGGCCAGTCATGCGGCCGATATGACGTGAAGAGCCTGACGTTTGAAAGCTGGCAGCCCTGTGACCACTGCTGTCAGCCTCTGGACCGATGATCATGTTCCGGTCAACCTTTTGTCGTGAGCATGCACGGGAGATTGTACGGTCCTACAGTGCCTGGACAACTCGTCAGGTAATGAAAGGGTGTGCGCTTCGTGTACGCGCGAATATCCCGTACCAGAGGAAGACGGACAGCTTGGATAGCGGTGGCTAGCGCCCTGCTGATACTTGTGGAAGGCTCACTCGCCGCGGGTGCCGCGGGCGCCGTCCCTCAGCACGTTTCTGATGCCACCTCGGCGGCCCAGGCCGTGGCGCGACTCGCCAGTACCACGAACGGCGAGACGGCCTCCGAGGTCAAGAAGGCGGCGGCGCACGCGAAGGGCTCCCTCGGCTGGGCCATAGCCGAGGCGAAAAGCACGGGCAAAAAGGTTGCCGCTCCCGACGAGACCACCGCTACGTCGTCCACGGTGGCCAACCCGGACGGAACGGTGACCACCGAACTCACCGCAGGCCCTGAGCGGGTGTGGCGAGATGGCGCTTGGCGGAAGATCGACGTCACCCTCACGAAGTCCTCGGACGGCTCAGTGCGGGCCAGGGAGCATCCCAACGGTCTGCGTCTCGCGGGTAAGGGCGGCTCTCAGGCGAAGTCACTGAGCGCCGCGCAGGACTCATCGGCGCGGGACCTGGTCACCCTGGGCAGCGGCGAAGACAGGGTCACGCTCCAGTGGAAGGGCGGATTACCCGAACCCGAGCTTAGTGGCACACGTGCCCGCTACCAGGACGCCGTCCCCGGTGCCGATGTGATCGTCGAGGCGACCCGGACGGGCTTCGAGCAGTTCGTTGAGATTACCGAGAAGCCAGCCGGCGGGGCCTTCACGTACACCCTGCCGCTGCGGGCCGAGGGCATGACGGCCGAGGCCCACAAGGACGGCTCGGTGGTGTTCACCGACATCGAGACCGGAGACGTCCGGGCGACCATGCCCGCCCCGGTGATGTGGGACTCGGCTGTCGACAAGGTGTCCGGCGAGCACACGCGACGGGCGCGCGTGGACATGACGGTCGTTGACAAGGGGCAGGGCGAAATCGACCTCGTCGTCGCCCCAGACTCCGACTTCCTGTCCGACAGTAAGACGCAGTATCCGGTAACGGTCGATCCCTCCACCTCCGCCCTCGCGAGCGCCTTCGATACGTACGTGCAGCAAGGCGAGACGGTCGACTGGTCCAACGACGTCGAACTCGACCTCGGCAACCCCGGCACCACAAACGCAGACGGCACCCCGCGCACCGCGCGATCATTCATCACCTGGAACACCACACCGATCCAGGACGCGCTGATCGTCGACACCAACCTGGCGCTGTACAACTTCCACTCCGGCAACACCGACTGCGCCGTGCAATCCTGGACCGTCTGGGACACCAGCGCGCCCTCAACGTCCTCACGCTGGACGTCGCAGCCCACGTGGAACAAGCAGTACCACTCCTCCACCGAGACCAAGGGCAACCCATCCTGCACGACCACCCAGCCGGACGGCTGGATCAACGCCGACGTCGACACCCTGGTACAGACCTGGGCCTCGGCGAAGGCCACCCGCGGCCACATGGGCCTGCGCGCCGCGACCGACTCAGTCAGCGCCTGGAAGCGGGTCAATTCGGGCAACGCGACCGCCAACCAGCCCAAACTGACGGTCACGTACAACTACCGTCCGCAAGACGGGTCAGCTCAGCAGGCAGGCCCGCCGTACAAGACGTACGAGGGTGTGTGGGGCGTCAACACCCTCACGCCGACCCTCAGGGACAAGTTCGCGGACGCGGACGGTGACCAGGTGAGCGGCAGCTTCCAGGTCTACGACGCGGAGACGAACACACCGATCACCACGTCGGCCGGGGACGGCGTCCTTGTCTCCGGCTATGTCGAGCCCGGTGAGTGGGCCACCGTGCAGGTCCCGGCCGGGGAGTTGACGGACGGCAAGATGTAAAGTTCCGCACCAACGCCTACGACGGCACCCACTACAACCTGGGATGGTCGCCGTGGGCGACGTTCGTCGTGGAGACCGCGGCAGCCGGTGTTCCCACCAACCTCCAGCCCGGCGACTCCTACACGATCAACGACCCCGAGCTGATCGCCGACCCCGCCCGGATCCAGGAAGTCTTCAACAGGGACGGCAACCTGGAGGCGCTCGGGCTGCTGCCGCGCACCGGTCCCTCGGCGCTGGAGCCCACAGAGACGAAGGCCGCTTGGGAACGTACGTACACCGTCGGCAGCTCTCGCTTCGCAGGAGGCCGCAAACCTGAGAACAATGGCCTCGACCCATATGAATACATCGCTGACGTCGACGAGTGCGTCAACGCCGACGACTCGGACAACAAAACCGGCTGGATCAAGAACCGGTATTCCTACTGCCAGGAGACCCTGACCTTCATGCCGGCCATCAAATGTGGCCTATGGCCGCCCGGATGCTACGCCCAGGGACTCTTCATCTCGCGGAATACACTCATCGGACATGGCAAGATCGGCGGCCTGGACGGCGGTACCTACACTCGGTACGCAGAGTTCGACTTCAACGTCGATGTCAAAGTCACCAGCGGTGACTTCAACAAGGCCGGTTCCAAGCTGAAAGCCACTCTGGAGTGTGAGGGCGACTGGGACATCGGGGTCCCGTCGACAGCCAGGGACGAGGACGCCTGCTACACCGGCTTGTACGACGGTCGCGAGGATTCTCCCAGCCAGTGGAACGCCGACGGCGACACCAAGTTCGACCTGTGGTCATCGGCCCCCAGGACACCCGACCTCGCCGACGGCGACCAGATCGCCACGGGCCTGTTCACGCCGGTCCTCAAGTTCACCATCCCGGGCTACGGCCAGGTCATTCCTTCGGAGGGCGAGGAGGGAGAGGTACGCTTCGACAGTGCCGCCTATAACACACGAGCACAGCTTGGGTCCGTATTCCCCGACGCCACACCCGCCCTGCGATACGACAGAAGCGACAAGAGCGTTGCCAATCCCATCGGGGAACCGTACGTCGGAGTCGCCGCAGTCGCGGACCACATAGGCGACGCTTTCGATGACTCGGACAGCACCTACCCGACGAAAAGCGGCAAGAACATTCCCGGTGGGGACCCACTGGATCCGATGCACCGCCTGGTTCCGGGTTATGGGGCGACCGAACTGGCACGCTACAACGCCAATCGCTCAGTTGTCTCGTCGACCTGCAACAGCAGCAGCATGCCGGGGAAACCCGGTGAAGGAGAGAGCCTCGATTGCGATGAGTTCCCCTTCGCGTCGAGTTACGAGGGAGCCGCGCGCTACCAGTACGAGGGTGATCAGTACCTCAACGACTTCTCCGTCCGCTACATCAGCCCGACCGAGAATCAGGAAGCGGGAAGACGTCTTGGCGCCTGGTACGACAACGAACGCATCCTGAGCCACGACCCGTTCATCATCCGTATTGGCGACTGACCAGGAGGAAGGCGCTCGAGCGAAGTAGTTGTGGGGCCGGTCAGCCGCCGGCCCCACAACCTATTCACTCGGCGGATGTGCGCCACATCTGCACGAGACAGTACTGATCCGCGTCGTTCAGTCTCTCATCCTGCGCCGCAGGAACCTCCAGAGTGCGCCACGAAAGCGGTGAAACGAAGGGGCCGCTCTCACTGTTGAACATCCACTGCCATCGCATCCTGTACAAACCTGGCGAGGGCAGGATCAACGGAACATCTTGCCGCCCCCCGTCGACTGTGTGAATGGCTAGATCACCGCCGGGGAACCGCACGTCCACCTCCTCTCGGCCGAACCACCGGGCCTCCTCTTCCGAAGGAAGAGTCGACCAGCTTTCCAGCCGCACGGTGACCCGAATCACCTGGGCCGGCACCTGCATGTACACGAGACCTGGGGCGGAGAGCAACCAGCTCTCGGAATTAGCCGGCAGCCCAGAAGGGTCTACTAATGTGTCATAGAGTCCGAAAGTCCGATAACTCGGAGAAACGTGGGCATCGAAGGCATCCAGTAACTTACTCATGAGACACCTCTCGCATCGACAGTTGAGTCACAAGCAGCATATGCGGAAGCGCTTCCTTATTCCGCGGCCATTATCGCGAGCGAACAGCCCTACTGGCGAAGGCGGGGACGCAGCAGGGTCGCGGGTGGTTTCGGGCGGTGTGGCGGAGGGCGGCGGTGATGTTGGTGTGACCGTCCTGGCGGTGGACGCCGATGCCGAGGTTGCGCAGGCCGGCCATGACGCGGGGCAGGCCGCGGGTGCGGATCTTTGAGGCGTCCTCGTGGAGGGTGCGGTCGCGGACGTGGTGCAGTTGGTTCTCGATGCGCCAGTGGCCGCGGATCCGGGCCGCGAGTTCGCTGCCGTCGGCCGCGCCGGGCGGCAGGCTCGTGACCAGGCAGATCCGCTCGATCGTCGGCTTGCCGGTGCCCCGGTCCCGTCTCCAGCGCACGACTTGGAGGGCCTGGCGTGCGTGCGGGTATGCGATGTGGGCGGACGCGGCGGTCTTCAGCCGGCGGATCTCGTTGCGGTGGTGGGCCCGGGTGCGCTCGATGTGGTCCGGGCGGATGTCGCGCCAGGGAAGGCGGCGGAGGCGCTCATGGAGCCGGGGGTGGTTCTGCTTTACGACGGCCAGGTGGTGAGCCCGGCGTTCGTGCAGGAAGGCGGCGTGGTCGTGCTGGGTGTGCAGGGCGTCCGCCGTGATGACGGCACCGGTCAGACCGATGCCGTCCAGGAGCGGGGCGAAGGCCGGGATCTTGTTGCTCTTCCCGTCGACCTGCCGTTGGGCGAGGACCTGGCCGCTGTGGGTCATGGCAGCGATCACGGCGGTGGCCGTCCGGCCGGCGGTGCGGGAGCCGCGGAGTGTCTTGCCGTCGATGGCGATGGCCTTCCGTCCCGGGGCCGGGGCCTTGCGTTCCTGGAGGAAGGCGCCGGTGGCGCCGTCAAGGGGCGTCGCCGTCCGCGGCGGCCAGGACGGGGCGGATGGTCGTCGCGTGAGGCGGGCGGATCCGGCCGGTCAGCGGGTCGGGGCGGAAGCCGAGCAGGGCCAGGACGCGCTGCGGTGCGCCGGAGACCACTCACCGATCGCCGTGATCGAGGCGGCGCCGGCCAGAACGGCGGCGGCCGCGGCGGTGAGCAGGGGCCGTCCATGGGTGACGGATGCCGCGGCGAGCCCGCGGGTCAGGCACCGCGGCCAGATAACTCCGCAGGTCAGCGGCTGTCTCCAGCAGGGCTGGGCCGGAGGCGTCCCCCAGTTGCCGAAGGCATGACGGCATGCGGGAAGCTGGGTGCGCAGGCATGGACTCGCTCGGTGCTCATACGGACTCGACCCCCACATGATCACCAGCGGCCATGCCTGTTCTGCGCCCAGGGCCACCCACCGGGCAGACGTCAACAAGCCGTCACTTCCGGTACCCGACAGGCAAACCACCCACCTCGACACTTCTCAATGACCCTGGTTGATGAGCGGAGCTGGGTTCCTGCAGTCGGTAGTGGTGCGGAGGGACGCGGTGCCGGCGATGTCACCGGCGGTGACTAGTCATGGTGTAGCCCGCTCCACCACGCACTCGGGAGCACGCTCCCTCGTATCCGCGGGCGGATGACGAGATCGTTTGAGACAGAGACAGAGACAGCGACCGAGACAGAGACACAGACGCAGACGCCGCGGAGTTCGTGAAGCTCCGAAGAAGGCGAAGCGTCTGGAAATCCCGGTCTCTCTGCACTCAATGTTCCCTGATCCGCATCCCCGGAGGCTTCTTCCGCCATGGCAACTGTCCTGTACCACCTGGGTCGAGCGGCCTTCCGATGGCGCTGGTTCTTCGCCCTGTTGTGGGTGGCCGTACTCGGCGTCACCGGCTTTGCCGCGACCAAGGCCCCCGCCGCGGCGGACGACGGCTTCACGATGCCGGGCATCGAGTCGCAGAAGGCCTTCGACCTGATGGAGCAGCGCTTCCCCGGCACCGCGGCGGACGGCGCCACAGCCCGGATCGTCTTCGTGGCGCCCACCGGGGAGAAGATCACCGCCACGCAGAACAAGGCGGTCGTCGAATCGCTGGTCGACGAGGCGGCGGACGGGTCACAGGTCAGCAGTGTGGTCGATCCGTTCCGGGCGAAGGCCGTCAGCAAGGACCTGACCACCGCGTACGCCACGGTCGGTTTCGAGGCCAAGGCGGACGATCTCACCGACGCCGGCAAGAAGCACCTGGAAGACGCCATCAAGAAGGCGCAGGAGGCGGGCCTGACCGTCGAGGTCGGCGGGGACGCACTGGCCACCCCCACCGAAGCCGGCGGACCGGCGGAAGCCATCGGCATCGCGATAGCGGCTGTCGTGCTGCTGATCACCTTCGGCTCGATGGCCGCGGCCGGACTGCCACTGCTCACCGCGCTGCTCGGGGTCGGCATCAGCATGACGGCGATCACCGCCCTGTCGAGCGCCTTCGGGCTCACGAGCACGACCGGCACCCTGGCCACCATGCTCGGTCTGGCCTGTGGCATCGACTACGCGCTCTTCGTCGTCTCGCGGTATCGAGAAGAACGCGCGAAGGGTCATGTGCCCCGCGAAGCAGCGGGGCTGGCGGTCGGGACAGCCGGCTCGTCCGTGGTGTTCGCCGGCCTGACGGTCGTCATCGCGCTGGCCGGTCTGTCGGTCGTAGGCATTCCCACGCTCACCAAGATGGGGCTCGCCGCGGCCGGAGGTGTTCTCATCGCCGTGCTGATATGCCTGACCGCGGTACCCGCGCTGCTCGGATTCTGGCCCAACGCCGTACTGTCACGGGGCGTACGCAAGGATTCGAAGCGCAGCAGGCGCAAGCAGCAGAAGCGACACAACGCCGGCAGTCGCTGGGCGAGCATCGTCGTACGCCACCCCGTGCCCTTCCTGCTGCTCGGCGTTGTCGGCCTGGGCGCCATCGCCGTCCCGGCACTCGACCTGCAACTCGGCATGCCGGGTGACGAGGCCAAGTCGACCTCCACGACCGAGCGCCGGGCCTACGACGCCCTGGCCGACGGTTTCGGGCCCGGGTTCAACGGGCCGCTGACTGTGGTGGTGGACGCGAAGAAGGCGCATGATCCGAACGCGGCGGTGGCCACTGTCCTGCGGGACGTCAAGGGCACCGAAGGCGTGGTTTCCGTGTCGGCGCCTCGCTACAACGAGTCCGGGGACACCGCCGTCTTCACGGCCACACCCTCAAGCAGTCCTACCGACGCGAAGACCAAGGACCTCGTCAAGGCGATCCGCGGGGAACGCGCCGTCATCGAAGCCGAGGCCGACGGCGCGAGCTTCGAGATCACCGGCACCACGGCTCTCAACATCGACGTCGCCGAGAAGGTCCAGGCAGCACTGGTCCCGTACCTCGTCGTCGTGGTCGGCCTGGCGTTCGTCCTTCTGCTGCTGGTCTTCCGATCCCTGCTCGTCCCGGTCAAGGCGGCGGCCGGTTTCCTGCTTTCGGTGCTGGCCGCCCTCGGCTCCGTGGTGCTCGTCTTCCAGCAGGGACACGCCGCCGGCCTGCTCGGTGTCGAACAGACCGGGCCGATCATGAGCATGATGCCGATCTTCCTGGTGGGCATCGTCTTCGGACTGGCCATGGACTACGAGGTGTTCCTGGTCAGCAGGATCCGCGAGGCGTACGTACACGGGGACAGCCCGCGGGAGGCCGTGGTGTCCGGCTTCCGGCACAGCGCCCGGGTCGTCGTGGCCGCGGCAGCCATCATGATGGCCGTCTTCTCCGGTTTCATCGGGGCGGGCGAGTCCATGGTCAAGATGATCGGCTTCGGACTGGCCATCGCCGTCTTCTTCGACGCGTTCGTCGTCCGCATGATGCTGGTGCCCGCCGCGCTCTCCCTGCTCGGCGACCGGGGATGGCGACTGCCGCGCTGGCTGGACCGCATCCTGCCCGACATCGACGTCGAGGGGGAGAAGCTCAGTCGCAGGGCACCCACTCCCGAACCGTCCCCCGCTGACCCCGCTCACCAGGCCGTCTCACTCCACTGAGGCAGCTGACTCAAGACAGCGGGTTTGCCCGTACTCGTGGCAACCCGCTGGTCGGAGCCGCGCCGAGCGGACGCTGCTCCGACCGCGCCACACCTCGTGGGGACGGGGAAGTGGCGCAGATCCGGGCCAGGCAGTGTGAGCTTTCCAAGCTCCTGCCGGGCCCGGATCGCTTCGTGAGCCACCTCGACTGTGTTTCGGTGCACGAGTGCGCTGCGAGTGAGGACGGGAGTGTCGACTCAACGGTCGAGATCTGTCGTTGGTCGGTCAGTGGGTGGCCGGGTCGCCGCCGGGCGGGCGTCGTATCGTCACTCTCCCCAGGCGGCGTCCGCGCTGGTGGGCGGGAGGAAGGCGGCACGGGTCAGGAAGTCGCGCAGCAACTGGCGCCACACATACCACTCGTGACCGCCGTCGACGAAGGCGGTCTGGACGTGGAGGCCGGCCGCGGTGAGGTCGCGGACCTCGCGCAGAGGGCCGCGGTGCAGGGTGAGGTAGCCCTGGTTGATGGGGTCCTGACGGCCGCCGCCGACGTACACCGAGACCTTCTTGAGGGCGGCCTTGCGCTCGTCGGTGAGCACGGTACCGGCGGGCAGCCCGGCGCTCATCATCCCGTAGTAGCCGAACTGCTCGGTGTTGTTGAGCATCAGGTGATTGGTCCGCATGCCGCCCGCTGACAGCCCGGAGTAGGCGCGGTCCGCGGCGGCCGGGGAGACGTGGTAGTGCTGCTCCATCCAGGGGAAGACCCGCTCGATCAGATCGGTGCGGTGCAGCTGGTCGGCGGTGGAGGAAGCGTAGCCGGTCGCGTTGGGCATGACGACGACCATGGGGGCGACGGCGCCGGAGTTGATCAGGTTGTCCATGATGGCGGCGACGTCGCCCTGGGTGCTCCAGCCCATCTCGTTCTCGCCGCCGCCGTGGCTGAGGTAGAGCGTGGGGTAGGGCGTCGACCGCTTCGGGTCGTAGCCGGGAGGCGTGTAGACGACCAGGTAGTTCTTGTCGACCGGAGTGAGGTGTCCGGGGGAGTCGTAGGTGACGTGCTCGAGTCTGCCGTGCGGGCCAGTGCTCGGGCCGAGCCAGGAGACGTCCGTGGTGTCGAAGTCCGGGTCGGCGGGCACGTACACCTGGCTGCGGTCGACGGCGGTGCCGTGCACGACGCCGTCCACCACGTTCCAGGCCGGATTGGCGGGGTCGGGCAGCTGGCCGGTCTGGGTGGTGTCGTCGGCGTCCGCGTCCACGAAGAAGCCGTACGTGTAGAAGCCGCCGGGCAGCGGAGTGGTGAAGGTCCACACGCCGTCCCGGCCCTTGGCCATGTCGTCGGTGCGCCAGTTCGGGCTGGTGGAATTGGGGTGGGCGATGGGTACGTCGCCGGGGCGCCACTGGGCCGGCCGGAGACCGGGGCTCTCCACCAGGTGGTCCGGGGTGGTCAGGCGCTGAGCGAGCGCTGAGGGACGTTCGAAGTACCACTCGCCCTTGATCTGCACCCGCTTCGCCTTCGGCGCGTAGTAGCGGAAGGTCACTTCGTACCCGGTGGGTCGCTTGCCCGTGTGCCGGATCACCGGCCCCGCCGAGCGGGTCTTCTTTCCGCCGGATCCGCGGCTCGGCGAGGCGAGCGGACGGCCGGCCGGGGCGGACACGGCCAGTCCGGCCGCCGGACCGCCGAGAAGGGAGGCGGAGCCGACGGTGGCGGCGAGGGCACGGGTCACGCTTCTTCGGGTGACGGACATGACGTGTTCTCCAGACCTGTGAAAGCGCACGGAACCGGGCTCAAGACCGGTACGGCGACACCGCGGTGGCACCGGGGCGAGCGGCCGGCGCGGAGGGCCGACCGGACGATGAGGTCATGGGCTGAGGATTCGGGGGAGGGCGACGACCGATAGTGACCGTTCATCGGTTGAACGGATACGAGGGAAGGTGGCGATCTTTGTAACTCCGCCTTAATCACTGTGTCAACGGATCGCACCGAATCCAGCAAGCGGGCGCGACAGCCGGGCACGGCCCCTCACACCTTCCATGACACGTGCGCTTATACCTTGGGACTCCGCTACCGGCCAGGCGCAGAGACGCAAGCTATGTATGCGCCGCTGTCCCTTTGAGACGCGCTTCGAGTCTTGAAGTCGAGTCACGGTGCTCTCAGCGTGAGTCGGCCGGACTCGGCAGCCATGGACGCACCCACCGCTGCCGGTTCCCTCACCCCGTTCGACCTGTTGCAGACCGTGCAGAACTCGCGCAGACACAGCAGAAGGAATCCCGTCCCGCTCCGGCAGCCCGAAGGTAGTCGGTTGTCGGGGAGGTGACTGTTTCTATCGTTTGAAGGGACAACCGCGCGACGTCCGGCGAGACTCGGACGTGCCAGTGGACTGGCGAAGGAGTTCCGTTGCGACGGACGCTGCACCTCGTCCGGGCCGCCGGCACCGGCGCGCTGAGGGTGGTGCTCGGCGGACCGCGACGCGAGGCAGTCGATCCGCACCGCTGACGACGCCACCCGCGAAGTGCTCCCGCTCCTGACGGGCTACTGGTCCTCGGCGCCGAGATCCTCGTAGTCGTCGGCGGCGGCCTGCACGAGAGCGAGCACGCGTGAGGAAAGTCCGCCGTTCGGGCCCGTGGCGAGGGGGGAATGCCCTAGAGTGCGGCCACCGATCTAGGGCAAGGGGGAGGGGGCACCCGAATGCCGACGACCGGGCGTTCTTCGCCTGCCGCACGGTTCCGTCTCACGCTGCTGGTCCTGATCGTCGTCGCCGCGGGCAGCCCCTGGGCGCAGCGGCCGCTGCTGGACTTCTACGTGCAGCGGTTCTACATCGAGCAGTCCGACAACGACGCGCTGCGCTGGGCGGTCCAGGCGGGCTTCTCACCGGGGTGGGAGGTGTCCGCCGAACGGTACGCCGGTACGGCCGGTCTGATCGCCAACAACCTGAGCGTCCTCGTGCTGCTGACGCTGCTCCTGCTCGTCGCCGCCCGCTTGCCGGTGCGCCGCGGCAGGCGCTGGCCTGCCTGTTTCGTGGGCGGCGTGCTGTGCGCCGGGCTGGCGAGCACCGCGGGGCTGGGCCTGTTCATGGTCTTCGTCGAGGACGCGGAGCTGGGCCCGACCGACGAGCTGGTGACGAACCTGGGGCGCAGCGCCCTGCTCTTCGGTTCGGTGCTCGGCGCGCTGCTGCTCCCGCTGTCCACCGGACGGCCGGGAACCGCATCCGGCAACGGCAACAGCAACGGCAACGGCATCGCACGTCGGCGAGCGCGCCGCGAGACAAGGGGGGAACCGTTGACGACAGCGTCTGGCTCCATGCCGGTGGGCAGCGCACCGGGGGACGTCACCCGGTACCTGTGCGCCGCGGCCTACGTGGACGAGCACTTCGCCGACCGGGTGGTGGAGGACGTACTGGCCGACGAGACCAGTGCCGTGGCCTCTTCTCCCGGGGTGGATCCGGCAGCGGTGATCCGGCACTGCCTGACCGCACAGGACCTGCGACATCGGCGCGATCTGCGTCTGGCCGCGGTGTTCGGGGCCGTGGCGCTGCTCGCGCCGCTGTGGCTCGCCGCCGTCCTGGCACTCCTGGGGGCCCTGCGGCAGGCGGGCCATCGGCCCAGCCTGGCCACCCGCGGCCGACGGCTCCCCGGCGGCGAGGCGCTGGTCCGGCTCGGTTTCTCGGCCGCCGTGTTCGTCCTCCTCGCGCTCTGCCTCGGAGTGGCGTTCTCCGGCCTGCCGGTGGACGGCTTCCCGAGCTGGCTGCTGGGCACGTACCTGGCCGCAGTGCCGGCCGTGCTCGCTTGCGTCGGGGGCGCGGTGTCCGCGTACCTCACGGTTCTCCACCACGACCGTGAGGTCGACCGGCTGCTGCGCGCCACCTTGACCAGGAAGAAGTACCGGCCCCCGCGCGGCGGCACCAAGGGACGGCCGCAGTGGGTGGCCGACCGGCTGTCGGCCGTCGAGCGGGCCGTGCAGAGCAAGGCCATCATCTACAGCGGGTACAGCCCGTTCGTCGGCTGGTCGCGGACGAGCGCGCAGTGGTCCCTGGCGGTACCGCTGCTGCCGGCCGAGGACCGGGCGGGCCTGCGGGCACGTCCCGCCGGGCCCCGGCCCTTCACGGTCGAGGAACTCGTCGACCACCTTCGCGAACGGCTCGGTTCGCTCACCGGCGACGCGGACGGCGACGGGACACGGAACGGGGAGCTTCCCGGCGGCCTGGTGATCGAGGACCGGATCCTCGCCGACGGCACCACCCTCCGCGGCGACGACGCGCGCTTCTTCACCGCCGACGCCCTGGCACCGGTCGCCGCCCTCTCGGACGAGGCGGTCCGCGACATCATGCGCCGTCCGGCCGGCGGCGTCCGCCACTGCCTGGCGATCCACACGCAACTGTGGGGCGGTGACGTGGTGCCGGCCACGTTCCTGCACGTCGCCACCGTGGGCCGGACACTCCACCTGCACATCGACCACCATGTGCTCGGCCCCGTCAGAGCCGCCTACCACGTCGTCGACCGCATGGACGGGAACATCACCACCGCCGGGCAGCGCGCGCTGCTGCTGGGCGCCCTCGCCCGCACCGGCGCGACCTTCGCCGCCGCGCCCTTCCGCGCCCTGCGGCACGCCCGCTTCGAGTCCCGTCACTCCCGGCGGATGGCCGACGAGCTCACCGCTCTACGACAGGACCCGCTGTACGACTTCGGTGCCCGCACGAGTATCCGGGAGCTGGCGCTGAGCACCGACTATCACAACTACTTCCAGGTCATGGACGCCCGGCGGGTCACCGCCCTGGTCGAGCGCCACACCATGGCGGTCGTCCGGGAGTTCCTCGACTCCCACGGCTACGACACCACCGACTTCCGCGCCCAGCAGCAGACCATCCTGAACCAGGGTGTCATCCAGCAGGGCGGTACGAGCATCATCGGCAACCAGGCGATCGGCACGGGGGCGAGCGCCACCCAGCACGTCCCGCAGCAAGCCGGTACCACCGCCCCGGGCGCCGTCGGCGCGCCCGGCCGTTAGGAGATCCCGTGAGCCGCGACGATCAGGAACGGCACGATCCACCCGTCAACAACGGGCTCGTCATCAACGGCGGCACCCACTACGTGGGCGTCCAGGCCGTGGGGCACAACGCCCGCGCGTACTCCGGTTCGGTCTCCTTCCCGCAGCAGGACGCCGCGCAGGCCGCGCGGACGGCCGAGCTTCTCGCTCTGGTCGAGCGGTTGCTGGAGGAACACCGGGCAGCGCTCGCCGACCCCGGGGCCGTCGGCAGGGAGCTGGGACGGCTGCGGGACGAACTGGACGAGGCCGAGCCGCAGCCGACGGTCCTGCGCCGCGCCCTGGACCGCATCACCGAGTTCGTCCAGCCGGTGGGCCCGCTCGTGACAGCGGTCGGACAACTCGCGGCGTCGGTCCAGGGCCTGCCCCTGCCTTGAGCACACCTTCGGTCCCGTCCTGAGTATCGCGGCGCCGGCACTCAACGCTCCTGCTCGGTGGCGGACCGCCGGCGGCGGGTGCCGGTCGAACAGCTCGTCGTAGCCGGGGCTGGAACGCGGTGCGCGAACCCTGCTGGACCGGCATCCGCGCCACCTGCGGCGGACGCCCCTGCCCAGCCGCGAACGGTGTGGCGCAGCTCACGGGAACCGTCCCTGCTCGGTGGAGAGCTCAGGGTGTGAGGTGTAATCGACATGAGTGACCATTTGCGTGCGCGTATCCGGGCGGGCGACCCGGAAGCCTTCGCGGAGTTGTACGAGGAGTACGCGCGCTTCGTCTACAACTACGCCTACCGGCTGACCGGGAACTGGTCGACGGCCGAGGAGGTGATGGGGGACACCTTCCTGGACGCCTGGCGAGGCAGGGATCAGGTGGACCCCGACCGCGGCACGCTGCGGCCGTGGTTGCTGGGCATCGCGACCAACAAGGCCCGCAACGCCAACCGGGGCACCGGCCGCCGTCTGGCCTTCCTGGCACGCCGCTTGGAGCCGGAGGCGGTGGCGGACTTCGCCGACGAGACCGTGGGTCGCGTCGACGACGCCCGGCGTCTGGCCGCCGTCCGCCAGGCCATGGGCCGACTGCGGCAAACCGAGCGGGAGGTGCTGGCGCTGTGCGTGTGGTCCGGCCTGGACTACCCGCAGGCCGCGCAGGCGCTGGGCGTCCCGGTCGGGACCGTGCGGTCGCGACTGTCCCGGGCTCGGGCCAGGCTGCGCCGGCTCACCGACCGGCAGTTGGCGCAGGAACAGGCGGAGAACCCGGCGGCGGGGACGGAACCGTCCCGCCGCCGCGGAGAGATGACCGGTGAGACCGCGTTCGCGGCTCTGCCGGCTCAGCAGATCAAGGAGACATCCCGATGACCGCCGATGGCTCTGGACCCACCCGGACCCCACAGCCGGACGCCACGGAGCGCGCCGTGCTGCTCCGGACGTTGCCGCCGCCGCCCGAGCGGGACCTCGCTGCTGACCGTCACTCCCATCACAAGGAACGGCTCATGCAGTTGATCCACGACGCCCAGTCCACCGCCCCCGCCCCGGCAGCCGTGCCCGCTCGTCGTCGGCGGTCGCTCCGTCCCGCGCTGTGGATGCCAGTCGCAGCCACCGCCCTGGCCGGTGCGCTCACGGTCACGCTCTCCAGTCACTCCGGCACCACCGGCATCCCCAGCGGCAACACCGCGGTGGTCCTGCTCGAACAGGCCGCCGACGTCGCGGCGAACACCGAGGCCACTCCGGTACGCGACGACCAGATGGTCTACGTCAAGAGCTTGACAGCCGGAGCGGAGCTGCGGTCGGACGGCTCCTACAAGCCCGGGGAGCTGCACCAGCGGGAGGTGTGGAAGTCGCAGGAACCGTCCCCCGTGAAGACCGTGGGCCTGATCCACGAGGACGGCGACTACTTTCCGCTCACCGAGATGGTGCCGTCCGGTTCCGCCGGCGTCCCGGCGGGCATCGACCGTCCCACCTACAGGTGGCTGGCCTCCCTGCCCACGGACCCGGACGCTCTGCTCAAGCGCCTGTACGCGCTGACCGAACCCGCGGACGGCCAGGAAAGGGCGCAAGCCGTCTTCGACACCATCGGCGAACTCCTGGGGGAGACGGTCATGCCGCCCCGCAACGCCGCCGCCCTGTACCGGGCCGCCGCCAGGATTCCCGGAGTGACCCGGGACGCGGACGCGGTGGACGCCTCGGGACGGCACGGGGTCGGTATCCGCCGCGTCGACGAGCGGGCCGCCACGGTCACCGAATGGGTCTTCGACCGTGACGACCTGACCTACCTCGGCGAACGCAGCTACCTCGCCGAGGACGGCACAACGGGCAAGAAGGGGACGGTACTGGCGGAGACCGCCGTCCTGCGGCGCGGCGTCGTGGACGCGTACCGTCAGCGACCGGACTCCGCTTCCTCCGACGGCACGGCCACCGAGTAACCCCCGCGCTGGACGGCGCCGTTCCGAGCCGCACACGCAGCGCCCGCCGATGGTTGTTCGTGTGTGCCGTTGAGTGAGGCACGGGGGCGCGAATCGAGTCGTCACTGCCAGACCGGACGCCTCGGCGGGGCGGCCGGTGGGGGATCACCGCGAGGCGATCGACGCGATCACCTGGACGTTCCAGACGGGATCACGGTGGAATCACCTCCCCGAAAGGTCCGGCCAGCCGCGCTGTTCTCCCCGGCGCCGGCCCGGTTCGGGCCGCTCCTGGCGGTGCCGGTCACCACGGCCGGCGTTCAAGGACTCAGTGGCACGCGCTCGCGTTCTCGCAACTCGGGGCCGGGCCGGTCGCGGAGCCGGAGGCTGATCAGCGCGGTGATCGTGAAGGCGGCGACCTGGTAGAGCATGGCATGCCCGAACGCGGTGTTCTCGTCGCCGGCGGGGGCATAGTAGGCCAGTCCGGCCGCGGCCACCCCGATGGATCCGCCGAGTTGCTGTGCTGTGGGCAGCAGTCCGGAGAGCGAACCGGCGGCGGGACCGTGCACCTCGGCCAGGACCAGGGTGAACACCGAGGCGGTGAAGGCGCCAAACGCGGCTCCGCCGACGGCCAGCACGGGCAGTGCTGCCCGGCGTCCCGCTGCCGAGCCGATGAGCGGGGTCAGCACCAGGCACATCCCGGCCAGCACCAGGGACGCGACGGTAAGCACCGTCGGCCCGTGCCGGCGGACAAGAGCGGGTGCGGCCCTGCTGCCGATGGCGGCGGCTGCGGCGAATGGCGCCGACGTCAGCGCGGCCGCGAGGGCCGAATACCCGACGGCGGACTGGAGATGGAGGAAGAGCAGGTAGGTGAAGGAAGGCACGCCGGTGTTGAACACGAACACCAGCAGCGTGCCCCTGCGCGCCGACCGGTCCCGCAGCACCGAGGGATGGATCAGCGGGTCGGGTCGGTGCGGGAGGCTGCGGACGAAGTGGCCGAGGGCGGCAACAGCCACGGCGAAGCCGGCCCATGTCCACCAGGGCCAGCCCGCCTCCCGCCCCAGCGCCAGGGGCAGGACCAGCGCGCCGGCTCCCACGGTGACCAGCCACGCACCCAGTTTGTCGACGCGGTGTCCGTCCGCTCCGCGGGTGCGGGGCAGCGCGGTCGCTCCGGCCAGCGAGGCGAGCGCCACCGGCACAGTGAGGAGCATCACCGGCCGCCAGCCGAGGCCGAAGAGATCGGCACTGAGCACGAGGCCGCCGATCAGGGGCCCGGCCAGTGACGCGACGGCCATGGTGGCGCCGTACAGGCCAAGGGCGCGCGGCCGGCGTGTCGCGGGGGTGGCGACCTGGATGAGCGACAGGATCTGGGGGGCGACCAGGCCGCTGCCCGCGCCCTGCACCAGCCGGGCCGTGATCAGCGACGCGGCGTCGGGGGCACAGGCGCCGGCCACCGAGCCCACGGTGAAGACCACGGTGCCTGCCACGAACAGCCGGCGGTAGCCGTACCGGTCGCCGAGCCGTGCGGCGGGGATGAGCAGGCATGCGTACGTCAGGGTGTATCCGGCGAGAACCAGTTGCACGGCGCCCGGGCCGGCGCCCAGGCCGGCCTGTATCGCCGGCGCGGCCACCTGGGCGACAGTGACGTTGAGCAACTGCACGAAAGTAGCGCTGAGCACCACCGGCAGCACGAGGCGACCGCCGCTCACGGCAGCAGCGCCGCGGCGAGTTCACGGGGCCGGGCGGCGAACGGGCTGTGACTGCCCGGGAGGGTGCGCACGGTGAACGGGTTGCCGGGCATGGCCCGGTCGGCTTCCTCGATCATCAGGTCCTGCACGGCCGTCGGCAGCGCCCGGTCGTCCGCGCAGCGCAGGAACGTCCGCGGGACACGCCCCCATCGGCCTGGGGTCACAATGACCGGGGTAGTGGGGATCGCCAGAGGCAGATCGGGGCTCAGTGCCGAGCGCCAGCGGTCGAAGCGGTCCAGCGGGGTGTCGTGGTAGTGGGTCTGCCGCAGTTCCTCGATGTATGCGGGGTCCTGGGAGAGCGGGTTGATCCGCACGGCGCCCAGTTCCCCGGGGTCGCCGAGATTCAGACTCCGGCCTCGTGCCGTGGCGTTCTCCGGCGAGCCGAGGTAGTCGAAGAACCGGGGCCGTCCGGCGGGCACGAAGGCCGAGAGGTAGACGATCTCGTCGACGAGTTCGGGAGCACGCTCGGCGGCGAGTGACGCGGGGCCGCCACCCGCGCTGTGCGCGACGAGCACGACACGACGGTGGCGGCGGGCCCAGTGCAGCGTGTCCAGCACGGCCTCGGCGCCGTCGTCCATCGTCACGGTGGCGAGCGCGGATTTCTCGGTCCTCAGCCCCGGCTGGCCCGGCTGGAGGTATCCGCTGGGCAGTGGCGCCTCGAAGCCGTGCCCCGGAAGGTCGATGGCCATGCTCGTGGCACCGAGTGCGGCCAGCGCGCGCTGTGTCGCCGCCCACTGCCCGGAGCCGTGCCAGGCCCCGTGCACGAAGACGAAGACGGTGTCGGCGGAGGAAGAAGCAGTCATGACCGCATTCCACGCGACCCGACTCCGGTCATCCAGCAAAAGATCTGACAAGCTGATCCGCAATACATATGAGATATGAATGGGGCCTGGCATGGAAGCGCGGCACCTGCGATACGCACTGACCCTCGCCGAGCACGCACACTTCGGCCGGGCGGCCGGTGCGCTGGGCATCGCGCAGCCTCCGCTGTCCAAACAGATCGCCGACCTCGAACGAGAAGTGGGCGCCCGCTTGTTCGACCGCACCCGCCAGGGGGTGTTCCCGACAGCCGCGGGCGCGGCCTTCCTCGCCCGGGCCCGCAGGGCGCTCGACGAGATCACGGCGGCCTCGGTCGACGCGGCCAGGGCAGCGCGCGGCGAGACGGGACGGCTGCGCCTGGGGTTCATCGCCTCGGCGCTGCTCGAACCCCTGCCGGACGTTCTGGGCCGGTTCGGCCGCGAACGACCCGACGTGCGGCTGGAACTGCACGAGATGGCGACCAACCGCAGCACGGCCGCGCTCGTCGCCGGCGAACTGGACGTGGCGATCGGCCTCGGCCGTCCACGGGGCGTCGGGGCCGAGCGGTTGGTATCGGTCCCGATCGGACACGACCACCTGGTCGCGGTCGTGAGCAGCACGCACCCGTACGCGGGGCAGTCGTCGGTAAACGTGGACCAACTGCGGCGACAGCCACTGATCGTGGCGCCGGGCGAGGACGAGCCCGCTGTCGTCACCGGCCTGCGGACCCTGCTGGGCAAGGACTCCCCGGCGCTTGCCGGCGCCACCGTCGCGAGGGACATCCACACCATCATCGGCCTCGCCGCCTGCGGGGTGGGCGTCGGTCTGGGGCCCTCCCGCATGCTGACGGCCCCACGACGGGGCACGTGGTTCTGCGAGGTCACCCCGCAGGCACCTCTGCCCGATCTGGTCCTGTCCTTCCAGGCCCGGGACCGTTCCCCGGCACTGAACGCCTTCCTCGACGTCATCCGCCAGAACTGCCCCGACGTCGGTGCCGCGCTCGACCACCGGATCGGCCCACTCGGACCTTGAGAGAAAGGCGACCGCGACTCGAACACCTGACACCAGGTCAGGCGCCGGCAACCGTGGCGTTCGGCCTGCTGGGCCGGTCGCCGTTGACCTGCTCGCCGGGCTCTCCGAGGTCGCCGTCATCGCCGACGCCACGGCGGACGCGGAGGCCGTCGCCGCGGACCTGCTCGGCCAGGCCGAGCACGGTCCCACCTCTCCGGCCCCGCTGGTCACCACCTCCGAGCCGCTGGGCCGGGACATCTGCGGCCCCGCCTGGCGTGACCAAGGTGCGGTGGCGGTCATGGACGAACCGGCCTGGTCCCCGAGCACCTGGGGTGTGCTGGAAATATCCCCCTTTCAGAAGTCCCAGTCGTCGTCGGCGGTGTCCTCCGCCTTGCCCATGACGTAGGAGGAGCCGGACCCGGAGAAGAAGTCGTGGTTCTCGTCCGCGCCGGGCGACAGCGCCGCGAGGATCTCCGGATTGACCTCGGTCTCCTCCGCGTCGAAGCGGGCCGGGTAGCCGAGGTTCATCAGCGCCTTGTTGGCGTTGTAGCGGACGAACACCGCCACGTCGTCCATCAGGCCGAGCGGTTCGTACAACTCGCCGGAGTACTTGAGCTCCAGCTGGTACAGCTCCTCCAGCAGGTCGTACGTGAACGCCCGCATCTCTTCCTGCCCGGCGGCGTCGAGCTTCTCCAGGCCACGCTGGTATTTGTAACCGGAGTAGTAGCCGTGCACGGCCTTGTCGCGCAGGATCAGGCGGATCATGTCGGCGGTGTTGGTGAGCAGGGCGTGGGTGGAGAAGTGCAGCGGGAGATAGAAGCCGGCGTACAGGAGCAGCGACGACAGGAGGGTGGAGGCGACCTTCCGCTTCAGCGGGTCGTCGCCGTAGTAGTGCCTCAGGACGGTTTTGCACCGCTGCTGGAGGACGTCGTTGTGCACGGCCCAGCGGTAGGCTTCGTCGATCTCCGGGGTGTTGGAGAGGGTCGAGAAGACTGAGGAGTAGCTGCGGGCGTGCACGGCCTGCATGAAGGCGATGTTGGTGTACACGGCCTCCTCGTGCTCGGTTCGGGCGTCCTGGATCTGGACGATCTCGCCGACCGTGGCCTGCACGGTGTCGAGCATGGTCAGGCCGGTGAACACGCGCATCGTGAGCGTGCGTTCCTCGGCGGACAGACGCCGCTGCCAGGCGTTGACGTCGTTGGACAGCGGGACCTTCTCGGGCAGCCAGAAGTTGGCGGTGAGCCGGTTCCACACCTCCAGGTCCTTCTCGTCGGTGACGCGGTTCCAGTTGACCGGACGCAGCCGGGCGGCCGGGTCGTGGCGGAAGGACGGCGGCGTGACCGAGACCTCGGCCAGCGGGGCGGGGGTGGTCGTCATGGTGCGTGATTCCAGGGGATCGTTGGCGGTCGGCTTCACAGGGTGCAGGACAGGCAGTTCTCGATCTCGGTGCCTTCCAGCGCCTCCTGGCGCAGCCGGATGTAGTAGAGGGTCTTGATTCCCTTGCGCCAGGCGTGGATCTGCGCCTTGTTCAGATCGCGGGTGGTGGCGGTGTCGCGGAAGAAGAGGGTGCAGCTGAGGCCCTGGTCGACGTGCTGGGTGGCCGCCGCATAGGTGTCGATGATCTTCTCGTAGCCGATCTCGTACGCGTCCTGGAAGTACTCCAGGTTGTCGTTGTCCATGTGCGGCGCCGGGTAGTAGACGCGGCCGAGCTTGCCCTCCTTGCGGATCTCCACCTTGGAGGCGACCGGGTGGATGGAGGCGGTCGCGTCGTTGATGTAGCTGATGGAGCCGGTGGGCGGTACGGCCTGGAGGTACTGGTTGTAGATGCCGTGCTCCCGCACGGACCGCTTCAGCTCGTGCCAGTCGTCCCGGGTGGGCAGCGTGATCCCGGCTTCGGCGAACAGCTTCCGCACCCGCTCGGTGGCCGGCTCCCACACCTGTTCCGTGTACTTGTCGAAGTAGGACCCGTCGGCGTACGCCGTGTTCTCGAAGCCGTCGAAGGCCGTGCCGCGTTCGATCGCGATCCGGTTCGACGCCCGCAGTGCGTGGAAGGCGACGGTGTAGAAGTACATGTTCGTGAAGTCGACACCTTCCTCGCTGCCGTAGTGGACACGCTGCGAGGCGAGATACCCGTGCAGGTTCATCTGGCCGAGGCCGATGGAGTGCGACAGGTCGTTGCCGTGTGCCACGGACGGCACGGCGTCGATGTGGGACTGGTCGGACACGGACGTCAGACCGCGCACCGCCGTCTCGACCGTCGCGCCGAGGTCGGGTGAGGCCATCGCGGCGGCGATGTTCAGCGAGCCCAGGTTGCAGGAGATGTCCCGGCCGACCGTCTCGTAGCCGAGTGCGGCGTCGTACCTGCTGGGGGTGTTGACCTGGAGGATCTCCGAGCACAGGTTGGACATGTTGATCCAGCCTGGGATCGGGTTGGCCCGGTTCACCGTGTCCTCGAACAGCAGGTACGGGTAGCCGGACTCGAACTGCAGCTCCGCGATCGTCTTGAAGAACTCACGGGCACTGAGTGTGGTCTTGCGGATGCGCGGGTTGGCGACGAGGTCGTCGTAGTGCTCGGTGACGGACAGGTCGGCCAGCGGCTTGCCGTACTCGCGCTCCACGTCGTACGGCGAGAACAGGTGCATGTCCGCGTTGCGTTTGGCGAGTTCGAAGGTGACGTCGGGGACGACCACACCCAGGGAGAGGGTCTTGATGCGGATCTTCTCGTCCGCGTTCTCCCGCTTGGTGTCCAGGAACCGCATGATGTCCGGGTGGTGCGCGTGCAGGTACACGGCCCCCGCGCCCTGCCGGGCACCGAGCTGGTTGGCGTAGGAGAACGAGTCCTCGAGGAGCTTCATGACCGGCACGACCCCGGACGACTGGTTCTCGATCTTCTTGATCGGGGCGCCCTGCTCGCGCAGGTTCGTCAGCAGCAGGGCCACGCCGCCGCCCCGCTTGGACAGTTGCATGGCGGAGTTGATGCCGCGTCCGATGGACTCCAGGTTGTCCTCGACGCGCAGCAGGAAGCAGGAGACCAGCTCGCCGCGCTGGGCCTTGCCGGCGTTGAGGAAGGTCGGGGTGGCCGGCTGGAAGCGGCCGGTCATCATCTCGTCGACCAGCCGGGAGGCCAGCGTCTCGTCGCCGGCGCCCAGGAACAGGGCGGTGGCGACCACCCGGTCCTCGTACCGCTCCAGGTAGCGGGAGCCGTCGAACGTCTTCAGCGTGTACGACGTGTAGTACTTGAACGCGCCGAGGAAGGTGCGGAAGCGGTGCTCGTGCGCGTACGCCTGCCGGTAGAGGCCCGCCAGGAACTCCCAGCCGTAGCGCCGGATCGGGGCTTCCTCGTAGTAGTCGTGTCCGATCAGGTAGTCGATCTTCTCCTTCAGCGTCTCGAACCGCACCGTGTTCGGGTTGACGTGCTGGAGGAAGTACTGCCGTACGGCTGCGCGGTCCTGGCCGAACTGGATGTTGCCGTCGCAGTCGTACATGTTCAGCATGGCGTTCAGCGCGTGGTAGTCCTTGCGCGCGCCGACCGACTCTCGCTGCGCCGCAGGGACCGTGACCGTTGCGGTGAGGGCGTTCACGGTCATGCCGTCAGCCGCTCCGCCGTCCGCCTGGTTGACGAGTGTCGTGTCCAAAAATCCCACAGTCCTTCCCTTACGGCGCGGACGTCGCGGTCCGTGCCCAGCAGTTCGAATCGGTACAGTTCCGGCACCCGGCACTTCGCCGAGATCACCCGGCCGGCCAGGCAGTAGTCGGCGCCGAAGTTGGTGTTGCCGGAGGCGATGACTCCGCGCAGCAGCAGCCGGTTGGCCTCGATGTTCAAAAAGCGGATCACTTGCTTGGGTACCGCGCCCGCGCGCTCTCCGCCGCCGTAGGTCGGAGTGATCAGCACATACGGCTCGGTCATCTGCGGCATGCCCTCAAGGCGTGGGCGCAGGGGGATGCGGGTGGCCGGCAGGGCCAGCTTCTCCACGAAGCGCCTGGTGTTCTCCGAGACGCTGGAGAAATACACGAGACCGCTCATCGGCCGCCGTCTCCTCTCGCTCGTTCCCGTTCATGTCCGAGGACCGGGAGGGAGGAGCGGCGCGGGACGAGCGGCGGAACACCGGGGCGGCGGAGCAAACCGATACGCCTTACCCGGAGCCGTGCGTCTGCCACCTGGCCCTCCCTCGGGGCCTCGGAGCGCGCACACCGCTGTCCGGTGTGCGCACCGGTGGCAGGTCTTCGGACTCGCGGGCGTGTCTCGTGCAGTACGAGACTCCTACTGGCCGTCGCTTCCCAGGCCCGGCATGTCGGACCCAGTGCTTGTGACGGCGGTTGTTCCCACTCACCGCTGCGGGGCAGTCCCGGTCTTTCACCGGGTTCCCTCTTGCGACGCCGAACACAGCAGTGCCCGGCGAACCACCAGCACCGCTAACACTACAGCTAGAACCGGGTGGGCGTGCACACCCCAGATGTTGTGTCGCGGCGAGAATTTGGGTAAATCCAAGCGCTGGTGTGGTCGGACGGGTGCCGGCCCTTCGCGTGTCGCGCGGCATGCGCAGACAGCAGACTCTCGGCTGCATCGGGCCGCCTTCGGCCTCGGTCGTGGTGGTGCTCTGGAAGGGCCGGGACGCTTGTGGCGTCCCGGCCCACCGCCTTCGCCGGTCAGGGGGCGGGCACCTCACCGCGGACGATGCGGGCGGCGGCGACCAGGTTCTCCAGGGAGGCGCGGGTCTCGGGCCAGGCGCGGGTCTTCAGGCCGCAGTCGGGGTTGACCCAGAGCCGTTCGGCCGGGATGGCCTGCAAGCCGGTGCGCAGCAGGTCCGCGGCCTCGTCGACGCTCGGCACGCGCGGGGAGTGGATGTCGTAGACACCGGGCCCGGCCTCGCGCGGATAGCCGTGGGCGGCCAGTTCCCGGGCCACCTGCATGTGCGAGCGGGCGGCCTCCAGACTGATCACGTCGGCGTCGAGGTCGTCGATGGCCCGGACGATGTCGCCGAACTCGGCGTAGCACATGTGGGTGTGGATCTGCGTGTCCGGACGCACCCCGCTCGTGCTGAGCCGGAACGCCTCGGTCGCCCACGCCAGGTACGCCGCGCGGTCGGCGGCCCGCAGCGGCAGCGTCTCGCGCAACGCGGGCTCGTCGACCTGGATGACCGAGGTGCCGGCCGCCTCCAGGTCGGTCACCTCGTCGCGCAGGGCGAGGGCGACCTGGCGGGCGGTGTCGCCAAGCGGCTGGTCGTCGCGGACGAAGGACCAGGCGAGCATGGTGACCGGACCGGTGAGCATGCCCTTGACTGGTCGGTCGCTCAGCGACTGGGCGTACGACGTCCAGCGAACCGTCATCGGCTCGGGGCGGGAGATGTCGCCGGCCAGGATCGGCGGGCGGACGTAGCGGGTGCCGTAGGACTGGACCCAGCCGTGCTGGGTGGCGAGGTAGCCGGTGAGCTGCTCGGCGAAGTACTGGACCATGTCGTTGCGTTCGGGTTCGCCGTGCACGAGGACGTCGATGCCGGTCGTCTCCTGGAAGGAGACGACCTCCTGGATCCTTGATGCGCTCCTCGTAGCCTGCGGTGTCGATACGGCCGGCGCGCAGGTCGGCCCGGGCCGTACGGAGTTCGCCGGTCTGCGGGAAGGAGCCGATGGTCGTGGTCGGCAGCAGCGGCAGTTTGAGGTGGGCGCGCTGGGCGGCGGCGCGTTCGGCGTACGGCTGGGAGCGGCGGGCGTCGGCGCCCGTCACGGCCTCGGCGCGGGCCCGTACGGCCGGGTCGCGGGTGATCGGCGAGCCGGCGCGGGAGGCGAGGTCGGCGCGGTTGGCGGCGAGTTCCCCGGCGATGGCGTCGGTGCCCAGGGCGAGACCCTTGGCGAGGACGGCGATCTCGGCGGTCTTCTGCTTGGCGAAGGCCAGCCAGCGCAGGACCTGCGGATTGATGTCCCGCTCGGCCGCCGTGTCCAGGGGGACGTGGAGCAGGGAGCAGGAGGCGGCGACGTCGACCCGGTCGGCGAGCCCGAGCAGGGTGCCGAGGGTGGACAGCGACTTCTGCAGGTCGTTGATCCAGATGTTGCGGCCGTTGACGACACCGGCGACCAGCCGTTTGCCGGGCAGTCCGCCGACGGCGGCCAGGGCGTCCAGGGTGGCGGCGGCAGCGTCGGTGAAGTCCAGCGCGAGTCCCTCGACCGGGGCCTGGGTCAGCACCGACAGTGCGTCCCCGAGCCGGTCGAAGTAGGAGGCGACGAGCAGCTTCGGCCGGTCCGTGAGGCCACCGAGATCGCGGTAGGCGCGCTCGGCGGCGTTCAACTCGGCCGGGGTACGGTCCTGCACGAGGGCGGGCTCGTCGAGCTGCACCCACTCGGCACCGGCCGTCCGCAGGTCGGCGAGCACCTCGGCGTACACGGGCAGCAGCCGGTCCAGCAGGGTCAGCGGCTCGAAGCCGGCCGGTGCGTCCGGTGCGGGCTTGGCCAGCAGCAGGTACGTCACGGGTCCGACCAGCACGGGCCGGGCGGTGAGGCCCTGGGCGAGGGCTTCCTTCAGCTCGGCCACCTGCTTGGTGGAGTCAGCCGTGAAGACGGTGTCGGGGCCCAGTTCGGGAACCAGGTAGTGGTAGTTGGTGTCGAACCACTTGGTCATCTCCAGCGGTGCCACCTCCTGGGTGCCGCGTGCCATGGCGAAGTATCCGTCGAGGGGGTCGGATGCGACGGCGGCACGGTGCCGCTTGGGGATCGCGCCCACCATGACGGTGGTGTCCAGGACGTGGTCGTAGTACGAGAAGTCGCAGGTGGGCACCTCGTGGATGCCGGCGTCGACGAGCTGCCGCCAGTTGCCGCGGCGCAGCTCCGCGGCGGTGGCCCGGAGGGCGTCGGCGGTGACGCGGCCCTTCCAGTAGCCCTCGACGGCCTTCTTCAGTTCCCGGTTCCGACCCTGGCGGGGGTAGCCGTACACGGTGGCCCGTGCTGCCGCGGTCGCGGACTTCGCTGTCACGGAGATCTCCTTCGCGAGATGAATCCCTGAGATCCCGGAGCCGGGACGAGAGCGCGAAGGGAACGACGGACCGGACGGCAACGACCCCTGTGCGGCAAAAGCACGGTCGTTCCATCTGGTGTGTACGCCGACCCGCCCTCGAGGCCACCGGGATGTCCACGTACGGATCGGTCCGCACGCGGGCAGTTGGCAGGTCTTCGGACTTGCGAGCACGCCCTCCGTGACGGAGGACACCTACTGGCCGTCGCTTCCCAGGCCCGGTATCTCGAACCCAGTGCGTATGACGGCGGTCGTTCCCGCTCACCGCTGCGGGGCAGTCCCGGATTCCCACCGGGTTCCCTCTTACGACGCATCCCGCCTGGCGGACGGGGCGAACCAGCTGCTGAGGTCACCCTACGGGGTGGCGCCGCGAAAGGAAGAGCGCCGTCCATCATCCGGGAGGCGGGCCGGGGCGTCCGGCGGGGGCAGCGGTGAGGGACCCTCGCCGCTGTGGTGCCGCGAGCCCTTGGGCCCGCGTTCCGCACGGCGAGGCCGGCGACCCGGGCCCGCTGGTACCGGCTCGACCCGGGGGGCCCGGACCGGTCGCCCGCCACAGCCGGTGGGCGGACATCAGCCGCCAGGCCCTGACCTTAATCCCGCCCAGGCCGGACAGGCCCTGGCCCAGTTGACCCAGCAGTGCGCACCCGGGCGTCCCGCTCCCGGACACACGGGCCCAGGCCACGCTCCGCTCCCACCGCTGCCCTCGCCGTCGGGCCGCCGCGCATGTCCGGACCGGGCCGGGAGCGTACGCCGAACCGTACAACCACGTGACACCGATACGTACACAGAGATCCCACGCGACTCGCGGCCCAGCAGCGGGAGGGGAAATGCCCCTTTGACCTGCCATGAAACCGGCGCGGTTACCCAGCCGTCCCTGCCGCCAACTCGCACACCTCTCCTTCAGCCGTATGCATTGTTTGCAGCGCCCTCCCCATAATCCGCGTCGCTGACCTTGCTCGCCCGGGTGGCCGACGCAGAGCATGAAGTCCGGCCATGGGATCCGGGACGCCCCCCCGCGATGTGCGGACGTCCGCTGGCCTCCCTGGGAAATCTGCGTTCGACTTTCACATGCATCCGACACGGAGAGATCTGGAGCGTGAACCTGCCTCCGGTGAGTGATCCTTGACGAGTCCCGCCTGCCGGGCGGCAGGCGGGACTTGCCGACAGGTGGGCCGATCAGCGAGGTCGGGTCATCAGCAGATTCCGAGTGCCTTCCCTGCCCGTGTCCTCACAGGCAAGGGAGAAACCGCGACCAATTGCCGCTCGTCGACTTCTGCTGCAAAGCAAGTTCAAAAGATGTACATGCAGACATCCCGCCTGTCGAGGCGTTCAGCCTGCCGGCCTCGCCGCCCGTGAGATCTTCTCCTCGCACGAAAGGACAGAAGCCGCAGACAAGCGCGCTCCGCATCCGCCAGGGCGACCGCACAGACCGGAACCTTCCCCCAACGAAGCCTGCTTCACCACCATTTGGCTGCGTTCAGAAAATTGAGTCGCCGGTATTGTCACGGAGATGACGGCGCCGTAGCTTTCTGACCGCGTCGACATGAAAGGGCAGGCCGCAGCCCGTCGACACATCTCATGGAACACAAGCGACTCATCGCAACCGAACAGGGACGACCGAGGTGACGCAGATGAAGCGTGAGAACGACGCGAGCGCAGCCGAAGAACCGCTGAGCAGACGGGGGTTCGTCGGAAGCTCACTGGCCGCCGCGGTGGCCGTCGCCGCAGGCAGCGCCATGGCCACCGTAGTGCCCGCGGCAGCCGACACGGCGAAAGCGGATTCGGCCGGCAAGACCACCGATCCGTCGGCCAAGCTCCAAGTGGGCGCCGCGGTGAAGGACATCACCCCGACGTCCGACATGTTCCCCCTCACCCGCGCACCCAACGTGACCCTGAACGGGGTCCTCGACCCGCTCCACACACGTGTGCTCGCGCTGTCGAGCGGTGCCGCGACCGTACTGGTCGTGTCCACCGAAACCGGGAGAGGTCCTTACGGTCCGCAGTTCGCGGAAGCCGTGGCCAAGCAGACCGGCATACCGATCGAGGCCGTGTTCCTCACGGCCACCCACTCGCACGCGGCCCCCGAGGTGACCGTCGAGCAGAACTACACGTTCGACGACAGTGACCCCGACGTCACCAACCTCCAGCGGTGGGGCAAACTGGTGATGGACCGGATGCTGGAAGCCGCCGCGGAGGCCGTGCGGAACATGCGCCCAGCGACCGTGGGCATCGGCTACTCCGAGAGCTACGTCAACGTCAACCGCAGCGCGGTCTACAACAAGGTCGCCGACGACGGAACGGTCACCGAGTACCGCAACCTCGGCTTCAACCCGACCGGCCCCACCGACCGCAAGGTCGCCACCCTCCGCTTCGACGGCCTCGACGGCGAGCCGATCGCCTTCCTCGTCAACTACGCCGTGCACGGCACCGTCATGCACGCCAACACCATCGGCGAAAACGGCGCCACGAAGATCAGCTCCGACATCCCGGGCCAGATCTCCACCTGTCTCGAAGACAAGTACGCCGGATCGGTCGCCCTCTGGCTGAGCGCCGCCGCCGGCGACCAGAACCCCATAGTCCAGAACGACATCTACACCCGCGACCCGAAGACGGGCGAGTTCTCGGAAAAGTTCTCCGACAACTACGACATCCTGAGCTACGTGTCGCGGATCAACTTCGCGGACGTGGAGACGGCGCTGGCATCGATCAGCCGCACCAGCGGCGACGTCACGGTCAACTTCGACTACGCGGAGACGACCATCCCGGGCACCACCAGCAGCGACTTCATGGTCTCACTGCAACTGCTGCGCATCGGGGACATCGCACTCGTCGGCTACTCCGGAGAACTGTTCAGCCGGCTCGGACACGACCTGAAGGACGGCTCGCTGCTCAAGCACACCCTGGTCCTCAACCACTGCTGGCAGAAGACCACCCAATACACCGGCTACGTCGCCGACGACAAGTCGAAGGCGGAGGGCGGATTCGGCACCACCGCCCCGTTCAGGACCGGCTATCTCTCCAAGGCCCTGGTCAAGCTGCAGAACGCGCTGATCAAGGAGACCGACAAGTGGACCCTGGGCGGCGACGGCACGGCCACCAACTCCGCCGGCCGTACCGTGCTGATCGGCCTGAGCGGGCGCCCCGACGGTTCGGACGCCGACCGGATCGTCAACTCCGCGGGCAAGGTGCTGCTGAAGCACGTGAAGGTCGCCAAGGACGCGAGCGGCAAGCGCCATGTGAACCTGGGCAACGGCTTCCTGCTCTACCCGGGCACCGACGCCAAGCTCGGATCGGGCAACGCGGTGGTGCGGAGCTTCGGAAGCTATCCCCAGACCGACCCCACCGGCACGACCAAACAGCCCCTGGACTGGCGACTCCTCGACATCAGCGGCAACACCGCGGTCCTCGCCACCGCCGAAATCGTGGACGGGGCCGAATTCAACCCGGACGACAACAGCAACGCCTGGAACACGAGCAACCTCCGCGCCTGGCTCAACAGCACCGGCGGCAAGAACCTGGCCGGCGACCCGACGGGCTTCTACGACGCGGCCTTCACCGCCGCGGAGAAGCGGAAGATCCTCAAGACCGCGGTGTCCATGAAGTCCTCCGGCTCCTACCCCGCCTACAACAAACTGCTCAGCAGCGACTGGTGGGGCACCTGGACCACGACCGGCACCAGCACCACGGACTACGTGTGGGCGCTCAGCGGCGAGGAGGCGTTCCGGTACTTCGGCCCCAGCAAGATCGCGACCGAGGCCGAGCTGGGCTTCGACCCGGCCAACTACACCAACGGCTACTTCGTCCCCACCGCCTACGCGCACAACGCGGGCGTCAAAATCAACGAAGGTGACAACGGCCCGTCGTTCGTCGGCTTCGGCGACGTATGGACCCGCTCGCCGGGCGCACCGGCCGACGGAACCGACTACTACGGCGTGTTCCTGGGATCCACCGGCTCCCTCAACGTCGGCCGCCCCGTCACGCGCCCCTACGGCACACTGCCGATCATCACGGTTGGCCTCGCGCTTTCGAGAGTGGGCTTGTCCGGGTCCTGATCAAATAAGCGGAGAGCGCTGCTGATCCGCGACGATGGGCTGGAGACCCTGGCCAGAGATCGTCTCCCTCGCACTCGACGCCCTGGCCCGGACGCCCATGCGTCGACGTCGACGAAGGGCCGGTCACTGGAGGCACTCCCGGGCTGAACTCCGCTGCCGAGCGTGCGGCCGGGACGCGCCCCACGGCGCCCCCCACCCCGGCCACACGCCCCCCGTACCCGCCGAGCCAGACCTCCTCCCCCCCGGCACCGCCGCCGTCAGAAGTCGGTGATCCCCCGCTCCCGTGTCTCCGGCAGCAGCAGGAGGCACACCAGGGACACACCGGCCATGGCGCTCACGTACCAGCCGACCGACGCCGAGCCGAACGCGGACTGGAGACGGGTGGCCACCAGGGGCGCGACCGCCCCTCCCGCCACCCCGCCCAGGCTGTAGGCGAGACCGGCGCCGGAATAGCGCACCCGGACCGGGAACAACTCGGGCAGGAACGCCCCCATGGGCCCGTAGATCACACCCATCAGGAACAGCGCGCCGCCGAGCCCGAGGATGATCAGGGGCAGCCGGCCGGTGTCCAGCAGGGGAAAGATCAGCGGTCCCCACACGGCCGCTGCGACCGTGCCCCACACGGCCAATGGCTTGCGCCCGAACCGGTCCGACCCGGTCGCGGCGATCCAGGTGCCGGCGGCGAGGAAGACGACGGCGGCCATGGAGGCCAGCAGCATGGGGGTGCGGCCGACACCGAGGGTCTTGGTCCCGTAGGACAGGCAGTACGTCGTCGCCGTGTAGAACAGGCCGTACGTGACGATCATCGCGCCGGAGCCGAGCAGCAGTTCCCGCGGGTGGCGCCGGACGATCCCGGCGATCGGGACCGCCTCGGTCCGTTGGTCCGCCGCCTTGCGGAACGAAGGGGTCTCGGTGATCCGGAGCCGGACGAGCAGCCCCACCCCCACCAGCACCAGGGACAGCAGGAACGGCACCCGCCACGCCCAGGCCCGGAAGGTCTCGTCGCTCACCCAGGTGGACAGCAGCAGGAAGACACCGGTGGCACCGAAGAACCCGACGGACGGACCGAGTTGGGGAAAGCTCGCGTACCGTCCCCGGCGGTCGGACGGCGCGTGCTCCACCGCCAGCAGCGCCGCTCCGCCCCACTCGCCGCCGAGCCCGAGGCCCTGGAGGAAGCGGAGCAGTACCAGCAGAGCCGGCGCCCAGGCCCCCCAGGTGTCGTAGCTGGGGAGCAGCCCGACCGCCGCCGTGGACAGCCCCATGAGGAGGAGGGAGACCACCAGGACCGATCTGCGGCCCAGCCGGTCGCCGAAGTGCCCGAACAGGACGGAGCCCAGCGGACGGGCCACGAAGGCCACGGCGTAGGTGGAGAAGGAGGCGAGCAGCGCGTTGACGGGGGAGAGGTTGGGGAAGAACGCCCCGTCGATGACGAGCGCGGCGGCGGTGCCGTAGATGTAGAAGTCGTAGAACTCGATCGCCGTGCCGATGAAGCTCGCGACGGCGACCCGGCGCAGCAGGCGGGGATCGTGCGGCCGCTCCCCGGCGCCGGGGGCGGTCGGGTGGGCGGACTCCGTCCGCTGCTCCGGTGTGCGGTGTCCGTACGGCATGGATGTCCCCCTGGTGCGTCAGGTTTCCGGACCGGTCGTCAGGAGGCGGCGCAGGATCTCCGCCACCTCCGCGGTGTGCGTGTGGGTGAAGAAGTGGCCGCCCGGGAGGGTGTGCACGCGCAGCGGCGAGCGGGTGTGCCGCTGCCACGCCCGCACCCGGGCCAGGTCGGTGAGGGGATCGGCCTCGCCCATGAGAGCGACGACCCGGCAGTCGACGGCGGAGCCGGCCCCGGGGCGGTAGCGGCTGTGCGCCCGCAGATCGCCGCGGAGGACGGGCAGGAACATGCGGCGCAGCAGCGGGTGGTCGAGGAGGACGGTGTCGGACCCGCCCAGCGACCGGATGAACGCGGTCAGCCGCTCGTCCTCGTCGTGCGTGCCGTCGTCGCGGAGCGCGAGGTCCGGCAGTTCCAGCCGGGAGGGCGCGGGGTGCCCGGAGGCGACGAGGACGATCCGCCGCTGGTCGGGCAAGCGGCGGGCGGCCTCGTAGGCCACCGCCGCTCCCAGACTGTGGCCGAACAGCAGCAGGGGGCCGTCCCCGCGGACCGCGGCGATCGCCTCGGCCGCCCGGTGCGCGAGGTCGTGCACGTCGGTGAAGAGGGGTTCGCGGCCGCGTTCCGCGCGCCCGAGATAGCGGACGCCCGCCGTCGAGGCGAGGTCGGCCAGCCGGGCCGCGAGCGGCTCGTAGGAGTCGGCGGAGCCGCCCGAGTGGGGGAAGAACAGGACCTGCCAGGAGGTGGCGGGCGGTCCGGGCAGCGGGTAACGGCGTATCCAGGGTCCGGCGTCCATCATGCCCACCGTTCTGCGCGAGGCGTCGGCGTCACAGGGAGCGCAGCAGGGCGAGCGTCCCTTCCAGTTCCTCGCGCAGCGCGGCGCCGGCTGCCTCGGCGTCCCGCTCCGCCACCGCGGTCACCAGGGCGATGTGGCCCTCCTCGCCGTGGTGCGGGTCCCCGGAGCGCAGATCGAGCAACTCGATCAGATCGAGGAGGCGTTGCTTGAGGATCGGCACGAACTGGGTGAACAGGCCGGTCAGTACGGGGTTGTGCGCGGCGGCGACCACCGCCTCGTGCAGCGCGATGTCGGCCTCGACGAACGCGGCGTTGCCCGCCTCCCCGGCGCTCCGCCGTACGGTCAGCGCCTCACGCAGGGCCGCGATGTCCGCGTCGGTGCGCCGCTGGGCCGCCAACTGCGCGGCCTCCACCTCGACGAGCATGCGCACCTCGTAGACATCGGTGATGGCCGCCTGCCGGAGCTGTGTGGACCAGTCCTCCTGGGGTGTGGCCGCGATGACGAACACACCGGACCCCTGGCGCGCCTGGACCAGACCGGCGCCCGCCAGCGCCCGCAGGGCCTCGCGGACGGTCGAGCGCCCCACACCGAGGGACTTGGCCAGGGTGGTCTCGCCGGGGAGCCTGGTCCCCACGGCCCACTCACCGCTGGTGATCTGCTCGCGCAGATGGGTGGTGGCCTGCTCGACCAGGGGAGAGGGGCGCAGGGCGCCTAGTGACATGGGAGGTTCACCTTCCCGCACCTTTCAGGTTGTCTGAGGAGCTGAGTTGTCGCTACTATACCCGGCATGCTGCTGCGCGAGCTTCTTCTTCTCGGCCGCCGCTGCGGGGCCTGACGCGACCGGCACCCCGCAGCGGGGTTTCGGACTGCGCCGGTCTCCGCACGGCTGATCGAAAGAAGCTCCGTACCGATGACTTCCTCCCCCCAGGGCGCGGTGTTCCCGACCCTGCGCACCCCCGTCGGCGACGTCCCGGCGGACGCGCCGCACTGGAACCCCCAGCGTCCGAGCGCGATGCCGCACCACCGCTACCAGTCCGCGCACGAGCGGGTGGCCCTGCCGCTGACGGACCGCACCTGGCCGTCGCGCCGGCTGGAACGGGCTCCGCTGTGGGTGCCCGTCGACCTGCGCGACGGCAACCAGGCGCTGGCCGAACCGATGGACACCGAGCGCAAGCGCCGGATGTTCGACCTCCTGGTCACCATGGGCTTCAAGGAGATCGAGGTCGGCTACCCCTCCGCGAGCCAGACCGACTTCGACTTCGTCCGGCATCTGGCCGTAAGCGGTGCCGTCCCCGACGACGTCACCGTCTCCGTGTTCACCGCGGCCCGGCAGGACCTGATCGACCGGACCGTCGCCTCCGTCGAAGGACTGCCCCGCACCCTCATCCACCTCTACACCGCGACCGCGCCCACCTGGCGTGACGTGGTGCTCGGCCGCTCCCGCGCCGAGGTGCACGCGCTGATCCACGAGGCCGCCACCCATCTGCTGCGCCGTGTCGAGGAACGGCCCAGCGCCGACATCCGGTTCGAGTTCTCGCCGGAGGTCTTCAACCTCACCGAGCCGGACTTCGTGCTGGAGGTGTGCAACAGCCTGTCCGACCTGTGGGAGGCGAGCCCCGACCGGCCGGTGGTCCACAACCTGCCGGCGACCGTGGAGATCGCCACCCCCAACGTCTACGCGGACCAGATCGAGTACATGGACCGCCACCTGGCCCGCCGCGACGCGGTGATCCTCTCGGTCCACCCGCACAACGACCGCGGCACCGGTGTCGCCTGCGCCGAACTCGCCGTCCTCGCGGGGGCGCAGCGCGTCGAGGGCTGCCTGTTCGGCAACGGCGAACGCACCGGCAACGTCGACCTGGTGACCCTGGCGCTGAACCTCTACGCGCAGGGCGTCAACCCGATGATCGACTTCTCCGACATCGACGCGGTGCGCGAGGTCGTGCAGTACTGCAACCGGCTGCCGGTCCACCCGCGCCACCCCTACGGCGGCGACCTGGTGCACACCGCCTTCTCCGGCACCCACCAGGACGCCATCTCCAAGGGCATGGCCCACCACGCCAAGCAGGCCGCGGAGCAGGGCGTGCCGGCCGACGAGGCGCCGTGGGCGGTGCCCTACCTGCCCATCGACCCCGGTGACATCGGCCGCACCTACGAGGAGGTCATCCGGATCAACTCCCAGTCGGGCAAGGGCGGCATCGCCCACCTGCTGCACACCCACCACGGCCTGGACCTGCCCCAGGCGCTGCGGCCGGACTTCTCCCGCACGGTGCAGCAGGTCACCGACTCCACCGGCGAGGAGCTGTCGCACAAGGAGCTGTGGGAGCTGTTCCGCACCACCTACCTCGCCCCGGCCCTGGACGGCCCGGTCACGCTGGAGTCCTGGAACGCCAGCGAACCCGCCCCCGGGGAGCACCGGTTCACCTGCACCCTGCGCAGCGGCGGCCGGGACCACCTCTGCGAGGGCACCGGCAACGGCCCCCTGTCCGCCTTCGCCGACGCCCTGAGCGGGATCGGTGTCACCGTGGACATCCTCGGCTACACCGAGCACTCCACCACCACCGGACCGAACAGCCCCGCCGTCGCCTATGCCGAGTGCCGTGTCGACGACGAGGTCCGCTGGGGCGCGGGCTGGGACACCTCGGTGCTCACCGCGTCCGTCCACGCGGTCATGGCCGCGGTCAACCGCTCCGGTCGGGTCACCTCGTGACCACACCCCCGGTCCTGTCCGTACGGGACGTGGACGTCGTACGCGACGGGAATCCGATCCTGCACGAGGTGTCCCTGACCGTCCGGGCCGGCGAACACTGGGCGCTGCTCGGGGCCAACGGGGCGGGCAAGAGCACCCTGCTCGGTCTCCTCGGGGCGCTGGCCCATCCCACCCGGGGCACCGTCGAGGTGCTGGGCCACCGGCTGGGCCGGGTCGACATGCGGCAGCTGCGTTCCTATGTCGGCCATGTCAATCCGCGGCACGACCTGCGCTCGCCGCTGAAGGTGCACGACGTCGTACTGACCGGCCTGACCAACACCCTGGAACGGGTGCCGCGCTGGGAGCCGACGCGCGAACAGGCCGGCACGGCCGACCGGCTGATCGCCCTGCTCGGCCTCGGTGACCGCCGCGACGCCCGGTGGCCGACCCTCTCCCAGGGGGAACGGGGCCGTGCGCTCATCGCCCGGGCCCTCATGCCCAGCCCCCGGCTCCTGCTGCTCGACGAGCCCGCCACCGGTCTGGACGTGGCCGGCCGGGAACAGCTCATCGAACGGATCGACACCTTGCAGCGCACCTACACGGGTCTGGCATCGGTGCTGGTCACCCACCACTTGGAGGAACTCCCCCCGGGGACGACCCATGTGATGCTGCTGCGCGACGGGCGCTGCCTGGCCGCCGGCCCGGCCGATGAGGTGCTGACCAGCGACCAGGTCAGCAAGTGCTTCGACCACCCCGTCCGCCTCACCCGGGCCGACGGACGCTGGAGCGTGCGGGCGGGCCGTCCGGCGGGGGAGTGGGGGACGAACGCGATGGTGGGCTGAGGGACGGCGGTCGTGGCGGTGCGTCCCCCTCGGGCGGGCGCACCACCACGACCGGCCGTCAGACCAGAGACTGGCCGGCCTTCTCGACGGCGGCCCGGGCCCGGTCCCAGTCACCGTCGAAGCAGGTGCCCAGGGCGTGCAGCCACCGCTCGACGCCGAAGCCGACGCAACCGGTGGAGACCGGGCCGCCGTCGGGCAGGGAGATGGCGCACCGCTCGCCGAAGAACGTGTGATGGATGTTGACGGAGGCGATCGCCATGTCCTGGTAGACGTACTCGTGCTTCACCGGGACGATCTGCTGGAAGGCGGCACGGTCCCCCGTCCGGTCGTAGAAGGGATCGGAGGCCGCGCGGCGTTCCAGCGGCAGACCCAGGGCACCGGACAGGGCCTCCAGGAACCGCGCCGAGTGGTCGAGATGGGCCGTGACCTGGTCGGGTGTGCCCAGCGCCACGACCTCGCGCATCCGGAACGCCTTCAGCCGGCGCAGGGCGTCGAAGTGGTCCTCGTTGCGGAAGCACTGCCCCAGCAGGGTCACCAGCTTCCCGCCCGCGGGCACCTGTCCGCCGCGGTGGTGCAGATAGACGCCGTAGCAGGCGCTGGAGGGCAGGGCGAGGCCGGCCGCCCGCAGCGAGCCGGGGGCGAACGCGCCGGCGGCGGCCTCCTGGCCGATGGTCCCGGGGCCGGCCTCGGTGACGTCCAGGGCGGCGGAGACCAGGGCCAGTTGGGGGAAGTTCTGGTACACGTCCAGGCGGGCCAGGTCGGCGACCGGAAGCAGCGGTGGCACGGTCAGCGCGACCGCGCCGGCCGCCTCGGCCCACCGGACGCAGACCCGGTCCAGTGCCTCGGCGAGCCGGGTCGGAGCCTCCTCCAGCGCGACGAGTCCTTCGGACACCCGGACACCGGTCTTGATACTCATCCCAAGCTCCTTAGCGTGAGTGGCTGATCGAGCGGCTTCTCCGGAGGGACGCTCCGTCCGCCGCGGTGGAGCAGCGGCGGGGACCGCGTCGGAGCGGTGCGCGGCGAGGGCGAGCGACACGCGCGCGAGGCGCAACGCCCTTGACGGACACGGGCTTTCCGCGCATCACAGCAGTCGCTAAGGTAACACCTCTGAGGACCTGAGTACCTGAGTGATTTTGCTCAAGGTGAGACGTGAACCGAAAGAAGAAAGAGGAACTTTCCGTGAAAAAGGGACAACTCGGCTTCCTGACCGGCACGCACGCGGTCAACGACCTGTACCAGGGGGTGATCCCCGCGATGCTCCCGTTCCTGATGACCGAGCGGCATTACAGTTACGCCGCGGTCTCCGGCCTGGCCTTCGCGGCGAGCGGCGTCTCCAGTCTGTTCCAGCCGCTGTTCGGCATCCTGTCCGACAGCAAGCCGCGCGGCTGGCTGGTCCCGGTCGGATCCGTCACCGCCGCGCTGGGCGTGGTCGCGGCCGGCCTGTCCGACTCCTACCTGCTGACCTGGATCTTCGTCGCGCTCGCCGGGATCGGCATCGCGGCGTACCACCCGCCCGCGACCAGTCAGGCTCGCGCGGCCGGCGGCTCCTCGCAGAAGGCGATGAGCGTCTTCTCCGTCGGCGGGACCGTCGGCGGCGCCGTGGCGCCCTCGCTGACGACCGTCGTCATCGGGTCGCTGGGCTTCGACGCCGGCTATCTGCTGGCCGTGCCCGCCCTGGTCATGCTGGTCCTGTGGGTGCTCAAGGGACCCTGGATGCGGTGGCGCGGTCACGAGGAGGCGGCGCCGCTGATGTCCGGCCCGGCCGGGAAGGCGGCGGGGGACGGCGCCGGACCGACCGACGACTGGCGGGCGTTCGGCCGGCTGGTGGTGGTCATCATCGGCTGGTCCATCCCCTACGTCACCGTCACTTCCCTGCTGTCCCTGCACGCCCAGCGCGACCTCGGGCAATCGGAGGCGGCGGGTGCCGTCGCGCTCACCTCGTACACCGCCGCCGGCGCCGTGGGCACCCTGCTCGGCGGCTGGATCGGGGACCGGCACGGCCGGATGACCTCGGTGCGGGCCGGGTATCTGGTGGCACTCCCGGCCCTGGCCGGCATCGTGTGGGCGCCCTGGTTCCCCGTCCTGGTGGTGTGTGCCGCCCTGTTCGGCGCCGCCATGTTCCTGCCGTTCGCCGCGCAGGTCACCCTCGCACAGGACTACCTGCCCAACCGGCCCGGCACGGCCAGCGGTCTGACCCTCGGCATGGCCATGGCGGCGGGCGGCCTGTGTTCCCCGGCGTTCGGCTGGCTGGCCGACAACAGCGGCCTGCCGTCCGCCTTCTACGCCCTGCTCGTCGTGTTCGTCGTCCCCGTCGGCCTCGCGCTGCGCCTGCGCGACCGGGTGCTGCCGGTGGCCGGCCTCCGTTCGACGCCCACCGCCGAGACGGCGGACTCCGGAGCGCCATGATGATGTCAGTCATCTTGCATTCCTGAATAATTCTTTACCGGAATCTGTCAGATGCCCAACATGTGAGATACCCATTGTGAGCCACTTCGCGATTACGTACCGTGTGACTCGCGATCGAAAGTGTTCCACCAGCCGTCAAAGCCGTACTTCAACAAGGAGAAATCCATGAAGATCGACTGGGATGACCACGAGGAACTCAAGGCAGAAGGCATCGCAATGTCGCGGCGCTTCGCCTTCGGGCAGGAAATGTCCTGCCTGAAGGTGGTAGCCGACCAGTCCGGCGACCTCGGTCTCCCGCAGCACTGGCACGAGAACGAGCAGTGGGTCGTGGTGACCGAGGGTTCCATCCGCTTCGTCTGCGACGACACCGAATACGAGCTCAACGCCGGTGACGTGGCCTACATACCGTCCCGCCAGCGGCACACCGCCACCTTCGTCGGACCGGAGGGAGCCGTCCTCATGGAGTTCTCGGCCCCGCCGCGGCTCGACCTGGCGCCCGGCTCGATCATGCCTTCCTCGATGAAGTTCGACTGAGGTCCGCAAAACGCTCACCGCCTTCTTCGATCACGTCAATGGGGGATCGATCGTGCGAAGCAGTGTGTACGGCAGGACCAATTCAGAGAAAACCATCCACGAGGTATTCGAGCAGATTGCCCGGAGATACCCGCAGCGAAAGGCTCTGGTCGGCGCCGACGGCGCGGTGACCTACGCGGAGCTGGCCGGCTCCGCCCGACGCGTAGCCCACCGGCTGACCGGCCTGGGCGTGCGGCCCGGCAGCGTCGTCCCGGTCGCGGCCCGCCGCTCACCGGAGCTGGCCGCCGTCCTGCTCGGCGTCCTGATGGCCGGCGGGGCGTACGGCGTCCTGGACGTGCGGTGGCCGCCGGCGCGCGTCACGCGGCTGCTGCGCACCATGCGGCCCGCGGTCGTCCTGGCGGACACCGCGGGCTCCGCCCGGCTCACCGAAGCGGACGTGGACCACGTCACCTTCCCGGAGCTGCGCGGCGCGGCCCCGCCCGCCGCCGAGCTGCCCCAGGTCTCGCCGGACGCCTGCGCGACCCTGTTCTGGACCTCGGGGAGCACCGGCAGCCCCAAGGCCGTACTGTCCCCGCACCGCGCCACGACCAGGCTGTTCGCCCCGGACGGATTCATGGAATTCGGCGAACGGCCGGTCATGATCCACGCGGCGGCCGTGGCCTGGGACGCCTTCAGCCTGGAGCTGTGGGGGATGCTGCTCAGCGGCGGCACCGCCGTCGTGCACGAGGACGACCTCCTGCTGCCGCCCGCGATCCGCGCCCACGTCCAGGACGCCGGCGCCACCCACCTCTTCCTGACCCCGTCCCTCTTCGACGTGATCGTGGGCGGCGACCTGACCTGCCTGGCCGGACTGCGCGCCGTCCTGCTGGGCGGGGACAAACCCTCCCCGGCGAACTGCCGCGCCCTGCTCGACGCCTTCCCCGGCATCGAGCTGTACAACGGCTACGGCCCCGTCGAGTCCTGCGTGTTCGCCACGGTCCGCCGCATCACCCGGGAGGACACCGGCACGTCCGCCGGCGTCCCCGCGGGCCTGCCGGTCCCCGGTACACGGGTGCACGTCGTGCGCGACGGGGAGCCGGTGCCGCGGGGCGAGACCGGCGAGGTCGCGATCGGTGGCGCGGGACTCGCCCTCGGCTACCTGGACGCGCCCGAGCAGACGGCTGCCGTCTTCCGGCACCTCACGGTCGACGGCGAACGCGTTCCCGTCTACCACACCGGCGACCAGGGGCGGATGGACGAATCCGGGGTACTTCACCTGAGCGGGCGTAAAGACGCCCAGCTCAAAATATCCGGGCACCGCATCGAACCCGCCGAGATAGAACACGCCGTGCGCACACTGGGCAGCACCCGGTCCGTGGTCATGCCGATCCCGGACCGCAGCGGAATGCCGCGCATCGTCCTGTTCGCCGAATCTCCCGCGCAGGCGATGACGGAACAGGAGATGCTGGGCCGGCTCCGGGACACCCTGCCGTCCTATCTGGTCCCCTCGGCCGTGCACTTCGTTCCTTCCATGCCACTCCTGGACAACACGAAAATCAACAAGCGAGAGCTCTCGGCGCGCTTCGGTTATACCTCCTGAAGGCGCTTTCAGAATTCCGAACCTAAGGAATCGACACGTGAGCACGCATGCCCAGACGGAGGAGAAATTCTCCGTCGCTCTCGAATCCATCCAAGGAAAACGCCGGATCGAGCGAGTTCTGGAAGCGGCCAACGCCCTCCTTGACCGGTATTCCGCAGAGCCCGACCGCACGGAACGCCTGAGGCTCGCACACGAGCTGATCCGACGGAATTTCACTCCGCAGATCGCGATCACCTTCGGTGACCTCACCCTCGGCCCCGACGACCCGGAAACTGCCTTTTCCGGCGAGACGCTTTTCCACTGCGAAATACACGGGCCGGACGGGACCAGTGGCTCGCTCACCGCCGCCTACACGGCTCCCGGCTCGCTGGGACTGACCGGCCCCGAGTGGCTGTCGGCGATGCGGCTGCTGGCCGGCATCGGCGGCCTCGGCGCAGGGGGTTGGATGACATGCCCACGCTAACAACGCCCGAGTCGCCGGCCGCTCTCCTGGCGCGGCCGTACTGGCACCGGCACCTGCCGGCCGGCACGGACGTGCACCGGCTGGACGCTGGGCTCTTCGCGGTGACGGGCAACGCGGCCGTCCAGGAGGTGCTCGCCCACCCCCTGATCGTGGCCGACCACCCCCTCAAGGCCAGCGCACGCGCATTTGGCCCCAACGTGCTCGACGCCGACGGACCCAGCCACCGGGCGTTCCGCGCCCTGCTCGCCCCCATCCTGTCCGCCGGGCGGATCGCCGAGTACAAGCGGACACTGATGCCCGGTCTCGTCCGCGGCCTGGTCGACAGCCTCGCGGGCACCGAGACCGACTCCTTCTACGACACCTACGCGCACCGGGTGCCGTACGGCATCGTGTGCACGATCCTCGGCATCGACGCCGCCCTGGAGCAGCGCTTCCACCGGCTGACCCGTCCGCTGGCCCGGCTGCTGGACTACCCCACCCGGGAGACCGACGAGACCCACGCCAACGTCGGCGAACTGCTGCGCCTGATCGAGGAGCAGCGGGCCGCCGGGGCCGCCGGGGCCGCCGGGGCGCACTCCCTGCTGGAGACCATCGAACGGACCCGGGACCGCAAGGGCATCTCCCTGACCGACAGCGAGGTGCGCTCCACGGCCCTGCTGTTCTTCCTGGCCGGCACGGAGACCAGCAGCGCCTTCATCACCTCGCTCGTCTACTGCCTGGGACGCGGCATCTTCGACCTGGCCGAACTGCGGGACGAGGAGGTCCGGGACGCCTACCTCGAAGAGGTACTGCGGCTCTACCCGCCGGTCCAGACGATCGTCCGCTTCGCCGCCGACGACCTCACCGTCCAGGGGGTGACCGTGCCCCGGCACTCGGCGGTCCTCGCCTCGGTCGCCGGCGCCAACCGCGACCCCAGGGTCTTCACGCACCCCGACCGGTTCCAGATCGGCAGGAACCCGAAGGGCTCGATCCCCTTCGCCGTCGGCGCCCACGCCTGCCCCGGCGCCATGCTCGCCAAGACGGAGTTCTCCCTGATCGTCGAGGAACTCCTGAAGCGCTGTTCCGAGGTGGTCGTCACCCGTGACCGCCTCGGCATGGAGAGCCAGTCGTTCGCCCACCCCACCGACTTCTCCGTCCAGTTCAGGACCAGGTAACCCCGCACCCGGCATCGGAAAAGAGGGCACAGTGGAAAGCAAGATAGCGTCGCTGCGCACATGGCTGGACGGCCTGCACGAGCGGCCGCTCGACATCCAGGACGACACCGACCTGATCCAGTCGGGCACGGTCACCAGCCTCCAGTTCGTGCAGATGGTGATCGAGATCGAGCGCCTGCACGGCCGGAAACTCGACCCGGGCGTGATCAACATCGAGTCGATGCGCACCCTCAAGGCCATCGACACCGCCGTCTTCCAGGCCGCCTGATGGCGGGGGACACCCCCCGGGTCGCCGTGGTCTCCGGAGCCTCCTCCGGGATCGGCGCGGCCGTGGCCGAGGAGTTCCTGCGCCGCGGCCACACGGTCGTCGGCCTCTCCCGGCGCGGCAACCCGGACCTGGCCGGCCGGCCCGGCTACCACGACCGCCGCGCCGACCTCCGCGACAGTGAGGCCGTACGGGCCGCGCTCACCTCGGCGGCCGACGTCACCGCCGACGGCATCGACGCCGTCGTACTCAACGCCGGCGCCTCCCCGGACCCGGTCGACCTGGTCAAGGCCGACTGGGCGACGGTGGCGGACACCTACGAGACCAACGTCCGCACGGCACTCAACCTCCTCCAGGCGACCGCCGGACCGCTCAAGCAGAACGGCGGCGGCTCCCTGACCTTCGTCGGGGCCAGCCTCGCCAACGGCTACCGGCCCGAACGCTGGGCCTACGCCGCCAGCAAGGCCGCGATGACCACCCTGATGCGCGCCTGCTCCGTCGAGTTCGCCGACGACGGCGTCGTCGCCAACGAGGTACGGCCCGGCCCGGTGGCCACCGCCATGACGATGGCCGGCCTGGACGGCGAGGTGAACGAGCAGATCATCCGCGCCATCAACGCCGGATTCGGCACCGACTGGCTCAAGTCCCCGCGCACCGTCGCGGAGTGGATCGTCACCATCGCCGCGTTCCCGTCCAACGGCCCCACCGGCCAGGTCTTCAACTACAGCCGCAAGGTCCTGTGACCCCGCCGCACATCCACGCGACACCCAAGGAAGGCAGGCAGACCGCCATGTCGAACCACCCCTCCGCCGAACAGCTCCTCGACCTGTTCAACTGGGCCTCCCCGGCCATGCTCGTCACCGACGCCGACGGCGCCGTGGTGCTGGCCAACAAGGCCGCCGCGGAACTGCTCAAGGACGCCGCCGCCACCGGTGCCGGGCTCCCCGGCGCCCTCGGCGTCGGCGACTACGCCGCGCTGCTGGCCGCCGGGACGCCGGTGGAGAACCGTGCCGTGGCCTTCGCCCACCCCGACTTCCCCTCCGGGTACGCCAACGTCGGCTTCGGCGAGGTCGACGGCGCCACCCACGGCTTCTGGGCGCTGCGCCCGGTCACCACCCACCCCACCCCCTCCCCGGCTCCCGGCGAGGGCTCCTCCACCGCCCAGGCGTGGATCCGCCAGGTCGACCGGACCGACGCGTCCTACACACCGGCCGGCGCCGACGCCGTCCCCTACATCCAGGCGTACTACGACCACTGCCCCGTCGCCATCCACCTGATCGAGGAGGACGGCACGGTCGCCCACGCCAACTGGAAGGACATCGCCATCGTCGGGGCGAGCGAGCGGCCCGACACCTACGTCGGCCACCACATCCGGCGCATCTACGCCGACCAGGACGTGGTCGAGGACTTCCTGGGCCGCTGGGGCGAGGACGCGCCGATCATCGACTTCCGCGCCGACTTCCTCAACCAGGGCGAGCGCGTCCCGGTGGTGATCTTCTCCACCGCCAACGTCGAGGGCGACAAGCTGAAGAACACCCGCTGCTTCGTCTTCCCCGACAGCCACCCGGACCGCGAGCGGGACAAGGTCAAGGCGCTCGACCTCAGCTTCTGACCTCCCCGCGCCACGCTCCGCCCCGCGACCGGGGCGGAGCCGTCCGACCGTGACGCCGGGCCCCGGCGAGCGATCCCCGCCGGGGCCCTTGCGCGCTCACGAAGCCCGTCCCGCACCCGGAGTGAACATGGCTCACACCCCTGCCCGACCGGGCGCCCGGCTCACCGGCTGGGACCCCGAGGACGAGGACGCCTGGCACCGGGGCGGCCACCGCGTGGCCCGCCGCAACCTGGTGCTCGCCGTCCTGGCCGAGCACGTCGGATTCTCCGTATGGACGCTCTGGTCCGTCCTCGTCCTGTTCATGTCCCCCGAGATCGGCCTCGGCTTCGGCCCGGACCGCAAGTTCCTGCTGGTGGCCACCCCCACCGTGGTCGGCGCGCTGCTGCGCCTGCCCTACGCCCGCGCGGTCACCCGCTTCGGCGGCCGCGACTGGACGGTGTTCTCCACCGCCCTGCTCCTGCTGCCGACCCTGGCGGCCGCCTACTTCGTGCAGCGGCCCGGCACGCCCTTCTGGGTGTTCCTGGCGATCGGCGCCCTGGCCGGCGCCGGCGGGGGCGGCTTCGCCTCCTCGATGACGAACGTCGCCGCCTTCTACCCCCGGCGCCTGCAGGGCTGGGCCCTCGGCGTCACCGCCGGCGCCGGCAACCTCGGCGTCGCCGCCGTCCAGCTCGTCGGCCTCCTGGTCCTCACGGCCGCGGGCGACACCCACCCCGCCTACGTCGCCGCCGTGTACCTGCCGCTGATCGTGGCGGTCGCGCTCCTCGCCGCCTGGAAGATGGACAACGTCGACACCGTACGGACCGAACCCGGGGCCCAGCGCGAAGCGGTCCGGGACCGCCGCACCTGGGCGGTCTGCCTGCTGTACATCGGCACCTTCGGCTCGTTCGTCGGGTACGGCTTCGCCTTCGGTCTCGTCCTGCGCCACGAGTTCGCCCTGACACCCCGTGAAACCGTCGGCTACACCTTCCTCGGCCCGCTCCTCGGCGCCTTCTCCCGGCCGCTGGGCGGGCTGCTCGCCGACCGGCTGGGCGGCGCCCGGGTCACCTTCTGGGCCTTCCTCGGCATGGCCGCGGGCACCGGCGTGCTCGTCGCCGCCACCCGCGTCGGCTCCTTCACCCTGTTCGTCACCGCCTTCACCATCCTGTTCGTCCTCACCGGACTCGGCAACGGCTCCACCTACAAGATGATCCCGGCGCTGTTCGCGCACCAGGCCGAGCAGGAGGTGACGGCCGGCTCCGACGCGGACGAGGCGTTCGCCCGGGCCCGGCGCCTGTCCGGCGCGGTCATCGCCGTCGCCGGAGCCGTCGGGGCGCTCGGCGGCGCCGCCGTCAACCTCGCCTTCGAGCTGTCCTACACCGGCTCGGGCTCCGGCACCCCGGCCTTCGCCGCCTTCCTCGTTTACTACGCGCTCTGCCTGGCCGTCCTGCGGACCCTGCGGCCGGCCCCCGCCCCCGCCGGGCACACCCCGCACCACCCGGATGCCGCGAAGGAGGCGAGCCGTGTCTGAACTGCCCGCGCCCGTACCCGAAGCGCGCACCCACTGCCCCTACTGCGCCCTCCAGTGCGGCACCCTGCTGCACGGCGACGCGGACGTCGGTGTCAAGGTGAGCCCGGCGGACTTCCCGGTCAACCGGGGCCGGCTGTGCCAGAAGGGCTGGACCGCCGCGGACGTCCTGCACACCGCCGACCGGCTCACCCGCCCGCTGGTCCGCGGCACCGACGGCCGGCTCGCGCCGGCCTCCTGGGACACCGCGCTGGACGTGGTGGCCCGGGGTCTGCGCACCCTGCGCGAGGAGCACGGCCCGGACGCCCTCGCCGTCCTCGGCGGCGGCGGCCTCACCAACGAGAAGGCGTACCTGCTGGGCAAGTTCGCCCGCCTCGCCCTGGGCACCGGCCAGATCGACTACAACGGACGGTTCTGCATGTCGTCGGCCGCGGCGGCCGGCAACGCGGCGTTCGGCCTCGACCGGGGCCTGCCCTTCCCCGTCACCGATCTGCGCGAGGCCGACACCGTCCTGCTGGCGGGCGCGAACGTCGCCGAGACCATGCCACCGCTGATGCAGCACCTCGACCGGGCCCGGCTCGTCGTCGTGGACCCCCGGCGCACCCCCACCGCCGAGCGCGCCGCCCTGCACCTCCAGCCCGTGCCCGGCACCGACCTCGCGCTCGCCCTCGGCCTGCTGCACGTCGCCGTCGCGGAGGACCTCGTCGACCGCGACTACGTCCGTACGCGCACCCACGGCTTCGACGCCGTGGCCCGCCGCACGGACGACTGGTGGCCGGAGCGGGTCGAGGAGATCACCGGCGTCCCCGCGAGGGCGCAGCGCCGGGCGGTCCGGATGCTCGCCGAGGCCCGCGGCGCCTACGTCCTCACCGGCCGCGGCGCCGAACAGCACAGCAAGGGCACCGACACCGTCGCCGCGTTCATCGATCTGGCGCTCGCCCTCGGGCTGCCCGGCCGAAGCGGCAGCGGCTACGGCTGCCTGACCGGGCAGGGCAACGGGCAGGGCGGCCGGGAACACGGCCAGAAGGCCGACCAGCTGCCCGGCTACCGCTCCCTCACTGACCCGGCGGCCCGCGCCCACGTCGCCCGGGTCTGGGGCGTGGCGCCGGACACCCTGCCGGGACCCGGCCGCAGCGCCTACGAACTCCTCGACGCGCTGGGCCGCGACGAGGGCCCGCGGGCCCTGCTGGTCTTCGGCTCCAACCCCGCCGTCTCCGCCCCGCACGCCGCGCACGTCACCGAGCGGCTCGCCGCCCTCGACCTCCTGGTCGTGGCCGACTTCGTGCCCTCGGAGACCGCCCGCATGGCCGACGTGGTGCTCCCGGTCACCCAGTGGGCCGAGGAGGAGGGGACCCTGACCAGCCTCGAAGGCCGTGTCCTGCGCCGCCGCGCGCTGCTGCCGCCCCCGCCACAGGTCCGCAGCGACCTGCGCGTCCTGCACGACCTCGCCGTACGCCTCGGCGAGCCCGCCGACCGCTATCCGACCGCTCCCCGCGAGGTGTTCGAGGAGCTGCGCGCCGCGTCCCGCGGTGGACGGGCCGACTACTCGGGGATCACCTACGACCGGCTGGACGCCGGGGAGGCGCTGCACTGGCCCTGCCCCGACACCCCGGGCGACCCGCACCCGGGCACCCCCCGCCTCTTCCTCGACCGGTTCGCCCACCCCGACGGCCGGGCCCGGTTCGCCGACGTCGACCACCGGGGTCCGGCCGAGGAGACCGGCCCGGCCTTCCCCCTGTACGCCACCACCGGCCGGGTCCTGGCGCACTACCAGTCGGGCGCCCAGACCCGCCGGGTCGCCGAACTCACCGACGCCGTCCCCGAACCCTTCGTGGAGGTCCACCCCGACACCGCCGCCCGCTGCGGCCTGGCCGACCGCTCCCTGGCCCGGGTCGTCTCCGCGCGCGGCGGCATGACGGCGCGGGTGCGCACCGACGCGACGATGCGCCTGGACACCGTCTTCGTGCCGTTCCACTTCGCCGACGACGGCCGGGCCAACCTGTTCACCCACCCCGCGCTCGACCCCCGCAGCGGCATGCCCGAGTTCAAGGTGTGCGCCGTGCGGCTCGCCCCCCTGTCAGGAGTGACACCTTGAGCGCCCCGCACACCATCCTCGTGGCCGGCGGCGGCCCGGCGGCCCGGCGGCTCACCGACCGCCTGCGCCACCACGGCCACCTGAACGTCCGCACCGTGCCGGACGACGGCCCCGGCACACCGTCCACCGGGGGGACCCGGATCGACCGGGCCCGCCGCCGGATCGTGACCCACGCCGGCGGACGGGAGACCGCGTACGCGTACGACACCCTGGTCCTCGTCCCGCGAGCCCGGCCCCTCCTCCCTGACCTGCCCGGCCTGCTGGACCCCGGCGGCCGTCTCACGGACGGTGTCGTCGTCCCCGGCACGGCCGCCGCGGTGACCGCCGCGGGCTCCGTCGCCGTCCTCGGTGACGGCCCCCCGGCCGTGGAGGCCGCGAGCGCCCTCGCCGCCCGCGGCGCCGACACCACCCTGGTGTGCTCCTCGCCCCAGCCCCTCTCCGCGTATCTCGGCACGGTCCCCGGCGGCATGCTCGCCGGGGAACTCGCACGCGCCGGGGTCACCGTCCGGTCCGCGAGCACCGCCGTACGCCGTACCCCCGGGCTCCTCCACCTGGACGACGGCACCGCCCTGCGCGCCGACACCCTCGTCCTGTGCCCGGACACCGCCCCCGACACCCGCCTCGCCCGCGCCGCCGGGCTGCGCGTCGCCCACGGCATCGTCGTCGACGAACAGCTGCGCACCAGCGACCCGCGCATCCACGCCATCGGGGACTGCGCCGAAGCCGGCGGACGGCTCCGCACCGGCCCCGGCGCCGCCTGGGAACAGACCGGGACCCTCGCCGCGATCCTCGGCGGCCACCCCGCCGCCTACCGCCCTGGACCGCCCGCGCTGCGACCGCGCGTCCACGCGGCGGACGTCGCCGCGTTCGGCAGGCTCGCCGACCTCGACCGGCCCGGCACCCGCCAGATCGCCCTCACCGACCCGGCCGGCCGGCGCTACGCGCGGCTCGCCCTGCGCGACGACCACGTCGTCGCCGCCGTCCTGCTCGGCCTGCCGCAGGCCATCGCCACCATCGGACTCCTGCACCGGCACGGCCGGCCCCTGCCTTCCGACCGGCTCGGCCTGCTGCTCGACCTGCCCGCCCGGCCGGCCCCCGACCGGGAGAGCGCGGACGACGCCCCGGTCTGCCTGTGCAACAACGTCTCGCGACGGACCCTGCGCACCGCCTGGCGGGCGGGTGCTCGTACGGTCCCGGCCCTCGCCGGGGCGACCCGCGCCACCACGGGCTGCGGGGGCTGCGGCCCGGCCGTGGCGCACCTGTGCGGCACCTGGGCCCGCGGACCGCGCGACGGCGAACTGGAGGCGGCGTCGTGACCCGGACCCTGCTCGTCGTCGGCCACGGCATGGTGGGCCACCGGTTCGTCGAACAGCTCCGCTCCAGGGACCCCGGCCGGACCTGGCGCGTGGTCGTCGTGGGGGAGGAGCACCACCTCGCCTACGACCGCGTCGGCCTCTCCTCCTACCTGGACGGCAAGAGCCGCGGCGACCTCACCCTGGTCGGCGCGGACCTCCTCAACGACCCCCGGGTGGACCTCCTGCTGGGCAGTGCGGTCACCACGGTGGACGGCGACGCGCGCACGGCACGCACGGCACACGGCGAACACCTGCGCTACGACGCCCTGGTCCTCGCCACCGGGTCGCGCCCGTTCGTCCCGCCGGTGCCGGGGCGCGACCACGACGGCTGCTTCGTCTACCGCACCTTCGACGACCTCGACGCCCTGCGGGCCGCGGCGCGTCCGGGACGTCCGGGAGTGGTCGTCGGCGGCGGGCTGCTGGGCCTGGAGGCCGCCAACGCCCTGACGCTGCTCGGCATGAGCGCACGGATCGTCGAGACCGGTCCCCACTTGATGCCGGCCCAGCTCGACGCGGGCGCCGCCGGGGTGCTGCACCGGCACGTCACCGATCTGGACATCGGCCTGCACTGCGCCACGTCCGTGGCGTCGGTCGACGCCGGAGCGGACGGCAGGGTGACATCGGTGACCCTCGCGGACGGCGCCGTGCTCGACGCCGACGTGGTGGTCTTCGCCGCCGGCGTCAGGCCCCGCGACGAACTGGCCGGGCCCCTGGGTCTGGCCCGGGGCGAGCGCGGCGGGTTCGCCGCGGACGCCTTCTGCCGGACCGCCGACGAGCGGGTGTGGGCGATCGGGGAGTGCGCGGCGGTGGACGGCCGCTGCCACGGCCTGGTGGCCCCCGGGTACCGCATGGCGGACAGCGTGGCGCGTCAGCTGACCGGGGAGGTCCCCGAGCCCTTCGACACCACCGACACCCCCGTCGCCCTCAAACTCCTCGGCGTCAACGTCGCCACCGTCGGCAGTGTGCGTCCCGACCCCGCCCAGGCGGTCGAGGCGGTCTTCACCGAGGGCACCGGCCGGTACGCCAAGGTCCTGCTGAGCCGGGACGGCGGCGATCTGCTGGGCGCCGTCCTCGCCGGCGACACCGGCCCCTTCGCCCTCATCCGCTCCCTCGTCGGCCACCGGCCGCCCGCGGACCTGGAACACCTCCTGCTGCCCTGACCCGCCCGCCGCACCCCGCCCCGAAAGGACCCCGCGTTGAACACGATCGCCTTCCTCGGTCTCGGCACCATGGGCAGCCCCATGGCCGTCAACCTCAGCGAGGCCGGACACACCGTGTACGGCTGGAACCGCAGCGAGGGCCGGACGGTCGCCCTGGTCGAGGCGGGCGGCCGGCGGGCCGCCTCGATCGCCGAGGCCGTCCGCGCCGCCGACACGGTGATCACCATGCTCCCGGACGCGCCACAGGTCGAGGAGGTCGCCTACGGCACCGACGGCGTCCTCGCCCACGCCCGCCCCGGCACCCTGCTCATCGACATGTCCACCATCGCCCCGCGCAGCTCCGTCCGGCTGGCCCAAGCGGCCGCCGAGCGGGGCGTACGGGTCCTGGACGCCCCCGTCGCGGGCGGTGAGACCGGGGCGGTCGAGGGCACCTTGTCCATCATGGTCGGCGGGGAGGCCGCCGACGTCGAGGCGGCCGGACCGGTCTTCGAGGCCCTGGGCAAGACCGTCACACACTGCGGCCCCCACGGTCTCGGCCAGACGGTGAAGGCCGCCAACCAACTGGTCCTCGCCGTCACCCTCCAGGCCTGTGCCGAGGCGGTGGTCTTCCTGGAGAAGGCGGGCGTGGACCTGGAGGCCGCCTTCGACGTCCTGGACGGCGGCCTCGCCGGCTCCCGCGTCCTCACCCGCAAACGGGCCAACTTCCTCCACCGCGACTACCGGCCCAGCTTCACCCTGGGCCTCCACCACAAGGACATGGGCATCGTCACCGACACCGCCCGCGAACTCGGCGCGGCGATCCCCCTGGGCAGCATCGCCGCCCAGCTCATGGCTTCCGCCGTGGCCCGCGGCGACGGATCCCTCGACCACTCCGCCCTGCTGCGCGGAGTGGAACTGCTCAGCGGCCACGACCCGGCGCGGTGAGGGCGGGGCTCGCCAGGAATGGTGTGAGGAACTGGCCGTGGCTTCCTCGCCTGAGTCCGGTGCTTGTGCAGCGGCCGTTTCGCCGTCCCGAGGCGCGAGGACCGGTGGCTTTCCGGCCCCCGTGCCGGCCGCGCAGGCGAAAATCCTCGTGACCGAGAACGCCATCACTGTTGATCGCCGCCGACGTCGTCCAGGTCGAGGAGCCCGGTATGCATGCCCCGCATGACGGATCACGCGGGCAGGCAATCGAGGAAAAGGGCGCCGGCCAGCAGCCCGGCGCTACCGCGCGGACTCAAGCCGCGCCGGCGCAGGTCGACGTCGAGGGCAGTGAGGGCCTCGGTCCCTGCCGGGGTCGCGGTGCCGCCCGCGTCCAGGACGGCGCGTGCGGTGGCGTGGACCTGACGCAGGCCGAGTGGGCCGGCCGCGTACAGCAGTTCGCTGTCGCGCAGGGACGCCATCACGGTCAGCAGAGCGTCCAGACGGGCCTGCGCCTCGGTGGCGCCCGCGGTGCGGGAGGCGGCCAGTACCGCGAGGGCGCGGCGCACATGCGGGAAGCCCGCGCGGGCCTCGCCGCGGGCCCCTGCCGCGCCGTACTTCACCGACATCGCCGAGCCGTGTGTCGCCCTCCGGGGCGCCCCGGGGTCCCTGTACGCGACGATCCGCTTCGCTGCCTCGGCGATCGAGTCGCCCCTCGCGGACGGGTCGAGTGCCGCGCACGCGACGAGCAGGCCGAGCGTCCACAGAGCGCCTCGGTGACCGCCACCCGCCATTTCGAGGGAGTGCTCGGTGCAACGGCCTATGGAACCGAGTTCCGCGCGCAGCAGGGCGGTGGGCCGGCCGGCGCGACGAGCTGCGGCCGCCATCGCCGTCAGGCCCGGCAGCAGGGCCTTCGCCGACCAGCGCAGGGACCGGTGATCCGGACAGCTCGTGCGGACCGAGAGATCACGAGGATCGGGCAGACCTGGCTTGGGGGTCAGGGTCAGTTGCGCGGTCAGGGCGGAAACGGCGGCTTCCGCGAGGTCGGTGTCGCGAGGGTCGGTCATGGCGGCCTGCCAGGAGAGAAGAGTAAGGGGCACTGGACAAGGAGCGCGGGACGGCGGGAGCGCGCGGAGCGTGGTCCGGGCGCGCTCCCGCCGGTTCAAGCAGTCGCTCCCGCACACCTCCGCGCGCCCCTGGTGGGACACCAGGCCCGCAGGGCCGGTCGGAGCGGTGCCCTACGACGACGCGGACGCCGAGGCCGACCCGCCGGGCATGACGGCGTCGTCGCCGTCATGGGTGGCGTCCGGGTCCACGCCCACCGTGATCGAGGCGGCGACACCCTTCGCGATCCGCTTCTTGTCGTACCGGAGGGCGAGCAGACCGCCCGTGGCGCCGCTCTGGTCGTAGATCGTGTCCTCGGTGAGGGTGGTGCGGGTGGTGGTGCTGGTCGAGTACGGATCCACCTCGGCCGAGGCGAGGACGGCCGCCTCCTCGAAGTAGAACTGACCGGTGTGGCAGGTGTGTCCGCCCTCGTAGCCGTCCTCGGTCCACTTCCCGTCCACGTGCACCTTGGTGTGGATGTGCACGGCCCTGCCCTGGTACCAGCCGGGGAAGATCGTGGTGAAGCGAACCCTGCCCTGGTGGTCGGTGCGCCAGGTGCCGCGCAGGTAGCGCTCGTCATCGGTGGGCTCCACGTGCATGCCGCCGCCTCCGCCGCCGTCGGTCGGCATGGCGGTGGGCGTGCCCGTGGGGGTGCCGGAGGGCATGCCGCCGCCGGGCAGTGCGGAACCGACAGACTCGTAGCCGGAGTAAATGCCCAGCGCGTCACAGTGCCAGATGTCGACCGCGGCGTTCCGCAGTGGCTTGCAAGTCTCGGAGTCGATCACCTTGATGGTGAGGGTCATGGGGATGCCCTCGCGATCTTCGGTGATATCCGTGCGGATCTTGTCGGCGTCGATGTAGTACGGCCCCTCGATCGCCTCGGAGCTGAGCCGGTAACAGGACTCCGTACCGCTGGATTTCGCCTCTTGGATCTCCTGCGACGAACCGTCGGCGAAAGCGGTGGAGGCCAGGACGCTTCCCGTGCCGACCACAGCCACCGCAGCACCGCCGGCCACCAGAACCTGGCGCCGGGAGGCCGGGCTCTTCTCACGCTTCGGGTTTTCCTGGGACATCGCAGTCCGTTCCCTTCGTGGAGGCCGGTCCCGCTGTGACCGGCCGGGGACGGCTCACCCTCGTGCGGCCACCTGAAACGAAACTGAAACGGACGGCTGTCCGGCCTCCGCAGCGCAACTGCGGCCGCCGTGCGCCACCCTGTGAACTGGGCTTCTGTGAACCGGATTAAAGTTCGTCGGACCGTGCGCCGGGCTCGCCGGGCGCGGGCGGCACCAGGGGCAGCAGCACGGTGAACTCGGTGTCGCCCGGCGCGCTGCGCACCTCCAGCCGGCCGGCGTGCGCCCGGGCTATCGCGGCGGCGATGGCCAGTCCCAGACCGGCGCCGCCCTGCCCGCCGCCAGTACGGGAGCGGGAGGCGTCGGCACGAGTGAAGCGTTCGAAGATCAGGGGCAGGAGCGCGGCGGGGACACCGGGACCGTCGTCGTGTACGCGGACGACGCAGTGTGTGTCCGTGGTCTGCGCCGTCACTGTGATCTCGGTGCCCGCCGGTGTGTGCGCACGGGCGTTGCCCAGCAGGTTGGCCAGTACCTGTTGCAGCCGGGCCCGGTCGCCGGTGACGGTCGTGGCGGGGTCGAGGCGCAGGAAGACCCGCCACGACCGCTCGTCGCCGGTGACACGGGCGTCCCACACCGACTCCGCCACCAGCGTCGCGACGTTCACCTCGGCCATGCACAGCGGGCGGCCCTCGTCCAGCCGGGCCAGCAGCAGCAGATCGTCCACCAGTCCGGTCATCCGGGCCGACTGCGCGGTGATCCGCTGCCAGGCCAGCTCCGGCGTGATGCGCTCGGAGCCGCCCGCCATGAGCTGCGCGTAACCCGTGATCGAGGCGAGGGGGGTACGCAGTTCATGGCTGGCGTCGGTGAGGAAACGGCGCATGCGTTCCTCCGTGCGCTGCCGCTCGGTGAGGGACTTCTCCACGTGTTCGATCAGCCGGTTGAGGGCGAGGCCCACCTGACCGGCCTCCGTACCCGGGTCGGTGTCCGCCACGGGGACCCGGCGCAGCCCGGTGACCTCGCCGCGATCCAGCGGCACCCGGGCCGCCTCGGCGGCGGTGGCGGCGACCCTGCCGAGCGGTCGCAGTTTGCGCCGGACCACGACCGCGCAGACCGTGCCGGCGAGAGTGAGCCCCACCACGGCGATGACCGCCTCGACCGTCATCAGCGCGCGGGTCATGCGCTGCACGTCGGCCATGGGCAGGCCGACCAGCACCGGAACCTCGCCGTCCGTGAGCACGGTCAGCCGGTAGTCGCCGAGCCCGGGGAGCGTCAGGGTGTGCGGTTCGCCGTCCGCGGTGACGTCCTCCAGAGCGGTGCGCTGCGCCGCCGACAGGATGCGCGGGTAGCCGTCGTCGGTGATCACTGCGGCGGTGACCAGGTCGCCGTCCCGGCTGAACCTTGCGGCGAGCGTTCCGGCGGTCTCGCCGCGCACCTTGAGGTTGCCCCGGTGCCGGGGACCGCCGGGATTCAGGTCGACCACCTGCTGACTGCGCTCGGCCGCCTCGGTGACCCGCTCGTCGAGGTCCCGCAGTAACAACTGATCCTGGACGAGTGCGGTGGCGGCGGCCGTCGTGCCGCACACCAGGACGAGCATCAGGGACATGAAGGCGACCAGCCGCGTCCGCAGGGACCGGCCTCCCGTACGGGGACCGGGTGGCTGCCGCCGGTTACGGCGGCTCAGCATGCCCCGTCTTCCGCGGGCCGGATCAGATAGCCCAGTCCGCGTACCGTACGGAGCATCGGCGCCCGCCCCTTGTCGATCTTCGACCGCAGGCTGTAGACGTACACCTCGATCAGATTGCCCTCGCCGTCGAAGGAGCTGTTCCAGATGCGGTCGAGGAGCTGTGCCTTGCTGAACACCTGCCGAGGGCTGCCCATGAGGAACCACAGCAGGTCGAACTCCTTGGTGGTCAGCTTGACCGGCGTCCCGCCCCGCCACGCCTCGCGGCTGCTCTCCGACAGGACCAGGTCGCCGAGCCTGCGGATGGACTCCTGCGGTGCGGGGGGCTCGGCGGCGGCACCGGCGCGGCGCAGCAGCCCGCGCAGCCGCAGCATCACCTCCTCCAGGGCGAACGGTTTCGTCACGTAGTCGTCGGCCCCCGCCGAGAGGCCGTTCAGCCGGTGGTTGAGGGAGTCACGGGCTGTGAGCATGAGCACGGGCAGCCGGTCGTCGTCCTGTCGCAGCAGCCGCAGCACATGCAGACCGTCGAGGTCCGGCAGCATCCAGTCCAGGATCACGGCATCCGGCGGGCACACCTGCGCGAGCCGGACAGCTCCCTGCCCGTTCCCGGCGATGTACGGTTGCCAGCCGGCGTCGGCGACAGCGGCGGAGAGCAGCCCGGACAGCTCCGGTTCATCGTCGACGATCAGTATCCGCGCGGCATTGCCCTGAACGGTGCCCTTCTCATTCATGCCTCGATAGTCCGTGCCGACCCTGTCCCGGACCTGTGTGAAAACCGGCCAGGCAGGAGTACCCATGACGCATCTGGGAGCGGAGCCGGCGGACGGATGTCAGGTCCGTAGCACCTCAGCAGATCACTCCTGGCGTCGTCACCAGTGCGTCGACGGCCCGCGACGAGTCCGGGCCCCCTCGCCTCGAAAGGAGCTCATGCCCGGAACCACTTCTTGCCCGAACAGCGTGCTGTTCGCCGCGATTGTCTCGCTCGGTCTGCTGAGCACCGCGTGCGCAAGCCGGACGATGCCGCCGCGGAGGCGTCGCCCAACGCCCCGCTGAAGCAGGGCCTGACCGTCGGCTTCCTGCCGAAGCAGGTCAGCACCCCCTACTTTGAGGTGGCCGACGGATGCCGCGACGCCTTCGTCGAAGAACACCCGGAGCTGAAGGGCATCATCTCAGCCGGCCGCCCACGCGGCGGTCGCCCTCGCCTCGGGCCGGATCACCGGCCGGGAGGACAGATGTTCCCGGCCGGTGACATGGGCTGGTTCGCGCTCGGCAAGGACGGCGTCATCACCCTCGGGGACCCGACGGTGTTCGACGCCAAGAACATCGACGCCTACGGCTTCTGACGTCGCGTTCGCCCCAGCCGGGTGTGTCCGAGGCGGATCACCTGGTCGTGGTGACCCGGTGCTCGGCGCGGGCGGCGCAGTTGGAGCCGGTGATCTGGACGCTGACGTTGCCGATGCTGCCGCCCCAGTCCACGCAGTGGGCCTTGCCGTAGACGTAGGTGGGCCCGGCGTACGAGGTGTACTGCCCGAAGTCCTCGTCGTACTCCTCGGTGTCCGGGACGTAGATCCACGCCGACATGTCCGTCGCGGTGCCCGGGGTGCTGCGGATGGTCGCCACGCAGTTCTTGCCGGTGGCGGCGTTGTAGGTGAGGTAGACGGTGCCGCGCGAGCCGACGGCGGCCGAGTTGACGGTCTTGTAGCCGCTGCCGCAGACCTTTCCGGGCGTGGTGCCGGGAGCCGCGGACGCGGGTGCGGCGAACGCCGTCGCGGTACCCAGGGCCAGGGCCGCCACGGCGGTGGCGGACAGGACGGGACGAGTGATGCGCATATTTCCCCCTTGCGGTCGTAGGAGTTGTTTGCTCCTGTCTGGTGGGACCACAGACAGAGGAGAATGGTTGTGCTCCGTGAGCGACTCCCTGTCCGGGCGCGCTCAGTTGCCCACTCGCACCGGGAACGCTTCGATCGTGGCGACGACCCGGTCGCTGTCCGGACGGACCAGTTCGACGGGGTCCGTCAGCCGGTAGGGGCCCCCTCCCGGCGGGAAGAAGTCCAGATCCGAACAGGTGAGCCTGGCCGGTTCCCTCGTCCGCAGGACCAGCGGCTCCCGGCGTGCCCGACGGCCGCGCGCCCTCTTGTCCGCTGCCTGCTCCGTCGGCTCGATGGTCACTTCGAGGTGGAGCACCATGGTGTGTTCGAGTTTGGGCGGTACGCCCGCGACGAGCTTGATCTCGTTCGCCGGGTCGGACTCCGCGTCCGTGAGCGCGACGGTGATCCGGGCGGGCGTGTCGTCGTCGATCTGCGAGGTGCCGGTCAGGTCGAACCGGGTGACGGCGGTCCGGACGGACACACCCGGGAGTTGCACCTGTGCTCCACGGATCTCCAGACGCAGGTCGCCGGTGAGGTCGACGGTGTAGGTGGAATCGCCTTGCTCGAACCGGGTGTCCTCGGCGGACACGCTCAGGTCGAAGGAGGCTCCGGGAGACGGAAGCTGGACCATGAAACCCTCCTGAACGGGGCTTTGTTGGCGTCCCGACAACTCCCTGATGCCCGACCGGCATCCCGACTCGCGCGAGGGCGCTCATGTTCAGCTAAATGAGCTAAAAGTACTACAAAGTTCGTGACCTTCGGGAGCAGCGGTGTGCCGCATCGCGGGACCGTCGCGTGCTCGCCGAGCACGTGCCCTGGCCGGCCGACCGGGCGCACGGTAGTTGATCACACCGGGGCATGGTGCCCCAACGTTCGCAGCGCCTCGACCCGCGGGGCGGCGCCGTGGGCGTGGCCGAAGAGCCGTTCCGCCCACGGGCCGGGGGAAAGCCGATGTGCGCACCGAGGGCCGGCCCCGGTCGTCGCTGGTGTGCCGAGGCCGGCGGTTGTGCTCACGCCACGCCGTCCGTTGGATGACCGTGTGGTCAGGGCGCGTCGACGAGGGTCCGGCCGTCGGTGGGTACGAGCGCGGCGATCGCGCTTGCGTAGGCGGACTGTACGCGGGAGCGCTCGGTGGCGTTCGGTATGGCGTTGGTGCAGGCCGTGCCGGCGCTCGACCCCGACATCAGCTGTGAGCAGGGGCCGGGCTTGGTGTCCGGCAGGCCGAGGCTGTGGCCCAGTTCGTGAGCGGCGATCCGGGTCTTGTTGTAGCCCTGGTCCACGGCCTGGCTGCCGAGCTCGACGCGGACCTGACCGCCCGGACGAACCGGGCCGAGTGTGGCCTGCGGCCAGCCCGTGGTCGCGACGATCACGATCTCGGCCACGGTACCGGGCGCTGCCTCCACCAGTTGGACATTGCTCACGTTCGCGTTCCAGGAGGCGGTTCCGGCCGCGATCGCGGCCTCCCAGCCCGCGGCGCGGCTGTCGTCGTAGCGAAGGGTCACCGCCGCCGCCCGCGCGGCGGACGATTCACCGGTGGGGGCGGTGGCGGCGGTCGCGGGGCCAGCCATGGCGAGGGCGAGCGCCGTGGCGGAAGTGCCCGCCTTGAGCCAAGTGCCGAGGGGCATTGCTGCTCCTTCATCCGTGGGGGGAATCCGGCCCCGGCCTCCGGGGCGTTGCGATGATATGCCCTTCAGCATGCTTTGGTCATGGACCTGTCACAGCCAATAAATCGAGCGTACGTCCACCCCTCTTCGAGCGGATGTCATTGTCCCTGCCGGGAGCGGCGGAGCGACTGAAGCAGGCAGGACGACGTGACGGTGGCCGCTTCCGCCACGGTCCGGCACAGCAGCGCACCACGCACCAGCAGTTGTGCGAGACGACGAACCGAAGGCCGTAAATGGCTTGTTGTGCTGACCGCTGAGCGGGACCGGCCCGAACCACTGTCCGCGACCGGCAGCGTGGCCGGCCAGCGCGCCGTGGAGAAGGGCGCCCAGCTCCACGGCAAGGTGCGTCGCCGGCGACTCGACCACGCCCGCAGGACCGCGCTGGACCTGGTCCGCGCATACGACTTCATCGCGCACGAAGACCTCGAGATCCGCACCATGTGCAAGGCCCCCGCGCCGAAGCCCGACCCGACCAGCCGCCCCCCCGCAACACCTCCCGCACCTGCCCCGAATGCGGGCACACCGCGAAGGAAAACCGGCCCGCACACTACGAGCCGGGCTGGTCCGTCGCGACGCCGACCCGGCGTAACGCGAAGCCCCCGGCTTCAGCCGGGGGAGGAGCCGCGCGGGTCCTTTCGTCCGCCGGCCGCTCGCCGCATACAGGGTCGGCCCTCATTGACCCCTTCCCCCCGCTCGCCTACCTTTGCGGCGTTCGTCGCAACACGTGTCGTTCGTGCCCTCGAACGCCACTCTCAAGCACCGCCTTCCCCCGAGGCATCCGGCCTCACCCGACCGGTCAAGGAGAGTGAGTGAGATGAGACGTGCCCGCGCCGCTCTGTCCGCCTTCTGTCTGGCACTGCTGGCCACCCTGTCCCTCGCGGAACCGGCCGCCGCCGCGCCCCAGACGGTCGCCAACGGTGTCCAGTTCACCGACACCTCCGGCAGCCCCGTGCACGCCCACGGCGGCGGGGTCGTGAAGACCGGCGGCTACTACTACTGGTTCGGCGAGAACCGGAACGCCGACAACACGTTCCGCTACGTGGACGTCTACCGCTCCACCGACCTGAAGAACTGGGAGTTCCGCAACCACGTCCTGACCCAGTCGAGCGCCACCGAGCTGGCGACCGCCAACATCGAGCGCCCCAAGGTCATGTACAACGCCTCCACCGGCAAGTACGTGATGTGGATGCACAAGGAGAACGGCTCCGACTACAGCGAGGCCCGCGCCGCCGTCGCCGTCTCCGACACCGTGGACGGCGACTACACCTGGCAGGGCAGCTTCCGGCCGCTCGGCCAGCACATGTCCCGGGACATCACCGTCTTCGTCGACACCGACGGCACCGGTTACATGGCCTCCGCCGCCAACGAGAACTACGACCTGCACCTCTACCGGCTCACCGCCGACTACACCGGCATCGCGAGCCTGGTCGCCAATCCCTGGCCGGGCGGCCACCGCGAGGCCCCGGCACTGTTCAAGCGCGACGGGGTGTACTTCATGCTCACCTCGGGCGCCACCGGCTGGAGCCCCAACCAGCAGCAGTACGCCACGGCCACCAGCCCCGCCGGACCGTGGAGCACCATGGCGAACGTCGGCGACTCGACCGCCTACGGCTCCCAGACCGCGTGGGTGCAGCCCGTGCAGGGCACCTCCGGCACCGGCTACCTCTACCTGGGGGACCGCTGGGGCAACTCCTTCGGCGGCACCGTCAACGACTCGCGCTACGTCTGGCTGCCGCTGACCTTCCCGACCACCACCTCGATGTCCCTGTCCTGGACGCCCGAGGTGAGCGTCGACACGGCCGCCGGCACGGTCGCCGGGACCAGCGCCACGTCCAGCACCCTGATCGCCCGGCACTCCGCCCGCTGCGCCGACGTGACCAGCCAGTCGATGTGGCAGGGCGCGCAGCTCAAGCAGTACGACTGCAACGGCGGTAACCACCAGAAGTACTGGCTGCGGCCCACCGGCGACGGCTACTACCACCTCGTCGTCAGACACAGCTCGCTGTGCGTGCAGGAGAACGCCGCCACGGTCACCCAGGAGAACTGCGACACCGCCTCGACGGCCCAGCAGTGGTCCGTGAGTGCCGCCGGCTCCTACGTCACCGTGGCCTCGCGGGCCACCGGCGAGTGCCTCGACGTGAACGGTGCGTCCACCGCCAACTCCGCCGCCGTCATCACCTACACCTGCAACGGGGCCACCAACCAGCAGTGGACGCGCGGCACCTGAGCCGGGCGGCCGTACTCAGGCGAGCAGGTCGATCGCGTCGATCGCGGTGCCGGCACTGAGGAAGCCGGTGGTCCCCGAACCGCTCACCACGTCGATCCGCAGCACGTTGTACTGACTGGTGTCGGTGAGCCAGGCACTGGCCGGCACGCTGTACGTGAACGTGTTGTTGTTGCCCCGGTAGGAGCCGTTGGTCAGCGACCGGGTGCTCGGCTGGGCGGGTGGCGAGGGGATCGACGACGTCCAGGAGTTGACACTCACCTGCGGGCGGCCGTTGGCGTACGCCGTCGTCACCCCGATGCGCAGAGTGTGCGCGGCGGCGGCCTGGGCGGCGGTCAGCCGGAAGTAGACCAGCAGACCACTGTTGACGTCCTTCCAGATGTAGCAGGGAAAGGCCGAGGTCTCCGTGCCGCTGCCGATGACCACATTGCCGGTCCAGGCGGCGGCGCGGACGTCGGAGGGGTGCGCGTACGTCATCAGATCGGCGTTCTTGAACCCGCCCGGCGAGCCCGTCCAGTCGTTGATCCGCCAGATCACGGCCGCGTTGGAGGAATCGTTGGAGGACGGTATCGCGATCGTGTTGAGAGTCGTGGTACCGCCCGCGGTGACCGTCACCGAGGTGGTGTACACGGCGAGTTCGCTCTTGAAGACGGTGAGCGTGTACGTGCCGGGCAGCACCCCGGAGACCGAGAAGTAGCCGTCCGAGGCCCGCGCCGAACCCCAGTACTGGGCAGCCGAGTTGGCGAGTCCGACCGTATAGGCGTACGCGGTGTCGCGGCCGGTGACGCCGACCCCCGTGACCCGGCCCCGGCCGCTCGCGGCCACATACCCCGAGATGCCGAGCGAGTCCGCCCACGAGGTGGTCAGAGTACCCGGGAACAGCGAGGCGGACGGCGCGCCGCCGTCGGTGAGGGCGATGACGTACGGGCCCTGGAGACCGAAGCGCTGCGCCTCGGTCTGGTTCTGGCCGTAGTACAGGATCTCGTACAGCCCGCCGCCGTCCGCGCTCTGGTGGCGCAGCAGCGAGCGGTAGAACGGGCCGCCGGACGCCTTCTCGTGATTGCTGCGCACGATCCACAGGCCGACGCCGCTCGCGCTCCAGCCGATGTAGTGGTAGTCCATCACCCGCAGCTTCGAGTAGTGCTTGGAGCGGGTCTGCCCGTCGGACTTCGCGAACACGTCCGATGCCTCGATGGCGGTGGGGGCGTACGTGTACGAGTCGGGTTCGTCATTGAGGAACAGCCCCGCCTTCACCCGCAGGATGTAACGGGTCGCCGAGACGGACGTGTCGGCCTTGTTGGTCCACAGGTAGATGTTGTTCTCACCGCTGCGGGCCGCGTAGTAGTGCCGGAGCGTGCCGTACGCGACGGAGATCAGGATCGTGGAGCCGGACTGCAGAATGCTGACGGTGGACGTGCCGAGGCCGGACTCGATGTGCGAGTTCATGCCGCCGTAGCCCTGGTACTCCACCCCCTTGTAGACCAGCGAGGCCAGATCCCCGTTGGACTTGCGCACCTTGAAGACCAGGCCGGCACCGGTGTCGACGACGTAGTTCGTGCCGTCGTCGGACCAGCCGAAGGCCGCCGCGGCCGCGGTGCGCGCCAGCGGCCCGGCGAGCGCGGCCGAACCGGCCGCGGAAGCGGCACCGAGAACGAAGGCGCGGCGACGTACAGCTCTCCCGTTGACGCCGTTCGCGGATCCGGACATGTGGGGGCCTCCTTCGGGCGGAGTGGGGGGTGCGGGTGCGGTGCGGGGCCAGAGTGACAGTCGAATCACGTTCGCGAAAGGGCTTGCGCGAGCATGGTGTTGCGAGACCGATTGAAACTCGCACACTTCATGAAAGCGCTTGCTCCGTGACGTTCAGCGACCAGGACGCGAACAGGGCCACTCGGGACAGGCCGGTGGGGTCGGCCAACACTCCTGCCGTACGCGCGGCGTTCGCCGATCCGGTGCACCGGAATCCGCACGGCCAACGGATCAACTCCCGGGGCGCCGGCGCCCGCCCCGCACGGTGTTCCACGGATGCGGTGACCAGGTGGGCCGGCGGACGCCGGTGCGGCTCCACGGACGGCCAGGGAGCTGGTCAGCCACTCTCTGCTTGGTCCCGCCCCGGGCCGGGACCGTCGGCTCCGCGGCGCGAGCCGGTATCCAGCGCCGTCACGCCGGCCATTCGAGGCGCAGCGATTTGAGCCCGTACATGTTGCCTGTCTGCTGGAGGTCCTGGCCGTCGGCGATCCGGTAGTCCGGGATGCGCCGGTGCCACTCCTCCATGGCCACGTTGAGTTCGAGCCGGGCGAGGTGTGAGCCCAGGCAGCGGTGGACCCCGGAGCCGAAGGCGATGTGGTTGGTCACCTGGCGGTGCAGATCCACCTCCAGCGGGTCCTCGTAGCGTCCCGGGTCACGGTTGCTGACCGCCAGGGGGAGCATCACCATGTCACCGGACTTGACCGGGCAGCCGCCGATGCTGACGTCCTTGGTCGCCTTGCGGGCGGGCACCACGAAAGAGTAGACGCGCAGGATCTCCTCGACGCCCGTCCGGATGAGCGACGGATCGTCGACGATGGCCCGGCGCTGTTCCGGGTGGTTCGCGAAGTGGTACAGCGACCAGCCGATCGAAATCGGCACCGTGTCGAAGCCGGCCTGGAACATCAGCACGCAGAAGGCGAGCATGTCGCGGTCGCTGATCCGCTTGCCCTCGATCTCCCAGCTCATGGCCCGGGTGAGGAGATCGTCCCGGGGGATTCGGCGTCGCTGGGCGATCTGTTCCTCGAAGTAGCCCGACGCTGCCTGGATCGCCGCCAGCTGCCGACTGCGGTCCGGGTCCTGGTCGAAGGACAGGTGCAGGATGTCGTGCACCCAGCCGAGGAACAGGTCCAGGTCCTCCTCGGGCAGGCCCATCAGCCGCATGAAGATCCTTGTCGGAAAGCGGCGGGCGAACGCGTCGAGCACCTCGGTGCCGCCAGTGTCCTTCACCACGTCGATCAGTTCCGTCGCGGCCTGCCGGACCTCGGTCTGCCGGGCGGCCATCGCCTTGGGAGAGAACTCCACGCCGAGCAGCCGCCGCCACTCGGTGTGGAGGGGCGGGTCCAGCATCTCCGGGATCCACAGGAACTTCGGGTCCGGGTCGAGAGCCGTCACCGACTTGTTGGAGAATGTCTCCCAGTCCTGGAGTGCCCGCTGCACCGCAGGGCCGTCCGTGACCACCCAGTAGCCGCGCGAGACGCTGCTGCGGAACCCGGAGTGCGCGCGGGCGATCTCGTCCCACCGCCTCTGATGGCTCAGGACCGGGCCGCCGGCGGTATTGTCGTAGGCGTAGGCGGGCACCCCTTTGTAGGTGCCGTCGGGTTCGAGCGCCGCACTCATCGCGAGTCCTCTCCAGGAACAGTGCTGCGGGCCGTATGCACACCGGTGGCTCCGGCGCGGAAATCGTCGTAACCCCTCATTCGACCGTGATGGCGTGCTCCGGACAGGCCCACGCACCCTCGCGGGCACGCTCCTCGCGGTTGGCAGGCACCTCTTCGTCAATGGGCAGGGCGTATCCGCTTTCGTCGAGTTCGTACAGCTCCGGGGCGGTCGCCGCGCAGCGGGCGTGCCCGGAGCACAGGCGCGTGTCGATAGTGATCTTCATCAAGACACTCCGTTGTCCTGGCCGCCGGGCACCGCCCGGCGGTCTGTCGCGACGCTCAGGTGGTGGCCGTGGATTGTCCGGGGCTCTGCGGCACTGGTCTGCCGTCAGCCCTGGTAGGGCTTGTCGGCCATGGACAGACCTTCCAGCGCCAGCCCCAGCGTTGCGCCCTCCTCCAGGCGCCGGGCGAGCCGCTGGCGCAGGGCGAGCGGCGTGAGCCGCAACAACAGCGGCGGCCTGGCCGCGAGACTCTCGGCCAGTTCCAGCGCCCGGGGGAGGACCTCGGCGAAGGGGAGCACCTCGTTGACCATGCCCAGCCGGAGGGCTTCGTCGGCCGGGATCACCTGCTGGGTCAGCGCCGCGTAGCGCGCCCGGTTGATCCCCAGGATCTCCTCCCAGACGACGTGGATCCCGTCACTCGGCACGACCTCGCCCGCCATGTGCGGGAAGTCCTGGAAGTGTGCTGTGTCCGAGGCGATCGTGATGTCGCCCAGCAGCACCCACTCCGAGTGAATGGTGGCCGGACCGTTGATCGCCGCGACGAGCGGCATGGGGAGGTCGACCAGAGCCCGGAGCACCTGGCGGCCCTCCCAATAGATCTCGTCCCAGTTGAGCGGCTTGAACGCCTGGCGGTCCTCGCTCACGTCCATGTTCGTCATGAAGTGGTCGCCGGTACCTGTCAGCACCAGGACCCGGTTCTCCCGGTCGTCGGAGATCTCCCTGAGCACCCGGGGGAAGTCACGGTGGAGCCGTGTGCCGAGCAGGGCGGGCTCGCCCTCGCTGTGCAGCCGCAGGGTCAGGACGCCGCTCGGGGTGCGCTCAAGGGCGAAGTCCGGGAACGCGTCGAAGTACGGTGGAGTCTCCATGCGGGAAGTCCTCGGGGTCGTAGGGGTGGCCGGGCCGGTCTCAGCGGATGTTGAATCCGGCGTCGAGCGGCCACTGGATGCCGGTGATGAACCGGGCCTGCTCCGAGACGAGGTAGGCCACGGCGTTCGCCACGTCCTCGGGCTGAAGGATGTCGAGGGGCAGGGCGTTCTGCATGCCGGAGATGAGGTTGTTCTCGCCGGCGGCGGCCTGTGCCATGAAGGCGTCCATCGCCGCGTTCTGGGTCATGCCGCTCAGTACCCCGGTCGGGTGGATGGTGTTGACGCGGATCCACTCCGGAGCGAGGGCGCCGGCGAGGTTCTGCATCAGCCCCACGAGACCGCGCTTCGCGGCGGTGTAGGCCATTCCGCTGGTGTTGAGGGAGGGCGTGCCCTTGAGCCCGGCCGACGAGCTCGTGATCACGATGGATCCGCCGCGCCCGCCGGCCCGCAGCGCCGGAAGCGCGGCCCGGACCGTGTGGAACGCGCCGGTGAGGTTGACGTCGATCACGTCGTTCCAGTCCGCCAGGAAGTCGTCGGAGTCGTCGCCCAGCCTGATGATGCCGGCGTTGGCGATGATGATGTCCACCCGCCCGAACTCGGCGTACCCCTCGTCGAACGCCGCCTGCACAGCAGCGAAGTCGCGAACGTCGCAGGCGCGGGCGACGATGTCCCGCTTCTCCGCCCGGACCAGCCGGACCGTCTCGGCGAGATCGTCCTGCGAGGCGTTCGGGTAGGTCATCGTCGGGATGTCCGCGCAGATGTCCACGCCGATGATGTCGCATCCCTCCCGGGCGAGCCGCACGGCGTGGGCCCGTCCCTGTCCCCGGGCGACTCCAGTGATGAAGGCCACTTTTCCTGTCAGGTCCTCGGACATCGGCTCTCTTTCGCAACGACGGCTAGCGGACGCAGAACCCCGCGTCCAGGGGAAGTTGGATGCCCGTGACGTAGGACGCGGCATCGCTCGTCAGCCAGGCGACGGCGTTGGCGATGTCCTCGGGCTGGAGGATGTCGATGGGCAGCGCGTTGCGCATCTGTGCGATCTCACTGCCCGCCTGGGCGGCCTTCCTGGCCAGCGCATCGTTCTGCGTCATTCCGCTCACGACGCCTGTCGGGTGGATGGTGTTCACCCTGATCATGTGCGGGGCCAAATCGTTTGCCAGGGCCTGCATATAACCGACGAGGCCTCGCTTGGCGGCGGTGTAGGCCTGGGCGCCCGCGTTCGAAGAACCCGTGCCCTTGATGCCCGCGCTGGAACTCGTGATGACGATGGAGCCGCCCCGGCCTCCGTCGATCATGGGACGCAGCCCCGCTCGCACGGTGTGGAAGACACCTGTCAGATTGGTGTCGACGATGTCCTGCCAGATCCTGACGAACTCGTCGCCCTCCTCCGCGGCGAACCGTACGATGCCCGCGTTGGCGATGATGATGTCCAGTCGCCCGAAGTGCGAGTAGCCCTCGTCGAAGGCCGTTTTCAGGGCCGGGTATTCGCGTACGTCCGCCCGGAGCCCGACCATCGTGCGCCCTTGCCGCTCGACCAGGCGAACCGTCTCGGCGAGGTCGTCCTCGGAGGCGTTCGGATAGTCCATGGTCGCGATGTCCCGGCAGATGTCGACGCCGATGATGTCGGCACCCTCCTCGGCCAGCCGTACCGCGTGCGCCCGGCCTTGACCGCGTGCCGCACCCGTGATGAACGCGACCCTGCCCGCCAGCGACCCCGCCATTTCGCTCCGCCTTCCGCTCGGATGCCCTGCTCCGTACCGGGAACGGTCCCGTCCCGGGTGCCGGACACGCGGTGCCGGACGGCCGGGGAGCATGACCCGACCTTCACCCGTCTCCCACTCGTACTCGTAGCAGCAGTGTGGAAGCCGTCCGGCAGCCCTGGTCCGCAAGTGCCCGCTCAGCGGAACGGAACGTGGACAGTTGTTGCGGGCCCCGTGCGGCACCGGGCCATCACCGGACGCGCTCGGCCGATCAGGGCGACGGGGTGCGCAGGGCGCGGCAGCCGACGACCGGCCGGAGCCTGTTGAGCGGCCGGGCCGGCCGTGCCGCGGGGTGTCCCGGCTTCGGCACCTCGGGCTCGTCGGACGGGACATGCGCGCGGGACGGCTGGGTTCCGCGCGCACGGCGTTGCCCGGCTTTTCCGAGGCGCCCGTCGCCGTTGTGCCGGTCAGCTCTGCTCGGCGGCGACCGCGTGGACCGCGTCCGCGACCGCGCCGAACGGGGTGATCTGCTGAGGACCGAAGAACAACCGGTTGTGCAGGACGGCCACCGAGAGTCCGCGTTCCGGCTCCGCCCAGGCTATGGTGCCGCCGGCCCCGGTGTGGGAGAGCACCTTGTCGGTCAGGGCGCCGCCGGGGTGCGAGTCGCTCACGTCGGGTGCGACGAGCCACAGGCCGCCGTGTCCGACCGGAAGGTGGAAGCCGTAGGTGTGGTCGACGTCCGCGGGCCGCGGCTTCAGGCACCGGCGCACGGTGTCGGTCGTGAAGAACCCCGGGTCACCGTCGCGTCCGGCCGTGGCGTAGGCCGCGAACAGCCGCGCCGTGGCACGGGCCGTCGCGATGCCTCCCGCCGAGGGCAGCCCCGCGCGTTGCACCTCGGGCAGGTTGTACATCGAGGCGGCGAACGGCAGGTGCGTGGGGGACGCCGCTTCGAGCACCTCGCTCGGCGGCAGGGCCGGCGCCTCGCCGTGCAGAACGGCCACCCGATGCCGCTGATCGTCGGGGAGGCCGAGGAAGAAGTCGTCCATCCCGAGGGGGAGCAGCACCTCCTGGCGGACGATCTCGTGGAAGGAGCGCCGCTGCGGATCGACGCGCCGCACCGCTTCGCCCAGCACCCACCCGAAGGCGTAGGGGCTGTAGGCGTTGCGCACGCCGGGCGGGTCGACCGGCACCTGGTCGGCCACCCTGGCCGCCATCGTGTCCCAGTCGAACAGCTCCGAGAGTGTGGTGTCGGGGCCGATCGTGGGTGCCCCGGAGCGATGGCTGAGCACGTGGTCGAAGGTGATGCCGTCCTTGCCGTGCGCGGCGTACTCGGGCCAGACCTTCGCCACCGGGCCGTCCAGGTCGAGCAGGCCCCGCTGGGCGTAGACATGTGCGGCGGACGCCGCCACGGCCTTGGTGACGGAGAAGACAGGGAACAGGGTGTCGCCGTCGACCGGCCGGCCGGTGCCGGTCTCGCCCGCCCACGCGTCGACGATCAGCTCACCGTCCAGCCAGGCGGCGATCTGAACACCTGTCTCGCCTCCCTCCAGCGCCTGCTCCAGTGCCCGGATGATCCTGGGGTCGGAATTCGTTGCCACGCGCTTGCCCACCAGGGCCCCCTGCAGTCGTGTCGTTTCTGCGGACCGGTGGCCGCGAGGACACCGGCGATTGCCGATGCAAGAGCATATATAGTTGACTAAATAATCGCTATGCTTTCGACCGAGCGTAGGAAATCCGGTCTCGGCCGGCCGGGTCGAGGACAAGGTCGCGAGGCTCCATCTCCCGCGGCGGGCGAGATCCCCGCTGCCCGGGTCGGTGAACGCACCCGGCCACAGCGGGAACACCGCACGCCGATCGGAGCCGAGGTCGGGTGACCAGGCGGGAAGCCCTAACCGAGGCAGGAGGACGGGGAGACGGGTCCATCCGGGCGGAGGTGGTGGTGGAAACCGGGTCAGCCGGTGGCGCGGGGCAGTGCGGCCACGAAGGGGACGTCCCGGTTGATCTTCCCCAGCTTCCGGGCGCCCTTGGGCGCCTCCATGCCTTCGAAGAACGCCGCGTTGATGTCGATGAACTGGAGGTCGGGGTCCGTCAGGTCGCCGTCGTAGCGGATGGCGGACATCGGGCAGACCTCTTCGCATGCGCCGCAGTCGATGCACTGGTCCGGGTTGATGTACATCATCCGGTCGCCCTCGTAGATGCAGTCGGCCGGGCAGACCTGGGTGCAGCTCTTGTCCTGCACGTCCACGCAGGCCTGCGTTACGACGAAGGTCACTTCTTCTCCCTGGGGTGCTGGCTGGGCGCGGTGGAAAGGGGTCCCGAGGAGGACCGGGGGTCTGCCTGCCTGGCAGGGGGCGGAACCGCGCTGGCTCGCCCCGTGGAGGCTGTTCCGTTAATCGAAACGCACGATCGGCTTAACGCTTGTCAGTGTTGTGTGTGGAGCGGGCAGTGTCAAGCAGTCGGGCAGGAGGATGCAGGCAGGGCCCGGATGTGAGGGGCGGGTCTGTCCGCTCTAAGAAACGGCCGTTCCGTTCCGTATCGCCGCTCGGAGACCGGCGTACCGCATCCCTGTGACACCGTCGTCCGTGCCGCTGGGCAGCGCGTATGTTGAGAGCGGCGGCAGTGGTGCGGTGAACGTCGGCGGGAACGGAGGGAGCGCAGGTGGATCGGCCTGTGGCAGGTCTGCTCGGAGAGGGACGAGGCAGGGGCGGAAGACCGCGGGCGACGTCCCGGGCCGAACTGGAGCGGATCGGGTTCGAGCTGTTCGACGGGCGGGGATTCGAGGCGGTGACCGTCGACGACATCGCGGCTGCGGCGGGGATCGGCCGGCGCACCTTCTTCCGGTACTTCAGCTCGAAGAACGACCTGGTCTGGGGCGACTTCGAGGTCCAGCTCGGATGGCTCCGCAAACTCCTGGCCGCCGTTCCCGCCGAAACTCCGGTCATGACGGCACTGCGCACTGCGATCGTCGAGTTCAACCGCTTCGACCCGGCGACGGTCTCCTGGCACCGCCGCCGGATGGAACTGATCCTCCATGTTCCCGCGCTGCAGGCCGACTCCACCCTGCGCTACCAGGCATGGCGGGACATCGTCACGGAGTTCGCCGCCTCGCGTGCCGGCCTGGACCCGGCCGAACTCGGACCGTCACTGACGGGACACGTCGCCCTTGCCGCGAGCGTCGCGGCCTACGAGCGCTGGCTGCGCGACGAGAACGCCGACCTGGCGGAACTGCTGGACGAGGCCTTCGGGCGCCTGGCCGCCGGACTCTGAATCCGCGGCAGCAGCGCGGCGGCCGAACGTCCGCGCACCGCTGACCACCAGACCCCCGACCCGTAGGCGATGTCGTCCAGCCTGCGCGCCACCGTGTACCGGAGGGGATCGAGCCCGGCCCGCCCGTTCGCCCGCTCAAGGATCACATCCGCGACCGCGGCTACCGCCGCGGCGCGTCGCGCGCGCCGCGACACCAGACACAGTCCCGCCGTGACCGGCCACCAGTGCCGGGTCAGCAGGGCGCCCGTCTGGCTGAGCGCGGACACCGCGCCGTTCGCGGTGAGCGCCGTCGCGGTGCGCAGCGGGCGGTCGGCCCCGTCCAGCCTGCGGCGCACGCTGAGCGCGGTCACCGCGCAGACCCCCGCCGCGACGGGCGCGGACCAGCGCCGCTGGGCGAGCAGGGCCAGCACCGCGACGGTGTTCCACGGCGCGAGGACGGCCGGGGCGACCGACCGGGGATGACGCTGGGACAGCGGGTGGGCACCCGTGCCGTATTCGGCCTTGCGGCGGAACCAGTCCACGAACCCGGTTCGGTGCTCGTGGGCCACCGTTGCGGCCGGCTCGTAGCGCAGCCGCCACCCCCGGGCGACCGCCCGCCAGCCCAGGTCGACGTCCTCACCGACGCGCATGCGCGCGTCGAAACCGGCGCCGAGGGTTTCGGTGCGGGCGACGACGCACGCCGTGGACGCCCACGAGACGAACGAACCGGGGCGTACCAGCGCCGGACGGTCGCCGAGGTCGAGGGAGGAACGGGTCTCCTCGTACCGCCCGATCCAGTTGCCGGAGCCCGCGGTGCGCAGCCCGGTGACGCGGGGTACGGCCATGCCCACCCGGGGGTCCGTGAAGTGCCGCAGCAGGGTGCTGACGGTGTCCGGGCCGAGGACGACGTCCGAGTCGACGAAAACCGTGAAGGGGGTGCGCACGAGCCGAAGTCCCGCGTTGCGGGCCCCGGCCGGTCCGAGGTTGTCCGGCAGGACGACCAGGCGCGCGCCGTGACGCCGTACGACGCCGGCGACGGACTCGCCGTCCAGGGAGGCGTCGTCGACGACGATCACCGTGCTGTCGGGAGCGATGCTGCGCAGCAACCGGTCGAGCCGGCCGGGCCGGTCGCGGACGGGGACGACGTAGGTGACGTCCGCCTTCTCGGGCAGCGGCAGGTCGGCCACGAGGGGATGCGCCAGCCCCAGTTCGAGGAGCCGGTCGGCCAGCGCCGCTGCCGCCGGAGTCCGAACGCTCAAGGTGCGGTCGGGGGCGAGCATGCCCTGCGCGCGGGTGGTCAGGCGGAGCAGCCGGGTGACCGGAGCTCCGCCGAGCAGCGCCCGCCCGTCGTCCAGGACGCGGGTGTGGCGGTCCAGGGCGATACGGAAGCCGTGGGGAAGGGCGGCCTCCCGGCGGTCCGGGGGCCCTTGACCGGAGCCCGGCCCCCGCTCCGGCTCGGTTCCCCCGTGCGGTCGGGCGGCCTGGAGTGTCATGTCTGCGTTCCTCTCCCGGGGGCGACGAGCCGGCCACGGGCGTCGGGGGCGAAGGCGGCGACGCGTCGGGCGACGGTCTCCGCCTGGATGTCGAGCAGCCGCCGTCCCTCGTCGGCGGAGGCTCCGGTGGGGTCGCCGAGGACCCCGTTGGGCGCGACGGCGCGCACGCCGCCCGCCACGAGGGCGGGCAGCAACTCGGCCAGCGGGCTGGTGTTTCCGGCCGCCGAGGCGTGCGTGTCGACACGCTCGGGGGCCAGATGCAGCATCACGGAGGTCTCGGTGTGGCCGGCGTGCGCGTCGGAGCCGGGGAAGTCGCATCCCGTCCACGCGACCTCGTGCCCTTCGAGCCGCATTTGCATGACCGCCTCGTCGAGCGAACGGCCGTTGCCGCCATGGCCGTTGACGAAGACGGTGCGGGTGGCCCACAGTCCGAGCGACCGCACCAGTTCGACCAGGACCGCGCACAGGGCCTCGTGGCCGATGGAGACGGTGCCGGGAAACCCGGCGTGTTCACCGCTGTTGCCGTAGGCGAGCGCGGGAGCCACCACGACGGAACCGTCCAGACGCCCGGCGGCCCGCTCGGCGACCGCGCGGGCTATCGCGGTGTCGGTGTCGAGCGGCAGGTGCGGGCCGTGCTGTTCGGTGGAGCCGACCGGGACGAGGACGGTCGTCCCGGCGGCGGGCACCCGGGGCCACGGGCGCCGGGAGAGTTCCGTGTCCACGCTCAGGCGGTGGTGCTGAGCGCGCCCAGGGAAGCGGCGGCCGACGAGGACACCGGGGCGCCGCCGCCGAGAACGCGGGCGAATCCGTCCGGGACGACCAGGTCGTCGGGGTCGAGACCGTCCACGGACGCGTGGCCCAGGCCGAGGACCGCGGAGTCCAGACCGCCGCGCAGGATGTCGAGGACGTTCTCCACGCCGGCCTGACCGTTCGCCGCGAGCCCCCAGAGGTACGCGCGTCCGATCAGCACCGCCCGGGCGCCGAGGGCGAGGGCCTTGGCCACGTCACCGCCCCTGCGTACCCCGCCGTCCAGCAATACCTCGATCTCGTCTCCGACGGCCTCGGCGACGGACGGCAGGATGCGGATGGTCGCGGGTGTGGTGTCGAGGTTGTTGCCGCCGTGGTTGGAGACGGAGATCGCGGTGACGCCGGCGTCGACCGCGCGGCGGGCGTCGTCCACCCGGCTCACGCCCTTGAGGAGGAACGGGCCGTCCCACTCCCGCACCAGCCAGCTCACGTCCTCCCAGGTCGGCGGGGTGGTCTGCATCCACTCGCCGTAGGCACCGAAGAAGGTGGGGGCCTGCTCCCCGGGTGGCGTGAGGTTGGGGGTGGTGAGGTCCGGGATGCGGCCGGTGCGGGCGAAGGTCCACAGCCAGCCCGGGTGCGGCAGCACACCGGGGGCGAGCTTGACCATGGTGCGCAGATCGACCTTGTCGGGGATGAAGGGGCTGCCCCAGTCGCGGCCGTGGGAGAAGGACCAGTCGAGGGTGAGGATCAGCGCCTTGGCGCCGGCGGCCTTCGCCCTCTGCATGCGCTGGACCATGACGTCCCGGGTGCCGGACCAGTAGAGCTGGAAGGCGGTGTCGGGGTTGGCCGCGGTGACCTCCTCCACCGGCTTGCTGGCGAAGGAACTGAGTCCCATCGGGATGCCCCGCGCGGCCGCCGCGCGGGCCACGGCGACCTCCCCGTCGGGGTGCACCGCCTGTACGCCGGTGGGGGAGATCACGACCGGGAACGCGGCCTTCATGCCCAGCACCGTGGTGGACAGGTCGCGCTCGGCGTGATGTCCCACCACGCGGGGAGCGAAGCCGAGTTCGGCGAAGGCGGCCAGGTTGTCGTCGATCGTGCGGCCCCGCTCGGAACCCGCGACGAGGGCACCGTAGACCATCTTGGGAAGGTACTTCTTGGCTCGCCGCTGGGCCTCGGCGACCGTTTCGAACCAGGCGTTCCTGCTCATGGGTTTCGCTTTCTCGGTGTGCGGGTGGGGACGGAGGCGTCAGGCCGGCCGCAGACCCGCGACGGGCGACTCGTCGCAGAGGCTGACGGGCATGGCCGCCGGGCTGGGCCGCCTGCTCAGCGTCAGGGGGACCGGACCCGGGCGGGCGGCCGGAGCGGTGCGGTGGCTGTGGTCGCCCGACGGCTTGGGGACGCTCGTCCGGGCTGCCAGCAACGGCTCGGCGTGACCCTGGACGCACTCGGGGTCGGGGCCGTCCAGCGGCAGCCCGGTGAAGAACTTGGCGGCCATGCAGCCGCCCTTGCAACTGTCGTAGAAGGAGCAGGAAGTGCAGGCCGACGCACCCTGCGGGGCACGCAGTTCGCGGAACAGTTCCGAGTGGCGCCACACACCGGTGAAACCGCCGCCGGCGCGGACACTGCCGGCGCGGAACGCGTCGTGGATCGCGAAGGGGCACGCGTAGACGTCGCCCACCGGGTCGATGAGGCACACCACGCGTCCCGCGCCGCACAGGTTCAGGCCCGGCAGAGCCGCTCCGAACGCCGACAGGTGGAAGAAGGAGTCACCGGTCAGCACCCGGTCGCCGTTGGCCATCAGCCAGTCGTAGAGGACGCGTTGCTGCTCGGGCAGCGGGTGCAGGTCGTCCCAGACGTCGGCGCCGCGCCCCGAGGGCCGCAGCCGGGTCAGCCGGAGCTGCGCCCCGTACTCGTCGGCGATCTCCTTGAACCGGTCGAGCTGGGCGATGTTGTGCCGGGTGCACACCACGGAGAGCTTGGCGCCCCGCAGGCCGGCGTCCGCCAGGTTCCTCAGCGCCCGCACGGCGGTGTCGAACGAGCCCTTGCCGCGTACGGCGTCGTTGACCTCGGCGGTCGCGCCGTCGAGGGACACCTGCACGTCGACGTAGGTGTTCGCCGCCAGCCTGCGTGCCACGGCGGGGGTGATGCGGATGCCGTTCGTGGAGAACTTGACGCCGACGTGGTGCTCGGTCGCGTAGTCCAGCAGTTCGAAGAAGTCGGGGCGGACGGTGGGTTCGCCGCCGCCGATGTTGACGTAGAAGACCTGCATGGCCTCCAGTTCGTCGATCACGGCCTTGGCCTCGTCGGTGGACAGCTCACGCGGGTCGCGCCGCCCGGAACTGGACAGGCAGTGGGTGCACGCCAGGTTGCAGGCGTAGGTGAGTTCCCAGGTCAGACAGATGGGGGAGTCGAGCCCCTGCTCGAACAGATCCGTCAGACGCGGGGCCGTCGTCGGTGGGGTCATGCGGTCACGGTCCTTTCCACCAGCATCGCCGAGCGGGCCAGTGCGGCGAGCGCCCGTGCGTAGCGGGGGAGTTGCGGCTCGGGCACTCCGGCCGTGAGGCAGGCGGCCCGGGCACAGGGAGCGGAGTCCAGGGCGCGGACCACGTCGAGCAGGCGCCGTTCCTTGAGGAAGGTCAGCTGTCGCGTCCCGAAGTGGTACAGGAGGGCCCCGAACGGTTCGGGGCGGACGGACACCTGGGGGTGCAGTCCCCAGGCCGAGTCGAGGTCCAGCCCGGGGCCGGCGGCCGGGGCAGGAGCCGCCGGCGGCTCCTGCGGGGTGTCAGACATGGGAGCTTCCTGATCAGTAGACGCCGCACATGCCGTCGATCGAGATCTCCTCGATGAGGTCGTCGGTCTCGACCAGCCCGTCCGCGGGGTCCGGGGCGGAGGTGTCGGCGCTCTGGTGGTGGAGGTCTGCGGTGGCGTTCTGGTCCACGGTGTTCTCCTGTCGTCCGGGCCGGGGCCCGGCGCGTCCGCGGCGAGGCGGAAGCCCGTCGAGCACTGGCGCTCTAGCGTGCGGTCACAGTATTGGCATGCGATGCCAAAAAGCTAGAGTCCGTCGCGAGGTGATGGCCGCGACCTCCTCGTGGGGCTTGCGCGGGGACCGCGGGCGGCCTTTGATCTCATGGAGATGAACTCCCGACGCACTCGTTCCCCCGGGGCCGCGCCCCTTGGCACCGCCACGCCCGATGCGGTCGTGGTCGGGGCGGGCGCGGCGGGCGCCGCACTCGCCGCCCGGCTCAGCGAGGATCCGGACCGTCAGGTCCTGCTGCTGGAGGCGGGACCGGCCCACCGGAGCGAGGCCGACTTCGGCCCCGCCCTCCTCGACGCACGGCTGGTGCCGGGGGCCCGTACGGGCCATCCGGCGGTCGACCTCTGGCCTGCCCGCCTTACCCCGGAGCGTCCCTGGGCAGTGCCCCGCGGCCGGGTGGCCGGCGGCTCGACCACGGTCAACGGCGGCTACTTCGTGCGGGCCCGGCGCGCGGACTTCGACCGGTGGTCGGCCGCGGGCAGTCCCGCCTGGGCGTGGGAGCGGGTACTGCCCTTCCTGCGCGCGCTGGAGACCGACCTGGACCACGGCGACAGCGCGGTCCACGGCGGGTCGGGACCCGTCCGGGTGTGCCGCAGCCGTCTGACGCATCCCGCGGAGAAGGCGTTCCTGGACGCCGCTCTCGCCGTCGGGCACGTCGCCGACCCCGACAAGAACGATCAGGCGTCGGCGGGTGTCGGTCCCGTTCCGTCGAACGCGGTGGACGGTGTCCGGCGCAACGCGGCGCTGTCCTACCTGACCGGCGAGGTGCTGGCTCGGCCCAATCTCCGGGTGGTCGGTGACTGCCGTGTCCTGCGGATCCTCTTCGCGGGCAGGCGGGCCACCGGTGTGCTGGTGGAGTACCGGGGGCACCGCACGGCGGTCGATGCCGGGACGGTCGTCGTCAGCGCCGGCGCGCTGGCCTCGGCGAAGCTGCTCCAGCTCTCCGGCGTCGGCCCCCGTGCGGACCTGGAGCGGCTCGGCATCCCGCTCGTGCGCGATGCCCCCGCAGTGGGGGCCGGATTCAGCGACCACCCGCAGATCATCCTGGAATGCGGCACCCAGGACGACTGGGGCGAGCCGGCGGACAACTGGATGGGGTCCTGCCTGCACCTCGAACTGGGCGGCGGACTGGGCCAGGTGGAGGTGCTGCAGTCGCTGGTACCGGTCGCGGGACTCGTGCGCGGCGAGGTGCGCGTGCCGTGCGCGCCCATGGCCTTCCTGGTCTCGGCGCTGGCGCCGCGCCCGACCGGAAGGGTGCTGGTGAAGTCGGCCGATCCGGACGTGGCACCGGTGGTCGAGCACGGATACCTGGGTACGCCGTCCGACCGGGCCCGTCTGCGCGGCGCCGTCCGCGCCGCGGTCGAGGTGCTTGCCGCGTCGGCCTTCGTGGAGGTGGGGAGCCCGGCCCCCGTCGTGGCGCCCGCGGTGCTGAAGGACGACCGGGCCCTCGACGCCTGGATACGTGATGCGCTCGGCACGTCGCAGCACACGTGCGGCACGGTTCCCATGGGACCCGAGGGCAGTCCCGGGGCCGTCGTGGACGAGTTCGGCCGGGTGCACGGGCTGAATGGGCTCGTCGTGGCCGACACCTCCATCCTCCCGGACGCTCCGCAGCGCGGCCCTGCGGCCACCGCGGTCCTTGTCGGGGAGATCGTCGCGGACGCGCTGCGTCACTGAACCCCGGTCGCCGTCCGATGTCCGGTCGCGGCGGGCGGGGCGCCCTTCGCGGAGGCCGGCGGGCCGCGCTGCCATTGACACCTGTCGCGGCGGCTATCAGGATAACGCTGTTGCGTTGTACGGCTCCCTCGTTCGTTTCAATGAGAGGGCAGAGCGAGCCGGCCGAGCCCGTGACGCTCACACATCCCACCTCCACCGACAGAGAAGGACCTGGACGATGGCCGAAGCCGTGGCCCGCCACGTCGTCATAGTCGGCGCCTCGCTCGCCGGGACCCGAACCGCGCAGAGCCTCCGGGCGCTCGGTCACCCCGGCCCCGTCACACTCATCGGCGCCGAGGACGAACTCCCCTACGACCGCCCGCCGCTGTCCAAGAAACTCCTGCTGCAGGAGTGGGCGGACACCTCCGTGGAGGAGATCCGGCTGGCCGGCGAGTCGGAACTGACCGAACTGGGCGTCCAGCTGCGGCTGGGAAATGCGGCCGTGGGCCTCGATCCCGACGCCGGGCTGGTGCGGCTCGCCGATGGCACGAGCGTCGAATACGACGTACTCGTCATCGCCACCGGCGCCGAGGCCCGCCCCTCACCGTGGAAACCCCGGTCCGGTGTGTTCCAGCTCAGGACGCTGGACGACTCGCGCTCCATCGCCGGGCGGCTCGCACTCGGTGAGCCGGTCGTCGTCGTGGGCGGCGGTTTCATCGGTACCGAGATCGCCGCCGCGGCGCGGGCACGGCGCTGCGAGGTCACGGTCGTCGACCCCCTGGCCGAGCCGATGGCCCGGCTCGTCGGCCCGGAGATCGCGGGCAGCTTGGTCGACCTGCACGTGCGCAACGGTGTGAAGACCCGCTTCGGGGCCGGTGTCGTCGGCATCGAGGGCGAGGCAGGCGACCTCACGGTCGAACTCGACGACGGAGAAAGGCTCGTGGCGTCGACCGTGGTGGTCGGGATCGGATCGGTTCCGTCGACGGGGTGGCTCGAGTCGTCCGGCCTGCGGCTCGACAACGGGGTGCTGACCGACAGGTTCCTGCGCGCCCTCGGACACGACGACATCTTCGCCCTCGGGGACGTCGCACGCTGGCCCCATCCCGGCCGGGGTGTCGACGTGCGCGCCGAACACTGGACCAACGCCGGCGACCAGGCGCGGTACGTCGCCGCCGCCGTCACGGGGGCGGTGAGCGAGCCGTACACGTCCACCGACTACGTCTGGTCGGACCAGTACGACTGGAAGGTGAACGCCTTCGGCTGGCGTGCCCCCGAGGGCCGTTCGGACGTCGTCGGCGACCTGGAGACCGACGGCCGCGTGGCCGTCGTGCACGCGGGCGTGGACGGGGCGCTGTGCGGCGCCGTGACGGTGAACTGGGTGCGGGCGCTCAACCAGGTACGACGCCTGAGCGCGTCCGGGGCATCGGCCGCGCAGGCGGTGGAGGCGATCCGCCGGCTGCCCTGAGCGCGCGGGCGGGGGCGTGCCGACGCCGGGGCTCCCTTGCGGGTCCCGGCGTCGCCGTGTGTCCGGCCGCCCCGGCGGACCCGCGGTGCTCCTTGCGCACACCGGATCGTCGCCCCGGTGGACCTGGGGCCGGACTTCGAATGCGCGCATGGCTGGAGGCCCGGATGCGCGCACGGCTGGAGGCCCGGACAGGAACTCCTGTCCGGGCCTCCAGCCGTGCGCGGGCCGTCTCGCCGGACCGGCCTAGGCCACCGGCTCACCGGCCGGCGCGATGACGACGCCCTCGGCGATCAGCTCGTCGACCTCGGACCGGGACAGCCCCAGCTCCCCGACGAGGATGTCGAAGGTGTCCTGGCCGAGCGCCGGCGGGTAGACCGGCTCGACCTCTGCGGTGTCCACGAAGCGGATCGGCGCGGCGACGTTCTCGAAGGACACGTGGCCGTTCTTCACCTCGACGAGGCTTCCGTCGCCCGCCGCCCGCGCGTCGGCGAGGGCTTCGAGGACGTTCTTCACCGGTGCCACGGGCACCGACGCCGCGGCGAGAAGCTCGACCCACTCGGCGGCGGGGCGCTCGGCGAAGCGCGGCTCCAGGATCGCCCAGAGCGACTCCTTGTTCCGGAGCCTGGCCGCCGCGTCGACGTACCGCTCGTCGGTGACCAGCCCGTCGAGACCGAGGACCCGGCACAGCCCCTCCCACATCCGGGGAGTGTTCGCGGTGACCACCAGCTCACGGCCGTCGCCCGCCCGGAAGGACCGGTAGGTGGCGATGGAGTCGTGACCGGCGCCCTGCGGACCGGGGGCGGAGTCCCGCAGGTAGGCGTACAGCGCCTGGTAGGACAGCATGGCGAGCTGACCGCGCAGCATGGAGACGTCGACGACGCGGCCACGCCCCGTCTCCTGGCGGGCCTGGAGCGCGGCCAGCAGACCGATCACGGCGAACAGGCCGGCCACGACGTCACCGGCGGGTATGCCGAGCCGCGCGGAGGGGGCTCCCGGATGGCCGTTGATGCTCATCACGCCGCTGAGCGCCTGGACCACCATGTCGTAGGCGGGCCGGTCGCGCATCGGGCCCTCCTGTCCGAACCCGCTGATCGAGGCCCACACCAGGGAGGGATGCTCCGCGACCACGTCCTCGGGGGAGATGCCCAGCCGGGCGGTGACGCCCGGCCGGAAGTTCTCCACGACCACGTCGGCACCGGCCACGAGGCGCATCAGCACCTCGCGCCCCCGCGGCGACTTCAGATCGAGCGCGATGCTGCGCTTGTTCCGGTTGTTGGCGAGGTAGTAGGCGCAGTCCCCGTCGAGCTCCGGTCCGACGATCGCCCGGCTCGAATCCCCCTGGAAGGACTCGATCTTGACGATGTCGGCGCCGAGGTCGCCCAGGAGCTGGGTCGCCGACGGCCCGGACAGGAAGGTCGTCAGGTCGATGACCCGCAGCCCCTCCAGGGGCGGCCGTTCCATGGTCGTCATGCCGCCTCGAAGATGTGGACGGTGCAGGCGCCGTGGTCCAGGCCCGCGGTGCCTCCGCCGGTGACGTGGGTCATCGCCCAGCGCGCGTCGTCGACCTGACGCGCTCCCGCCCGGCCGCCGAGCTGCCAGAACGCCTCGGCGATCTGTGCGACGCCGCTGGCGCCGACCGGGTGGCCCTTGGCGAGCAGTCCACCGCTGGGATTCACCACCACGTCGCCGCCGAAGGTGGTCCTGCCCTCTCGCAGGAGTGTCGTCGCGCTGTACTTCCCGGTGAGTCCGAAGGCCTCGTAGTAGACGAGTTCGGCGATCGAGAACGCGTCGTGGAGCTCGATCATGTCGAGGTCGTCGGGGCCGATGCCGGCCTGCGCGTACGCGTCGCGCGCCGACTCGTAGGAGATCTCCGGCTTCGTCATGTCCCGGAACCCCTCGGCCACTTGGCCCGAGTGCAGCACCGAGGCAGCCACCCGCATCCCGTTCGGGGTGCCCAGCCGCGCACGGGCGCGCTCGGAGGCCAGCACCACGACCGCGGCGCCGTCCCCCGTCGGGCAGCACATGAGCAGGGTGAAGGGATCGGCGACCGGACGGGCGGCGAGCACCTCCTCGACCGTCACCTCCTTGCGGAACTGCGCGAAGGGGTTGAGCGCGCCGTGCCTGCGTGCCTTGACGCTGACGCGTGCGAGGTCCTCGGCGGTGGCGTCGTTCTCGTACAGGTAGCGCGTGGCCCGCATCGCGTAGACGGCCGGCATGACCAGCCCCTGCTTGACCTCGCGGTCCTCGGGGGACAGCGGCAGCGTGCCGCCGCCGAACTGGGTCAGCTTCTCGACACCGATGACGACGGCCACGTCGATCAGGCCCTGCGCGATGGCCGTGTACGCCTCGTGCACCGCGGTCGCGCCGGAGGAGCAGGCGTTGTCGACGTTCACGGTCGGGACCGTGCCGAGGCCGATCTCCTTCGTGATGCGCTGACCGGTCATCATGCCGCCGTAGGAATGGCCCACGTAGACGGCGTCGACGTCCGGCTTCTCGATGCCGGCGTCTCGCAGCGCGTCGACGAGCGGGGACACGGCCAGTCCGACGTAGGACGAGCCGCGGTGCTTGCCGAAGGGGATCATCGCCGCCGAGACGACGAACACGTTGTCACTCATGAGTCTCCTCCTCACTCGCCGGTCACGGGCGTGAAGTACCAGGCGTCGCCGTCCGTGCCGAGCCGCACGCGCCCGTCGGGGCGCAGGGGTTCGGACGTCTCGCGCAGGTCCGCGAGGGTGCGGACCCCGTTGTCGAGGTCGACGTATCCGAGGGAGCGCGGACCGTCGCCGCCGACGTGCAGGCGGGTGAACGTGTAGAGGACGCCCGTCGTCGGCAGCGCGACGCGGGACACGTCCCGGCTCACGCACGTGCTGCAGACCACGCGCGTCCCGATCATCGTCGCGCCGCAGCCGCCGCAGGCGGTGCCCACCAGGCGGGGGCCCTCCGGGAACTCACCGAGGAGGCCGTCGCTCTCCAGGTCCGCGACGGTCGCGGAGACCGTCGCCTCGGTACTGGCCGTCATCTAAGCCTCTCCCTGGCCGGCAGCACCGGCGTTGCGGGCGATGGACCGGGTGGGGCACACGGTCATCGCCATCTGGATCTTGTCCTCGCTGTCGCCGTGGTCGTCGACGACGACGGCGATGCTCATGTCGTCGAGGTCGAACGTGCCGGGCGCGTAGAACGTGCACTGCCCCGACCCCATGCAGCGGTCGCGGTCGATCGTGAGATCCCCGGCCATCAGCGGCCCTCCCGCTGGACGAAGGTGAGGTGGAGGTGGTTGTGCCCGCGGAACTTGTAGCTCTCCATGAGGTCCCAGTGCCGGTCGCCGGCCGGGCCGTGGTGCTTCTCGGAGATGCCGATGCTCGCGGTGCGCTCCAGCAGCCGGGTGATCGAGAAGACGGCTTCCGCGCGCGCCAGCGGGGCTCCCGGGCAGGTGTGGATGCCGCGGCCGAAGGCCAGGTGCTGACGGGAGTTCGGCCGGGTGACGTCGAACTCGGCCGGGTTGTCGAAGACCCGTGCGTCGCGGCCGGCCGCGCCGTGCAGCAGCATGACGACCGTGCCGGGCGCGAGGTCCAGACCGCCGATGCTGGTGGCCACCTTGGTCAGCCGGAAGGAGCCCCTGATGGGTGCCTCGACGCGCAGGGTCTCCTCGATGAACTTGGGGACCAGCGCGGGTTCACGGCGCAGCCGCTCCTGCAGCTCCGGGTCCTCGGCGATGCGCGCCAGCGAGATGCCCAGCAGCTGGACGGTGGTCTCGTTGCCGGCGGCGAAGAGGTTGGCGGCGATCCGGGCGACCTGGATCGGCTCGGGCAGCGTCCCGTCGGGGAAGGTGGCCACGGCCATGCCGGTGAGGATGTCGTTGGCGGGGACGGCCCGCCGCTCCTCGATCTTCTGGACGAAGTAGTCGTAGAGCCGCTCCAGGGTGTTGCCGTGGGCGGTCTGGAGCTTGAGGTTGCCGAGTACGGGGCCGGGGCGGGTGGCCAGGAGTTCGATGAGCATGGGGTGGTCGGACACGGGGACGCCGAGGAGGTCGGCGACGGCGAGCACCGCGTAGCGCTTGCTGTAGTCCCAGATGTAGTCGCAGCCCCCAGCGGGAAGCAGTTCGTCGAGGAACCGGTCGGCCGTGGCCTTGAGGAAGTCCTCGTTCTCCTTGAGGCGCTTGGGGGTGATGAGTCCCATCAGGAGGGCGCGGTGATCGGTGTGCATCGGCGGGTCGAACGTCACGATCTGGTCGTTCGTCGGGAAGTACCGCCGGTGCTGTTCGAGGAGATCCGTCAGGTCGTCGCCGGCCAGCTCCACCGGGAGGTCCACGACGGGCCCGCCGGTGCGGTTGATGGAGGAGTAGACCTCGGGCTGGTGGTAGACCTGCAGCGCCTCTTCGTAGCCGGTGACGATGACGACGCCGTACTTGTCCTCCCGCCAGACCGGATGGTTGGCGAGCATGTGGTCGAAATACGGTGCCGAGTCCGCCGCCACTGATGCGTCGGTGAAGAAGTCGATCTCCGTCGGGTCGATGTCCACGGTGCTCATCCGCACCCCTTTCCCTCAGTGCGCCTCCGGCTCTGTCGAGGAGCCTTGACGGCTCTGAAAACCGGTCTGGTGCGGCGTATGAATGCGTTTCGTTTTACCGAACAGTCGTACTGTTATGCGCTAGCCATAGGATGAAGCTCTCCAGATGGCGCGTCAAGGAGTCGACCGGGAATCCACTGCTCCGATGGTGCGCGACGAGCCATTGACAGCGGCTTCGGGCGCGGAGCAGAATCCTTGCGGTGTTGCGTTGAAGAGCTCACTTGTTCTGTTCTGGGTGAACGAGGATGGACATAGTGGCCCCCCGACAGTTCCGGGCGCCGACGTCGTGGCGACCACGGCGGTCCGGCCGACCGGCGTCCCGGGCGGACCGGTACACGCCACGAGGCCGGCGGTGTCCCCAGCCCGCGTGTGAGCCGCACGCCGCAATCCGACTCGACAGCCAGTCCTGGCAGACATGGAGTGACCCGGATGACCGACGACCTCGGACCCGACCCGCTCGCCCCCTGGGAGCGGGAGATCGCGGACGCGCACGCCGCCGCCCGGCACACCGCGGGGGTCCAGTGCCGCGGTTCCGTGGCACTCATCGACGAGGCGGCCAGGCTGCGCGGCGCCGCCCAGGTCCGCCTCGGCCGGGCCGTCTCACTGGAGCGGGAGGTCGAGACTGGCAGCGCCTCGGCAACGCGGAACTCCCCGACGGCCACGGCGACGTGAGCCTCAAGGTCCAGGTCGGCCTGTACGGACGCCACGCCCACGGCGGCGAGGTCATCACCTACGACCCGCACGGAGTGCACAACACCCACCTCGACGGACTCGCCCACATCGGGGCGGACGGCGGGTGGCACGGGCCCGTTCCCGCCGCCGCCTCGGAGACCGACGAGGACACGATCGTGAACTGGGCGCAGCACGGCATCGCCACGCGCGGTGTCCTGCTCGACGTCACGGCGGCCCGGGGCGTGGACTGGATCCCCGCCGAGGAGCCCGTCACGGGTGCCGACCTCGACGCCGCCCTCGCCGCCACCGGGGTCACCCTGGAGCCGGGCGACGCGCTGATCGTCTATCAGGGGCGCGACCGCTACGAGGCCGCCGGGAATGTGTACCCGAGTGGCGCGGCCGCCGTGCGCCGGCCCGGCATCGGGCAGGACGGCGCGCGGTGGCTCGCCGCCCAGGACCTGGGACTCGTGCTGTGGGACTTCCACGACGCCCGCGACAACCCCGGGGGACGGCTGGAGGTCCACGGCCTCATCTACTCGATCGGACTCGCGCTGATCGACAACTGCCTTCTCGGGCCCGCCGTTTCCACACTGAAGGACGCGGGTATTTCTACCGGTCTGCTGGTGGCGGCCCCGCCAGCGATTCACCGTTCGACGGGTGTACTCGTCAACCCGCTCCTGCTCTACTGATCAAACCTCCGAGTCACGTCTGATGCCGGCCGGGACAACTCGGCCGGCATCAAGGCATGCCGTGTTGCACCCCCGCGTACAGCGGGCCACGTTCCGAAGGAGTTACTCGCATGATTGTCGGAGTGCCCCGCGAGCCCGCCGGGGAGACCCGGGTGGCCGCCACACCCGCGACCGTACGTCAGCTCATCGCCCTCGGCTACGACGTGGTGATCGAGGCAGGGGCCGGCGCGCTCTCCTCGTTCTCCGACGCCGCCTTCACCGAGGCGGGCGCCGCCGTCGGCACCGCCGACCACGCCTGGGACGCGGACCTGGTCCTGCGGGTGAGCGGACCCGTCACCGGGGACATCGACCGTCCCAAGGACGGCGCGTACCTGATCAGCACCCTGGCACCGGCGGTCAACCCGGAGCTCGTCGACGCCCTGGCCGAGCGGGACATCACGGTCCTCGCCATGGACGCCGTTCCGCGGATCAGCCGCGCGCAGTCGCTCGACGTGCTGTCGAGCATGGCGAACATCGCCGGGTACCGCGCGGTCGTGGAGGCCGCCCACGAGTTCGGCCGCTTCTTCACCGGCCAGGTCACCGCGGCCGGCAAGGTCCCCCCGGCCAAGGTCCTGGTTGCCGGGGCGGGAGTGGCGGGCCTGGCCGCGATCGGTGCCGCCGCCAGCCTGGGCGCCGTCGTACGGGCCACGGACCCCCGGCCGGAGGTGGCCGACCAGGTGAAGTCCCTCGGCGGGGAGTACCTCCCGGTGGTCGTGGACGAGCAGGCCCAGCAGTCGTCGGACGGCTACGCCAAGGCGACCTCCGAGACCTACAACGAGGCCGCGGCCAGGCTCTACACCGACCAGGCCGCCGACGTCGACATCGTCATCACCACCGCCCTCGTCCCGGGCCGGGCGGCACCCCGGCTCCTCACGGCCGCGGACGTCGCCTCGATGAAGCCCGGGTCGGTCATCGTGGACATGGCCGCGGGGCAGGGCGGCAACGTCGAGAACAGCGTGGCCGGCAAGCGGATCGTCACCGAGAACGGGGTGACCGTCCTCGGCTACACCGACCTCGCGGGCCGGCTGCCCACCCAGGCCAGCCAGCTCTACGGCACCAACCTCGTCAACCTGCTCAAGCTCCTCACCCCCGGCAAGGACGGCGTCGCCGTCCTGGACCTGGAGGACCCCGTCCAGCGCGGCATCACCGTCGTCCGCTCCACCGGCGACGGACGCGGCGAGAAGCTGTGGCCCCCACCGCCGGTCAGCACCAGCGCGGCGCCGGTGCGGACCCCGGCCCCCGAGGCCCGGCCCGAGCCGGAACCGCGCGCTGCGATGTCGGCGGCCGCGAAGACCGCGCTCGTCCTCACCGGTGTCGCACTGCTCTGGCTGGTGATCGCGTTCGCGCCGGCGCCCCTTCCGGCGGACTTCACCGTCCTCACCCTGGCCGTGGTCGTCGGCTACTACGTCATCGGCAAGGTCCACCACGCCCTGCACACCCCCTTGATGAGCGTCACCAACGCCATCTCCGGTGTCATCGTCGTCGGCGCGCTGCTCCAGGCAGGGCTGGATCTGCCGCTGGTCCAGGTCCTGGCGGGCGCGGCCACCCTGCTCGCCGCGATCAACATCTTCGGCGGCTTCGCGGTGACCCGCCGCATGCTCGCCATGTTCAGCAAGGGGAACTGACGTGTCCGTAACCTCGATCGCCACCGCGGCCTACCTCGCCGCCGCCCTCCTGTTCATCCTGTCGCTCGCCGGACTGAGCAAGCACGAGACCGCCCGACAGGGCTGGACCTACGGCGTCGCCGGCATGACGGTCGCCCTGGCGGCCACCATCGCCCTGACCGTGCACGACAGCACCGTCCGCGGCACCACCCTGCTGGTCGTGGTCCCCGCACTCGTCGTCGGCGGCGCGGTCGGCCTCTGGCGGGCACGCGTCGTGCGGATGACCGGAATGCCCGAGCTGATCGCCCTGCTGCACTCGTTCGTCGGTCTGGCCGCCGTCCTGGTCGGCTGGGCCTCGTACGTCGAGGTCGAGCGCCACGGCCTCGCCGGGGCCGAGGGGTCGCTGCTGCGCATCCACCACGCGGAGGTGTTCATCGGCATCTTCATCGGTGCCGTCACCTTCACCGGCTCGATCGTCGCCAACCTCAAGCTGAGCGCGCGCATCAAGTCCGCCCCTCTGGTGCTGCCGGGGAAGAACGCCCTCAACCTGGCGGCGCTGGTGCTCTTCGCCGCACTCACCGTCGTCTTCGTGGTCCGTCCCGCCCTGTGGTCGATCACGGCCGTGACGGTCGTCGCGCTGCTCTTCGGCTGGCACCTGGTGGCGTCGATCGGCGGCGGCGACATGCCCGTCGTGGTGTCGATGCTGAACAGCTACTCGGGCTGGGCCGCGGCCGCGAGCGGATTCCTGCTCAACAACGACCTGCTCATCGTCACCGGCGCGCTCGTCGGATCCTCCGGCGCCTACCTGTCGTACATCATGTGCAAGGCCATGAACCGTTCGTTCTTCTCGGTCATCGGCGGCGGCTTCGGCATCGAGGCGCCCCGAGGCGACGACGACGGCGCCCAGGGCGAGCACCGGGAGACCTCCGCCGCGGAGACCGCGGAACTGCTGGCCCGCGCCTCGCGCGTGGTGATCACCCCCGGCTACGGCATGGCGGTGGCCCAGGCGCAGTATCCGGTGGCCGAGTTGACCCGGCTGCTGCGAGAGCGGGGCGTGGAGGTGCGCTTCGGCATCCACCCGGTGGCGGGCCGGCTGCCGGGACACATGAACGTCCTGCTGGCCGAGGCCAAGGTGCCCTACGACATCGTGCTGGAGATGGACGAGATCAACGACGACTTCGCCGACACCGACGTCGTCCTGGTCATCGGCGCCAACGACACCGTCAACCCGGCCGCCGACGACGACCCGAGCAGCCCCATCGCCGGCATGCCGGTGCTGCGGGTGTGGGAGGCCGCGCACGTCGTCGTCTTCAAGCGGTCCATGGCCAGCGGCTACGCCGGCGTGCAGAACCCGCTGTTCTTCCGCGAGAACACGGCGATGCTCTTCGGCGACGCCAAGGCCGGTGTCGACGAGATCGTCGGCGCGCTGGCCGCCGTGCGCCCCGAACTCGCCGCCGTCTAGGACCTCTCCGCCGGGAAGGTACGGCGAAGCCGCCGGGCTCCGGGCCGGGTGAAGGCGGACCCGCCCCGGCACGCCGAGTGGCGCCGACTGCTGGGCGCGGAGTTCTCACCCAGGGCGACGATGGTCGCCCAGGAGGCGGAGGTCCGGCAGGCCGCGACGGAACTCGTCGACGAACGGGTGGACGGCGGATGCCCGCTGCTTCGTGTCGCCGTGCTGCGCCGAAGGGGCGGGTGCCTCGCGTGAACCGCACGCGAGACACCCGCCCCTGTTGCCGGCACGGTTCCGTCAGGAAGGCACCCCGGCGTCCAGCGTCGAGAGCAACTGGCCGCCGTCGAGTTTGAGCTGCTGTCCGGTGACCCACCGCGACTCGTCCGAGGCGAAGTACAGGACGGCCGCGGAGATCTCCTCGACCGAGAGCCACGGCACGCCCATCGGGGACTTCGTCTCCAGGGACGGGATCATTTCCTCCCGGGTCGGGTTCTCCAGGTCCGGGCGGAACGCGTGGTACATGAACTCGTTGTCCATCATCCTGGTGTCGACGTTCGTCGGGTGGACGACGTTGACCCGGATCCTCTGGTCGGCGTAGATGCTCGCGAGGTCGTGCCCCAGTCGGGCCACGTGGCGCTTGGAGTGCGCGTAGCCGAGACCGCCCGCGCCAGTGATGTCGACGGAGCCCTTGAGCAGCGCCGCTGTCGATCCGGTGAGGATGATCGAGGCGCCGGGCCCCAGGTGCGGTGCCGCGGCGGCGGTCGTGTTGACCACGCCGACCATGTTCACCTGGACGACGTCGAAGAAGGCCTGCGGCGTGTTCGAACCCATGGTCAGGATGCCGGCCTGGGCGACGACCACGTCCAGCTTGCCGAGCTCCTGGACGCCGGCGTCGATGGCCGACTGGAGCTGCGACAGCACACGGACGTCGGCCTGCCGGGCGACGATGCGGCGGCCCTGGGCCTCGACCAGCCGGACCGTCTCGGCGAGGTCCTCCTTGGTGGCCATCGAGTAGGGCGCGGTGTCGATGTCCTCCAGGAGGTCGACGGCGATGATGTCCGCGCCCTCCTCGGCCAGACGAACTGCGTGGCTGCGGCCCTGACCCCGCGCCGCACCCGTGATGAGGGCGACCTTGCCCTCGACGCGTCCCGACATGAATCTCTCCTGGTTGTCGATAACGAGGCGAACACCCGTGCGATCGCCAGTGGTGCGGGGACCTCAGTGGCTCTGCGAGTACTCGCTCGGGATCTCGTCGAGGATCAACGTCTTCGACTCGAGGTAGGGGAGCAGGCCGTCCCGCCCGCCCTCGCGACCCACTCCGGACTGCTTGAAGCCGCCGAATCCCATGCGGGGATCGGTCCGGTAGCCGTTGTGCCCGACCGTGCCGGCGCGGATGCGGCGGGCCACGTGATGGGCGCGGTCGGCGTCGTTGGTGAACACGGTGGCGTTGAGCCCGAAGACGGTCTCGTTGGCCAGTGCCACCGCGTGCTCCTCGTTGTCCGCCGGAATGACGCTGAGGACGGGACCGAAGATCTCCTCCTGCGCGATGGTCGAGGTGTTGTCGACTCCCGCGAAGACGGTCGGCTCGATGTAGAAGCCCCGGTCGAACCCGGTCGGACGGCTGCCGCCGGTGACCAGGCGGGCGCCCTCGGCCGTGCCCTTGGCGATGTACTCCTCCACCCGGTCGCGCTGGCGCTCCATGGCGAGAGGGCCGAGCTGGGCGTCGGGGTCGAAGGGGTCCCCGAGGCGGGCGGCGGCGAAGGAGGCGCCGAGCGCCTCGGCGAACTCGTCGTGGCGGTGACGGCTGACGATGATCCGGGTCAGGGACGAACACACCTGCCCGTTCAGCGTGCACTCGGCGGCCGCGAGCGTCCTGGCCGCCTCCTCGATGCCGTAGTCGTCGAGGATCACGGCGGGCGACTTCCCGCCGAGTTCCAGGGTGTAGCGGGCCACGCGGTTGCCGCAGAGACTCGCGATACGTCGGCCGGCGGCGCTGGAGCCGGTGAAGGCGATCTTGTCCACGCGAGGGTCGCGGACCAGCGCCTCGGAGACCTCGCGGTCCGCGCAGAGGACGTTGAGCACGCCGGCCGGCAGCCCGATCTCCTCGGCGACCTCGGCGAGCACGTAGGCCTCGCCCGGCGCCTCGGGCGGGGCCTTCAGCACGACGGTGCAGCCCGCCAGCAGCGCGGGAGCGACCTTGTACGCGGCCAGCGACATCGGGGTGTTCCAGGCGACGATCGCGCCCACCACGCCGACCGGTTCGCGGACCACGGCGGCGAAGCCGCCCTGGGCCGACTCGTGCCGGACCGTGAAGGGGAAGTCGGCGGCCAGGTCCGCGTAGTAGTCGTAGTGCGCGCCCACCCGCTCGATGGACGCGCGCGACATGGAGTGGAGCACGCCGACCTGCCGCGTCCACAGCAGGCTCGCGTCGGCCGCCCGGCGGCGCAGCCCGTCGGCGATCCGGCGCAGCCACTCGGCACGCTCCGAGGGGGTCAGCAGTGGCCAGTCGGAGTGGTCGAAGGCGCGCCGCGCGGCGGCGACGGCGCGCGCCATGTCGTCGCCGTCGGCCAGCGCGGCGCTGTAGTAGTGCTCCTCCGTCGCGGGATCGACGATGTCGAAGGCGGCCGCGGAGGCCGGTTCGACCCACCGTCCGTCGATGAAGAAACGGTCCGGGTGCCGCAGGGGCAGGGGCTGGTCCCGGAAGGAGGAAGCCGGGGCCGACCGGGTGTCGGGGGTACTGCTGGGGTGGCTGGACAAGCAAGCCTCCGTGATCCGGACCGCGGGCAGAGGCTCGCGGGCGTCAGTAAGGGGAGAGGCATGGAGACCGTTGAACGGAACGTTCGTTGCCTTATGCGGTCCAGTCAGCATCTTCCTGCGCGCTACGGACTGTCAAGGGTCTGGTCACGGGTCATTGGGGGAGTGGCGGGCCAGGGCTTCGCCGGACGGGCGGACGTCGACACCGGACGGCATCAGCAGGGACGATCCTCCGATGTTTCGCACGATCAGCGGAGTTCCCGTGGGGGTGCGTGGCGGAAAAGGGCGGGGCGAAAACCGCTCGGACTGTGCGTGCAGACCTCTTGACGGGCCTTGATGGCCGGATCACACTCGGGACGCTGTAGCGATCGAGTGTCCCCTTCAACGGAACGCAAAGGGGAAGGTGGCGTGCTCTCGCCAGTTCTCCCGTCGCCCAGCCACCCCGTACTCGCAGGCTCCGGATGAAAGAGGCAATGATGCCGCCCATCACCCCAGGAGAGGACGTGCGTCCCGCGCGTCCCGTCCCGTTCGTCATCGGGATCCTGATTCTGGCCGCAATAGTCAGCTCCTTCGAAGCCACCATGATGTACACAGCCCTGCCGGACATCATCCGGGAGTTCCGCGCGACCCCTGGGGACGCCGGATGGGTCCTCACCGGATTCCTGCTGGTCGGCGCGGTGTCGGCGGCCATCAGCGGTCGTCTCGGTGACGCCTTCGGCCGTCGTAACGTCATGATCGTCGTCTTGGCGGCCTCCATCGTCGGTTCCGTCGTGAGCCTGGCGTCGGACAGCCTCGGCGGGCTCATCGCCGGACGTTCCATCCAGGGACTCGCCGGCGGTCTGGTGCCGCTGTGCGTCGGCATCCTGCGCGAGACCCTTCCCCGGCAGAACCTGCCCGTCGCCGTCGCGGTCGTCGCCGGCGCCGCGATGTGGGGCGGTGCGGCCGGCAACGTGGTCGCGGGCAACATCGTCGACGCCTGGGGCTGGCACCAGGTGTTCGTGGTCGCCGCGGCCCTGGCGGCCGTCACCACGGTCGGCGCCTGCATGCTCCCTCGGCCCACCGTGAGGACGAGGATCGAGCGGGTCGACTGGCTCGGGGGTGTGCTGTTCGCGCCGGGTATCGCGCTCGCTCTCTACGGCGTCAACGAGAGCAGCACCTGGGGCTGGTCGAACGGCAAGACCCTCGGTTGCATACTCGGCGGCGTCGCGATCCTCGTCCTGTGGACGCTGTGGGAACTGCGCGTCGACAAACCACTGATCAACATCCGCTTCTTCTTCGACCGCAAGCTCGGTCTCACCCTCGTCGCGACAGCACTCGTCTCCTTCGGCACGCTGGGCGTCTCCGGCTTCGTGGGCCAGCTGATCTGGCAGAGCCCGGACTCGGCGCCGGTCGGCCTCGGGCTCAGCGCCGGTACCGCCGGTGACCTCTCCTTCGGGATCGGCCTGATCGGTTTCGCGCTGTCGCCGCTCAGCGGGCGCATCTCACGCAACGGCCGGGCCCGCAACGCCCTGCTCGTGGGCACTGTCCTCAGCATCGCGGCGGCGGTCCTGTCCGCCGTGCTGCTGGGCACCGTGGTCGGCTTCGTCATCGCGCAGATCGTGCTGACCGGTGCGACCGGCTTCCTGCTCAGCTCGCTGCCGAACATGGTGGTCGAGAGCGTGCCCGACGAGAACACCAGCGAGGCACAGGGCGTGTACATGGTCACCCAGACCGCGTTCTCGGGTGTGGGTACGTCGATCGGCACCGTGCTGCTGTCCCACCACCTGGTGGCCGGCACCCCGTTCAGTGCCCGGTCCGGCTACACCGAGCTGTTCACGATGGTGGGCGTGGCCGCGGCCGCCGCCATGGTCGTGACCCTCTTCATCCGGCGCGGTGAGCGCACCGGGCCGGAGGACGACGCCCGGCGCGCGGCCAGAGCGGAGGGACTGGCGGACGCCGTGGCCATCACCCCCGAGACCATCTGATCCGGTCCGCGGCCCGACGTCCGCGACCCTGTCCGTGCTTCCGCCGGCCGATGCCGTCCGAGCGGGACCGCGGACAGGGCCGCTGCCGGCGGATCCGGCGGACGGTCGTGCGAGGAGACCGATTCTTGAACGAGCCCGATCCCCAGTTCCACGTTCGCATGCCGTACCACCCCCGCATTCACGTGCCGGGTCTCGAGGAGGCCGAGGACTTCCTCGCCCGCGTCTTCGGCAGGCCGAGCGTCAACTTCGCGGTGGTCATGCCGAAGCCGCCGGGGCCGGGGCCCGCGCGCCACCTCACCGGGGGTGTGCAGCGATTCCCGGACGTCGGCACTCCCCGCCCGCGGAGCACCGGCTGGTGTCGACGGCGTCAAGGCGCTGTACGGGACTCTCCGCGCGCGGGGCTTCCGGCTGGTGGACGCGCACGACGACCCCCTGACGGCCGAGGAGTGGCCGGGCGGCCCGTCGCCGTTCCACACCGCGGCCGAGGAGAGCGATCCGCTCGGCATCCAACGGCCCGCCCGGCACACGGTCCTGACGACGTGTCCGCAGCGTGTTTCGACCTCATCGCCGACGTGCTCGGCGGCGAGGTTGTGCGCGAGGGGTACGAGGAACTGCGCGCGGTGGGCGGCCCGTTTGCCATACTCGCGGGCACCGTCCTCCACTTCGCGACTCCCGCGGCCGGTGCGGACGCCGAGGTGGGTCCGGTCCCGGCCACCTACCATGCGATCACGTGGAAGGTGGCCGACCTGGACCGCGTGGCCAAGCACCTCACCTTCCAAGGCGTGCGTATCGCGCGCCGGTCGGACACCGCTGTCGTGACCGACCCGACCACGAGCCTCGGGATCCCCTGGGGCTTCACCACCGTCTCCACCTGAGGAGTCATCACATGACCGACACCACGACGCAGCCCGAGCGCGAGATCCTCCTGGCGCTCACCAACGCGGTGGAGGGCAGGGAGGACGAGTTCCGGGACTGGTACTGGGGGACCCACATCCCCGAGATCCTCGCGCTCCCCGGCTTCCTCTCGGCGCGCCGCTACCGGGCGACGGGCCCCGACGCGGGCGCGCCCCACCGCTACGTGACGCTCTACGAGGTGGAGGGGTCCGCGGAGGAGGCGCGTACCGCCCTCTTCACGGCTGGCCTGAGTTCCAGCGACGCGCTCGACGTCTCGTCCGTGGTGATGCTGCCGCTGGCACAGGGAGCGGACGTGTCCATCGGGTCGTAGGACGACGACTCAGCGGTCTGCCGGCGCCTCGCGGCGTGTTCCTGTCCCGTCGGGCGGTTCCGCGGAGGCGGGCCGGGGCGGAAGCGGCCGCGCTCACCCGCCCTGAACCCGGACGCGGCGGTGGCCGGTACGCAGTCGCGTACCGGCCACCGCCGCCGTTGTCGTCGCGGGAGCACGCTCCGCCGTCACTGACCGCCGGCCGGGTTCTCGACACCGGTGAACCGCCGGGTGAGGCGCTCCGCCGCGGCCTTCACCAGCTCGATGAACTCCGATGTGGTCGCCGCGTTGAAACGGCTCTCGGGGATGGTGATGCCGACGTCGCCGATGACCGAGCCTCCCGGGCCGAGCACGGGGGAGGCGATGGCGATGGCTCCGTCGATGCGTTCGCCGTGGGACAGGGCGTAGCCGTCCTGCCGGACCTGGGCCAGCCGTTCCGCGAGCCGTTTCGGGTCGACCACTGTTCGTGCGGTGAGCGCCTCCAGGTCGGTTCGGGCGATCTCGGTCTGCACCTCGGAGGGCAGGAAGGCGAGGATCGCCAGGCCGCTCGCTCCGGCGTGCAGGGGCAGCCAGACGCCGCAGGGGACCGTGTAGCGCAGCGGGTGCGACGTCTCCACGGACAGCGCGAACATCATCTCGCGACGCTGGTCGTTGTAGATCGCGAAGAACGAGGACTCACCGCTGCGCCCGGTCAGGTCCTCCAGGATGTCGTTGGCCGCCTCGCGCAGCGGGAAACGGGTGGTCGTCGTCCAGGCCAGCCGCAGGAACTCCATGCCGAGCCGGTAGCTTCCCGCAGGAGTGCGGGACACCATGCCCAGTTCCTCCAGATCGCTGAGGAGCCGGTGGGCGGTGCTGGCGCTGACGCCAAGACGATTGCCCAACTCCCTGACGCCGTAGGTCTGTTTGCCGCCGTCGACCATGGCGGTGATAATCTCGAATCCTCTGGCCAGGGGATGTCGCTGACGATCGGGTGTGGCCGCCGTCGAACCGTTTGCCTGCGTCTCCACGCTGTGCTCCTCACTGCTCGCCGACCGGGACAACGGCTGGGGTCCTCGGCGAAGCGGTCGAGCATGCATTCCGTTCAGCCGAATTACGGTTCTCTTGTAGCAAACATTATCAGCAGGCACCTGCCGCTCGGTGCTGGCGTGTTCATGATTTCCGCGTCGATGCGAGGCCGGTGCCCCGACGTGCAGAGCATAGGGCGGTGCGGTCGCGGACGGCCGTCCCGGCGGACTCCGGGCGAGTGGAGGAGGGGGGCGTGGTTCCCGGACGGCACGCGCGCCGCCCGGGAACCACGCCCCCGCCTGCTCAGCTGGCCGGAAGGGCCGTCCCGGTGTCCGCGGCCGTCCGCTCCTGGGTGATGCCGGCCGCGGCGAGCAGCGCGGTCCTGCTGTGCAGCTTGACGCGGTTGCGACCCGTCTCCAGCCCGAGTGCGCCCTCCGCGGTCTCGATGGCCTGCCATCGTTTCCAGTCGACCACTGCCACGCCGCGCGAACGAAGCAGGCTGTCGACATCCTCGGAATCCGTGCTGCGGGCGGGTACGGACGCCAGGTCGGCCAGAACGGCGGCCGAGGTCTCGCTCGCGCACAGCCTGTTGGTCCCGATCACACCGCTCGGCCCGCGCTTGGCCCACCCGACCACGTACAGGCCCGGCACCGTCACGTCGCCGTCCAGCACGCGCGAGTCACGGTGCGGGACGGTACCGGTGGCGTCGTCGAACGGGACGCCGGCCAGGGGAGCACTGCGGTACCCCACCGCGGGCAGCGCCAGGCCGGTGGCGAGTTGCTCCACCCGCGTGGGGTCGGAGGTGCGGGCGAGCGAGATGCCGCTGAGGGTGCCCTGCCCGGTGAATTCCAGCGGCGTCCGGTCGAAGAGGAGGCGGACCGAGCGCGCCCGGTGGGCTGCCGGACGCTCGGCGATCTTCTCCAGGGCCGCAAATACCCGCCTCGCTGCCGGACGCCCGGACAGGACGGCCTCCCGTTCCGGCGTCAGACGCAGGTCCGCGGGGTCGACGACGAGGTCCGCGCCCTCGACGTTCGACAGCTCCAGCAGTTCCTTGAGCGTGAACCTGGCGGCTTCCGGCCCGCGCCGCCCCACGACGCAGACCTCGCGCACGGAGTGGCCGGCCAGGGCATCGACGACGTGCTCGGGCACATCGGTGCGCCGCAGCTCGTCGGGGGTGCGGACCAGCATGCGCGCCACGTCGAGGGCGACGTTTCCGACGCCGATCACCACGGCCCGCTCGGTGGAGAGAACGGACGGGTCGAAAGAAGCATCCGGATGGCCGCTGTACCAGGAGACGAAGTTGCGGGCGGCGATCACGCCGCCGAGTTCCTCGCCGGGCAGGCCGAGCCGGCGGTCGAGAGGCGCCCCGTGGGCGATGATGACGGCGTCGTAGTGCCGCCGTATTTCCTCCACGGTAATGTCGGCGCCCACCGTCACGTTGCCGAGGAACCGGACGCGCTCCTGCTCGAAGACCTCGGACAGGGAGGCGATGATCGACTTGATCTTCTGATGGTCGGGTGCCACGCCGTACCGCACCAGCCCGAAGGGTGCGGGAAGCCTCTCGAAGACGTCTACGCCCCCGTCGAACGCGGGATCCTCGGCGAGGATCTGGGCGCAGAAGACCCCGGCCGGGCCGGAGCCGACGACCGCGACGCGAGGTGGACTCATCGTCGCACCGCCTTCGTGCGGGGCGCGTTGCCGCGGAGGCGGGTGCGGGAGGTCCGGCGGTGCCGGCGCTCGTTCCCGACGTCCGGGCGCACCGGAGTCAGTGCGAAGGTCACGTCATCTCCCTGGGGTTTCTCGGCACGGGGTCCCGCCGGAGCGCACGGCGCGGAGGGGCGGCCCCGATGATCGGCGGCTCCTGTTGTCCCGGATGCAGAGTCCTTGACCTGCAGCAAACCCGTACAACGGAACACATGATTCCTTCAGTGGAGTCTTGTGTGCAGTGTGCGGAGTGTCAAGACGCCGGATCGCCGCAGGTGCCGTCACGGCGTGTTCGGAGGTCGTCGAGGGAGATGTCGCCGGAGTGGTGTCCAGCACCCGGTCCGCGTCCCAAGGGGTTGACACCATCCTTTTCCGGCGGAGAAGCTGAGCCTGCCATCGCAAACGGAACGACTGTTCTTGTAAATGGAACGGTTGGCTAGGACGAGGACGCGATCCCATGACACAGAGTCAGGCTGCTCGAACCCGTCGACGGGAGCGCCCGTGACCGCGGGAGGACGGGTCGCGGTCGTCACGGGCGGCGGCGCGGGAATAGGCCGGGCGATCGCCGAGCGTCTGGCGGACGACGGTTTCAAGGTGGCGGTCATCGACATCGACGCCGCCGCGACGGACGACACGGCGTCGTCCATCGGCAAGGCGGGAGGGACGGCCCGCGCCTACCGGGCCGACGTGAGCGACCGCGGCCAGGTCGACTCGGCGCTCGCCGCGATCCGGACCGACCTGGGTCCGGTGGCCGTGGTGGTGGCCAACGCCGCGATCGCGCGGCAGCAGCCATTCCTCGACATGACCGCCGAGCAGTGGGACCGGACCCTGGCAATCAACCTGACCGGGACCTTCAACGTCGTGCAGTCGGCCCTGTCCGACCTGGTCGGCGCCGGCTGGGGCCGCGTCGTGCTGATCTCCTCCTCCAGCGCCCAGCGCGGGGCACCACGCATGGCCCACTATGCCGCCTCGAAGGGCGGGCAGATGGGTTTGGCCAAGGCTCTCGCCGTGGAGTTCGCCAAGGCGGGTGTGACGGTGAACACCGTCGCCCCTTCCTCGATCGACACTCCGAGCGTCCGCAAGAAGCGCGAGACGGGCGCCATACCGTCGGCCGAGGAGATGGCGAAGTTCATCCCCGTCGGCAGGACGGGGACCGGCGAGGACATCGCCGCAGCCGTCTCCTATCTGGTTTCGGACGAGGCGTCGTACGTGACGGGACAGACCGTCAGCGTCAACGGCGGCTCCTTCATCGGGTGATCATATGAGTGAGTCACGTATTCCGCCCCGCCCCGTCGACGACTGGAACGACGACGTCGACGACGCGTTCTCCGCGCTGCGGGCCCACGTCCCCAACGCCCCCGCACCGGACGCCGACGCCCCCGCTGTCCGCCCCCGGTCGAACATCCTCGGCATCTACGCGTGGCACCCCGACTTCGTGCGCGGGTGGATGCCGTTCTCCAATCATCTGCGCAACTCGACGCTGTCGGACAGGGTCCGGGAGATCGCCATCGTCCGCACCACCTGGCTCGGCTTCGGCGAGTACGAGTGGGCCCAGCACGTGCGCATGAGCAGGGCGGGCGGATGGCTGACCGACGCCGAGATCGACGGCCTGGCCGAGGGACCCGGCGCCGCCGTCTGGTCGAAGGCGGACGCTGCCGTCGTCAGGGCGGTGGACGAACTGGTGACTGCCAAGAACGTCACGGACTCAACCTGGGCCGCCCTGGAGGCGCAGTTCTCCCGGCAGCAGCTCATCGACTTCGTGTTCACCGTGGGCACCTACGACATGCACTGCACGTCGTTCAACGCCCTCGGCCTCCAGCTCGACCCCGGCATGGACGGGTTCCCCGACAGTCACCGGTCCGCGCAGTGAGCGGGGAGCAGCCGGGGACGCGAGCGGGGCTCCGGCAGGCGGGTCCTCACGTTCGGCGGGGGCGCCGGGTTCCACGCGCACAGCGGCTTCCTGGACGTTGAACTGCGCAACCCGGAGCTGTGGTTCACGGAGCACGGAACGGCTCTGCACATCCGTTCCGCCGACAGCACCTGTCCGGTGCTCGCGACAGCGATACCGGACGGCCCGGGCCGGACGACGGGACCGTCGCCGTCCTCACCGAGGAGGGAGCCGCGGTGTTCGGCGGCGTCTGTGCCCCGGGCACCGAGCCGGCCCCGCTCGTCCTTCGTGCACTGCTAGATTGAGAGGTCATGGCACAGACATCTCCCGAGCGGCCGGCGCGACGCCCCGGTCCGCGCTCCGGCGGGCAGCGCAACGCCCGCGGGGAAGAGACGCGGCAGCGGATTCTCGTGGCGGCCGAGCGTCTCTTCGCCGAGCACGGCATCTCCGCCGTACCGCTGCGGGACATCGGCGTCGCGGCCGGCCAGCGCAACCATGCCGCCGTGCAGTACCACTTCGGGGACCGTGAGGAAGTCGTCAAGGCGATCATGGAGTTCCGCGGAGCCGAGAGCGAGTCCGAGCGGGCCTCCATCGTCGCCGGACTGGCGGTCGCCGGAGGAGCGCCCACGGTCACCGACGTGGTGGGCGCCTTTGTGCGGCCCCTCGCCATCCACCTGCGGTCGGACAACCACTACTTGGCCTTCCTGTCGCTGTACATCACCGAGGCGGGCGGCTACGTCGGACTGGACGGGGTGCGTACCGGTCAGTCCGTCGCCACGTTGCGCGCCCTGCTGGACCGTCTCCTCCCCGGGCTTCCCGCGGAGGTGCTGGACGAGCGCTGGCTGACGGTGGAGACGAGTGCCGTGCACGCCCTGGCGCGGTACCACTCCGCCCTGCGCAAACGGATCCCGCTGGTCGCGACGACGGACGTCCTGGTCGGTGACCTGGTCACGTTTCTCGGCGCCGGGCTGGTGGCCACCCCCAACCCGGGCGACGTCTGGGGCACGCCCTCGCGCTGACCCTCCGGGAGCGGGCACCCCGGCTGTCGCGCCACGGTCGCCGACCTCGCTGCCCCCGGTCGCAGCAGGGAAGCATGTGGCCGCCGGCATCACGGAACTGGGGGAGGCCGTCGGCCTGGCGCGGGGCTGCGCAAGCTGTCACAGGCGCTGCTGGCCCGCTCGGTGTGTGCAGTGTGGTGTTCGTGTCGGTGGGTGTCACGGCAGACGGTCGTACTCCCGCCCGCTCCTCCGGCAGGACACACCGTCCGGCCGGGGGAGCGGGCGGGGTGCACGTGTGCGTCCCGGCCCCGGGTGGGGGTCGGCGTCGCGGCGGTGCGGGTGAGCGGCCGGCATATGGGCGCGTCGGTGTCACGTGGCGGACGAGCCGCGATGCGAAGGCGCCGACCCGGTAGGGCAGTGCCTCCCGGCATCGCCGGGGACACCCCTCATTCGTGCGGCACGGCCGGCGGAGACGGCGGTCCGGAGGGCGTCCCGTTCTCGCACCGACCGATTCTCGCACCGACCGAACCACCTGGTGCAGGCCGCGAGAGTGCGACGCGGCGGCGACGACTCAGGACGAACGCGCAACTTCCGGAGGTCTGCGCTCAGCGGCCGAGGTGGTCCATGAATTCCGCGGCCCAGGCGTACAGGTTCTCGGGCACCTGGTAGCCGGACTGGTCGTTGATCTCGTCCCAGTGCGCGGCGATCTCCTCGATGGTCGGAGCGCCGTCCGAGGGCGAGCGGTAGCCCGGGGTGACCCCGAGGAACCACCGCGCGAACCTCCTGGCTCCCGCCACCAGAATCTCGCCGTTGACCTGGCAGTCCTCGTGTGCGAGATAGCCGACCATCGGCGAGACCAGGTCCGTCCGCATGGCCTCCAGTCGCGCGTCGTCCATCTGCGTGGTCGTGATGTTCGGCTTCGTCGACGTGCTCGGCCGGGTGACCGCGTTGGGCGCGATGGAGTTGACCAGGATTCCGTGCGGTCCGGCGGCCTGGGCGAGGCTGCGGGTGAAGCCGATCAGTGCTCCCTTGGCGGTGGCGTAGGCGAGGTTGTCCGGGAGGCCGAACATGCCGGTCGACGTCGTCGTCACCACCCGGCCGTAGCCCTGTTCGACCATGTACGGCCACGCGGCCCGGGTGGTGTGCCACGTACCGCGCACGTGGACGTCCAGGGTGCGTTCCAGATTCTCCGCGTCGGCCTCCGGGAACGTGGCGAAGCGGGAGATGCCGGCGTTGTTCACGACGATGTCGACACGTCCGAACTCCCGGACGGTGTGGTCGACGAGCGCGTGACACCCCTCCTCCCGGCCGACGTCGTTCGTGTCGGAGACGGCCGTGCCTCCCGCCGCGACGATCTCCCGGACGGCGTCGTTGGCCGGTCCTTCGTCCCGGCCGTCGCCCTCCTTGGTGCCGCCGAGGTCGTTGACGACGACCTTTGCGCCCCGCCGCGCCAGCAGCAGGGCGTGGGCCCGGCCCAGGCCGCGGCCGGCGCCGGTCACGATGGCGACGCGTCCGTCGAAACGGAGGTCGGAGTCGGGGTTCGTGGCGCTCATCATTCTCCTTTGAAGTGACGTCCCCGTATTTAATCACCACTGCTTATTTAGTTCAATGGTTGCGGAATCGCTAGGCACCTTGCCGCATCGGATGACGTCTCGGGGTGTTGTCAGTTTTCAGCACTTGTGCTTACATCCGGACTGGCTGCCGCGTGGGCAGCCCAGACCGATGGGGAGTGAGCCGGGATGACGGAGCGGGTCGGCAGTGACGTCGATGTCGAGGTGCTGGTGATCGGTGCCGGGGTGGTGGGCATCTACGCGCTCTACCGGGCGCTGGACGAGGGCTTCTCCGCCCAGACGCTCGAAGCGGGTGAGGGCGTCGGTGGTGTCTGGTACTGGAACCGCTACCCCGCCGCCCGCTTCGACTCCGAGAGCTACACGTACGGCTACCTGTTCTCGAAGGAACTGTTCGGCGACTGGCGCTGGAAGGAGGAGTTCGCGACCCAGCCCGAGATCGAGGACTACCTCAACCACGTCGTCGACCGCTTCGCCCTCCGCGAGCACATCCGCACAGGGGAGCGCGTCGTCTCGACGGTCTACGACGAGACGGCCAACTTGTGGGTGGTGACGACGGAGAAGGGCAGCGTCGTGCGCGCCCGCTGGGTGATCTCCGCGACGGGCGGTCTCTCCGTTCCGCACTACCCGGAGATCGACGGACTCGACGACTTCCGGGGCATCTCCCACCACACGGGCGCGTGGCCGCACACGCCGTTGGACTTCGCCGGGAAGCGCGTCGCCATCATCGGCAACGGGCCCAGCGGTGCCCAGCTCCTGCCCGCCATCGTGGACACCGTCGCGTCGGTGGACCTGTACCAGCGCACCCCCACCTGGACGACGCCGCTGAACAACGCGCCGATCACCGGCGAACGCCACAAGTGGCTCAACGACAACTACGAGCAGATCGTCAAGACGCTCACCACCTCGCCGTCCGGCTTCCTGCACGAGCCTGCGGGCAAGTTCTCGACGGCGGACTCGGCGGAAGAGCGGCAGGCCTTCTACGAGAAGATCTGGCTCAGCCCCGGCTTCGCCAAGCTCACGTCGAACTACTACGACATGACGACGAACCGCGAAGTCAACCTGGAGTTCTGCGAGTTCCTCGCCGACAAGATCCGTTCGATCGTCGAGGACCCGAGGACGGCCGAGCTGCTCATCCCCAAGGACCACCTCTTCGGCGCCAAGCGCCCGCCGTTCGTGAAGGACTACTACGAGTCCTTCAACAAGCCGAACGCCGGCCTCGTCTCGCTCCGGGAGACCCCGATCGTCCGCGTGGACGCCACCGGCATCGAGACCACCGAGACGCACCGGGATTACGACATCATCGTGTACGCCACCGGCTTCGACTTCGGTACAGGCGCGCTCACCCGCATGGGCGTCCGGGGGCGCCAGGGCCTCGACCTCTCCACCGACTGGGAGGACGGACCCTCCGACTTCGGCGGCTTCAGTGCGCACCTCCTGCCGAACTTCTTCTTCCCCGGCGGTCCGCACGGCGCGGGCGGTGGCAACTACCCCCGCTACTCGCAGGACCAGATCGACTGGGTCATCGACACGCTGCGGTACGCCCGTGAGCACGGGTACGACACCTTCGAACCGACGGCGGCGCAGCAGGACCAGTGGATGACCATGATCGAGACTCTGGCGCCGCAGTCGATCTTTTCCGCCGAACACAGCCACTACTACGGAGCCAACGTCCAGGGGAAGGTCCGCAAGTTCCTGCTCAACCCCGGTGGCCGGGGGAAGCTCCACGAGATCCTCGACGAGGCGTCCTCGACCGAGGACTACAACGGCGCGTTGTCCCGCTCGCGCCGGACCACGGACGCGGACGAGTAGACGCGGCCCTGGGGCGGACGACGAGCGCCGGGCCGCACAGACCTCCGTGAACCCCGTCATTGCTCCCCCCCCCGCCGTCGAGGGGACGGTCCGCGGAAGGTGGTGGTGACGGGTTTCTTGACGCCGGATGGAGCCATCTCGTTAAATAGTCAAATCCGTTAGGCAATTTAGATGAATCGAACGGAAGTGTTCAACGCCTCGGCCGAAGCCGCGGCCCAGCAGGCGCAGCCGCCACCGAGCCGTGGCCGTGTCAGGTTCCGCTGTCCGACTGGGAGGCTGACCCCCGAATGATCCGGGTCAAGACGGAACCGCTGCCGCGAGGCGTCCTGCCGTCCGTGTCGTGGGTCGCCACCGGTTCGCGGCTGCCGGTCCCGGCGTTCGGAAAACTGACGGTCGACACCCTCCGGGCGGCACGGGTGCCGGCCGGGGTCCGGCTCGCCTTCACCGGTACGGCGTCGGTGATCGAGTTGCTGTTGGAGACAGGGGAGTGGGCCAGTGTTCCCGCGCCCACCGTCCCCGATGCCTTGGTCATCCAGGTGCCGGGCCGGCCGCCCCGCCCGGTCGGCCTGCCGGCCGGACGCGGGACCGCGCGGCTGGAGTTCCCGGAGCGGAACCCGGCCGGTGTCGTGCGGGTGTACCTGCCCGAGGCGACCGGGATGGAGATCCTGGAACTCGCGGCCGACCGTCCGTTGGAGCCGGTGCCACGAGGCCCTCTGCGGGTGGTGTACGGCGGCTCCATCACCCGGCGATGGCCGGTCTCGACGCCCGGACCTGCCTGGCCGTCACGGGTCGCCGACGCCCTCGGGCTCGACTTGGTCGACCTCGGCTTCGCCGGCGCCGCCCGCGGTGAACTCCCGACCGCCGACGTCGTGGCCGTCTCGGGCGCCGACGCCGCGACGCTGGCCTGGGGAACCAACGGGCACTCGGCGTTTCCCACCAGCGCGGCCCGGATCGCCGAGACCATGAGGTTCTGCCTGACCACCGTGCGCGAGGGACTGCCCGTCGCGCCGATCACCGGTGAGCCCGATCGCTCACCCTCGTCCCGGGCCGCCATCTCGTCCCCGCAGCCCTGCTCGTGGACGGCATCCACCCCGGTGACGGCGGGCACCGCGACCTCGCGGCCGCCGTCGGCCCGCGGGTCGCCGCCGGACTCGTGCCGGGAACCGAACGCGTGCGGTCCGGCGTGCCGTGACACCCAACGACGGCGGGGCCAACGCCCGTACGCCGCAGGGGACGCGCGGGATGCCGCCACCGTCGCCTCCCCGACAGCCAGGCACCACCCGCGAGAGCCGCCGCACCAGGGCGGGGAAGGCAGTGAGATGAACGAGACGAGCGTGTTCCGGCTGGACGGCAGGGTGGCCGTGGTCACCGGCGGTGGCAGCGGCACCGGGCGGGCGACGGTGGAGGTGCCGGCCACGGCCGGTGCCCGGGCCGACTTCGCGACCGCCGGGACAGGCGCCTACGCCGCAGCGAAGAAGGGGCCGAGACCCTGACCCGTACCTCCGCCGTCGAACTGGGAACGCGCGGCCCCCGGGTCGACGGCGTGGCCCCCGGGTGGACGGACACCGGCATCACACGCCAACTTCTGTATCTCGCCTCCGACGCCGGCCGTTTCGTGACCGGACACGTGATCCGGGTCGACGGCGGCGCCTCCATGGCCTGAAGGGACGCTCATGTCAGGAAGACTGCAGGACAGGATTGCGCTGATCACGGGTTCCGCGCGCGGTCAAGGCGCCTGCGAGGCCGCCCTGTTCGCGCGGGAGGGGGCCCAGGTGATCGTCACCGATGTCCTGGACTCCGCGGGCGAGCGGACCGCGGCCGAGGTGAAGGGGCTCTACCTGCACCTCGACGTCACCTCCCTCGCCGACTGGGGCGCGGCGGCCGACGTGGTGCGGGAGCGGTTCGGGCGCCTCGACGTCCTGGTCAACAACGCCGGTGTCGCGCCCGCCCGGCTGGGCCGGGTGGACGAGACCGACGTCGAGGACCATCTCCGGCTCTTCGACGTCAACGTCCACGGCGCGTTCTACGGCATCCGCACCATGCTCCCCCTGCTGGAGGAGGGCCAGAACGCCTCGATCGTCAACGTGTCCTCGATCGACGGCCTGACCGGTGTCGGCTCGATGGCGAGCTACGTGGCGTCGAAGCACGCCCTGACCGGCCTCACCCGTTCCCTGGCGATCGATCTGGGGCCATTGGGAATCCGGGTCAACTCCCTGCACCCGGGGATCGTCGACACGCCGCTGGTCCGTTCGATCGGCGAGGCCCGGTCGGCGCGGCTGGCGCGCACGGTCGCCCGGCAGCCGCTGACCCGGATGGGCCGGCCGGAGGAGATCGCGGCCATGGCTCTCTTCCTCGCCTCCGACGAGTCCTCGTACTGCACCGGAGCCCGGTTCACCGCCGACGGCGGTCACCTCGCCGGCCCGTACCGAGAAGCCCCTGTCTAGCAACGGGGGCACCGCACCGGCCGGACCACGGAGGGCGTTCTGCCTCGCGCCGTCCGGCCCCACCCCACGCCAGTCCCTGCCGCACGCCTCCCCCGACCGGCCGGAGCGAGCCACGACGGCCGGTAACCACGGGCTCCCGCGCAGAGCGAGGTTGTCCCGCTACGCAGAGCCGACGAGATTCCCGGCAGGCATGGTCGACCGGGTAGTCATGATCCGGGGCGTCTTCGAACGGTCCACTCAGCAGTTGGTGAGTGCCCCGCTGCTGAACAGGGGCGACAACGATCACCGGCCCGTACTGTGCTCGACCAGGCGATCCTCGCCTACTCGCCCGAGGAGGCCGTGGACGAGTACCTCTGGAACGGGCTGAGCCGGCGTACGGGGACGAGCATCGCCGCTCCGCAGGCACTGCGGTCCGCCCTCGAAGGGATCCGCGGGTCCGGCTGCGCCACCGAAGTGGGCGAGGCCGCCCGCGCGGTGTCCCGCGTGGCCGCGCCCGTCCTCGCCCTGGACCGCGCGGTCGCCGGCATCTCGGTGTGCGGGCCGTGCGAACGCGTCCACGTGGATGACCTGGAGTTCCGTGCGAAGTGGAGCGCGGCCGAGATCTCCCGGCGTCTGCGGGCGGCTTCGCCCGGATCACGGCCTCACCCGCGCCCTTTGATCAGTGCTGTCCCGCTCAGTGGACACCTGCCGTCCGCCGTGGTGGCGCAGGTCGCACGATGAGTACGTGATGGACGAAGGGTGAAGACAGTGAACCCGCGACGGCCGGCCCCGCGCTCCAGGCCCAGTGCCGCATCGGCGGGCGCCGCGGCCGCGGTTGTCGGAGGACTGCGGACGTCACCAGGGAGGGCGAGCAGGCCTACGTCCGCAAGGTCGTCAAGGGCCCCGTCTGGCGCTGCTCGGCGGTGGCGGGTTCCTGCGGGATGCACGCCTGTGCGCTGGCACAACGAGGGCGATGCGAAGAGCCGTCCCAGCGAGAACGTCCACTTCCCGGGCACCTCCACGGCGAACTTCTCCACTTCGGAGGAGTGGAGGGGGCGCGGCGAGTTCCCCGAACTGAACCTCACCCCGGTGCCGAAGCATATGCCGAAGGTCCCGGCGGCGTCGCCGCCCGCGGACGAAGGGAGTGCACAATGACCAACACCGTTCCCGAGGCGCCCGTTCCGAGCGCCCCGAACGCACACCGTTTCCAGGGCAAGGTCGTCTTCGTCACCGGAGCGGCCCGCGGGCAGGGCCGCGCCGAGGCGGTGCGGTTCGCTGCGGAGGGCGCGGACATCATCGCGCTGGACATCTGCGAGGACCTGCCCACCACCGAGTACCCGGGGGCGACCGTCGAGGACCTCGCCGAGACCGCGCGCCTCGTCGAGAAGCTGGGCCGGCGCGTGCTCACCCACAAGGCGGACACCCGGGACTTCCCCGCCTTGCGTGACGCGCTCCAGGAGAGCGTCCGTGCACTGGGCCGGCTGGACGTCGTGGTGGCCAATGCCGGCATGACGACCTTCGCCCGTACCTGGGAGATCGAACCCGAGAACTGGCAGGCGACGCTCGACATCAACCTGACGGGCGCCTTCCACACCGTCAAGGCAGCCGTGCCGATCATGATCGAACAGGCGACCGGCGGAGCGATCGTCTTCACCAGCTCCGTCGCCGGGCTGCGCGGACTGCCGTTGCTCGCCGACTACGTGGCGGCCAAGCACGGGGTCACCGGACTGTCCAAGACCCTCGCCAACGAACTGGGCGAGTACCGGATCAGGGTCAACACCGTCCACCCGCACGGCGTGAACACCAAGTTGGTCCCGGGCATCCGTCCGGTCCTGGAGCAGGATCCCCAACTCGGCGCCTTCTTCCAGGGCGTTCTGCCCGACGGGATCAGCGAGGCGGAGGACATCGCGGCGGCCGTGGCCTGGATCGCCTCGGACGAGGCCCGGCACGTCACCGGCGTACAGCTGCCGGTGGATCTCGGCCGTACCAACCGCTGACCGCGACTCCACCGGCGCGTTTCGGTATCCCGATGACCGGAATCCGGCCAACCGGGGCGAGGGGACCCGGCTCACACTGTGCCTCGGACCGGCCGAGAGACCGGTGGCCCGCACGGGCGCGGGCCAGGTGGCAGCGGCAAGGGACGGCCGCCGTCGTCTCCGGGGTTCCGCCCGTGGCGCTTGCCGCGGGCGGAACCCCGACACGAACACGAGGAGGACAGCGATGGCCGCAGGGGAGACCTACGACCTTGTCGTCGTGGGATCGGGAGGGGGCGGGCTCGTCGGTGCCTACGTCGCCGCGTCGCGGGGGCTGCGCACACTGGTGATCGAGAAGACGGACCGGGTGGGCGGAACGACCGCCTACTCCGGAGCGGGACTCTGGTTCCCCGGGTCGGCCCCGCTGAAACGGGCGGGCGTCCAGGACGAGGACGCCGCCCGGGACTACCTGCGCGACGTCGTGGCCGACGACACCCGGGAGCATCTGCAGGACGCCTACCTCGAAGCCGGCCGGATGCTGATCGACGAGCTGGAGCGGAACCCCTGGTTCCAGTCCTTCGTGTACGGGCCGGTACCCGACTACTTCGCGTCGGCACCGGGCTCCTCACCGGCCGGCCGGACCATCTTCCCGCCGTCCGTCGCCGCCACCGACCTCGGGGAGCACGCCGCGCTGGTGCGGGACACGATCCCCACCGAGCGCTGGGGAGTCGAGCCGGCCCCGGTGCTCGACGGCGGCCGCGCGCTCGTCGGCAGGGCCCTGGCCGCCTTCCTGGAAACCGGCAAGGGGACGCTGCTCCTCGACACCCGTCTGGAGAGCCTGGTCGTGGAGGGGGACCGCGTCGTCGGCGTCACGGCGACGAGCGACGGCGAGGAGGTCACCTTCCGTGCCGGGCGGGGAGTGCTCCTGGCGGCGGGCGGCTTCGAACGCGACGCCGAACTGCGCAAGAAGCACCACGCCGTTCCGCTCGACGGCACATGGTCGAACGGGGCTCCCGGCAACACGGGAGACGCACTGCGGGCGGGCATCGCGGTGGGCGCGGCCACCGACCTCCTGGACGAGGCGTGGTTCGTGCCGGGTCTGGTCCAGCCGGACGGCCTCCCGGTGTTCTTCACGGGCACCCGCGGCGGCATCTGGGTCAACGCCGCCGGCGAGCGCTTCGTGAACGAGACCCGTCCCTACGACCAGGCGGGACACGAGCTCGTGCGGCTGCACGCGACCTCCGGCGTCTCCCACGTGCCGAGTCACTGGGTGTTCGACCAGCGGCAGCTCGACCGCGACGGTTTCGGCGGCGACCCCAGCCTGCCGCCGGATCCGGCCTGGTTCGAGTCGGGTGCCCTGACGAAGGCCGACTCCCTGGAGGAACTGGCGAAGCGGATCGACGTACCGTACGAGGCGCTGCGCGCGTCGGTCGACGAGTTCAACGGTTACGCCGCCACCGGCGTCGACGAGCGCTTTCACCGGGGCGAGACACCGTGGGACCGGATGCATCAGCAGATCGTGGGCTTCCCGGCAGGGCCCGTGATGAACTACCCGGCGACCGAAGTGCCCGGTTTTCCCCACCAGTTGCTGCTGCCGATCGACGCACCGCCTTACTACGCGGCGACGATCGTGCCCTCCGACATCGGGACCAAGGGCGGCCTGCGGACCGACGAGAACGCGCGGGTGCTGCGCGAGGACGGTGCGGCGATCCCCGGTCTCTACGCGGCGGGAAACACGGCCGCGGCCATGTCGGGCCGGGTGTATCCGGGCGCCGGGACGCCCATTGGCAGCAGCCTCGCCTTCGCCTACCGCGCCGTGGTGGATGTCGTGAGCAGGCCGACGGGGTAGCCCCCGGGGTCGAAGGTGCGCGGAAGGTCCGGCGGTGCGGGGCGCCCACCGGACCTCCTCCGGGCGGGCGGGGCGCGACCGGACGTCGGGGGATAGCGGCCTGCGGCTCAGGCCTGGTCCGCGGCCACGGCGTGCACGGCGTCCCCGATACCGCCGAAGGGCGCGACGGGCTGAAACATGGACGGTCCGAACGGCAGATGGGCGGGCGAGGCCTCCTCCAGCAGCCGGTCCGTGTTCGGTACGGGGGCGCTGTCCCCGTTGCGCGTCGACGCGCCGGACGGCCTCGCCGGGCACCCAGCCGAAGGCGAACGGGCTGTAGGCGTTGCGGCTGCCGGGAGCCGCGACCGGCGTCCGGGCGGCGACCCGCCTGACCATGGCGTCCCGGTCGCACAGTTCGTCGAGCCCGGTGTCGGCCCCGATGGTGGGCGCCCCGGAGCGGTGGCTCAGCACATGATCCAGGGTGATGCCGCCCTTGGCGTGTGCCGAGTACTCCGGCCAGACGTCGGCCACCGGGCGTATCGAGGCCGAGCAGACCGCGCTGCGCGTACAGGTGGATGAGACTCGCGACGACCGCCTTGGTCACGGAGAAGACGGGGAACAGTGTGTCGGCGTCGACCGGCCGCCCCGTGCCGGTCTGGCCGGCCCAGGCGTCGACGATCAGTTCCCCGTTCAGGTAGGCCGCGTGCTGCTCCGGATCGAGCCGCGAAAGAGTATATATAGTTAAAGAAATTTGCGCTATTGTCACGCTCGGGCCAGAGGTTCGGCAGGCAACGGCAGGCCCTGTCCCCATCGCAGTGACGTGAACGAAGGAGGACCGGCATGACCGGGCGAGTCGAGGGCAAGGTCGCTTTCATCACAGGCGCGGCGCGTGGGCAGGGCCGCAGTCACGCACGCCGACTGGCCGAGGAGGGAGCCGACATCATCGCGGTCGACCTCTGCGAGGACATCGGGTCCAACCACTACGCGCTGGCCCGGGAGGCCGACCTGGCAGAGACCGCCCGCCTCGTCGAGAAGGCCGGCCGACGCGTCGTCACCCGCCGGGCCGACGTGCGCGAACGGTCCCAGCTCCTGGCCGCCGTCAGTGAGGGGGTCGCCGAACTCGGGCGGCTGGACATCGTCGTGGCAAACGCCGGGATCGCACCGCTGGGCGCCGACGTGCCCGAGGAGGGGTTCCTGGACGCGGTGTCGGTCGACCTGGTCGGTGTCATCAACACCGTCGAGGCGTCCTACCCCCACCTCGGCGCCGGTGCGTCCGTCATCTGCACGGGATCGGCCGCGGGGCTGATGGAGGGGGGCACCGACAGCCCCGAGGGCGGCCCCGGTGGTGCCGGGTACTCCCACGCCAAACGCGGAGTCGCGCGGTTCGTCCACGACCTGGCCGGGCAACTCGCGAAGCGTTCCATCCGAATCAACGCCGTGCACCCGACCAACTGCGACACGGACATGCTGCACAGCGAGCCCATGTACCGCATTTTCCGGCCCGATCTGGAGAACCCGACGCGTGCCGAGGTCGAGCCCGCGTTCCGCACCATGCAGCCCATGCCGATCTCGTACATCGACCCTTCGGACATCAGCAACGCGGTGCTCTTCCTGGCCTCGGACGAGTCCCGGTACGTGACCGGCCTTCAGCTCAAGGTGGACGCCGGGGCGACGCTGAGCCGGAGCACGTCGGGAGCGCCGGCCTAGTGACCTGAGTCGGAGATTCGCCGTTGGTCGGGTGTGAGTCGTCCGGGGCCGAGGATTCCGCCGTGGTCGGTGACTGAGGCCCAGCGGGCTGTGCCGGAGTGCGCCGGGGGTACTCGATCACCGACCTGTGCCGCCTGCTGGCAATCATCCCGGACACGGTCCGCACGTGGCGGCGCCGCTTCCTCGAGCGGGAGCTGGAGGTCCTGCCGATGATGCCCGGCGTCCCCGAACGCCGCAGCCACGACTACGTCCGCGCCGGCACCACCACCCTGTTCGCGCCCTGGAAGTGGCTGCTGCCCATCCCCGGTTCCAGCCGCGCTCCATGCCCGCCAGCGCGTCTTGGCCGAACCTGGTCGAGCGGTGGTTCGCCGAGCTGACCCAGGAGAAACCCAAGCGCGGCGCCCACCGCTCCGTCCATGCCCTCGAACGCGGCATCCGGGCCTGGCTCGTGCCGAATACCGGTGAGTGAGGGCTCAGCCCCGGGACCGCTCTCGGCGCTGCTGCACGAGGCCACCCATTGCACTCAGGGACACCAGCCCCATGCCGACCGCGGCCGCGACGCCCTGCGTGCCGTCGAGAGACAGCGCGCAGAACGTGGCCACCCCGGCGTTGAACAGGAAGAGGAACCACAGGACCGGTCGGGTGGACAGGAACGCCTTGATCCTCGGCTTCCGGGCGATCAGGCCACCCGTGATCAGAGCCAGGATCGAGCCGCCGTAGGTGGCCAGGTCCTTCTGGCCGCCGCTCAGGACGGCCGACGAACCCAGGGACGCTCCCAGGCATCCGACAAAGAGCACCCAGAGCAGCAGGTCGGAGAAGCGGAACCGGGCGGGGGAGGTGCGGGCGGCGGGCGTGGCCATGACGAGGGTCCTTAGGGTCGGGTCCAGGCAGCGGCCGTGTTTCATCGGCCTGGTCCCACCATCCCGTCCGGCGCGCTTCGGGAGGAGAGAGCACGCTCCCGAATGCATGGTGTAGCTGGCGACACCACGGGGACCGGACGCCGGCCGCCTGCGCGGCGGTGCCGGCGAGGACGGAACGCCGGCTCGGCCACGTCGTACGAGATGCGTGCGCGGCTACCTCGCTCGGTGTCGTGTGCGCCGCGGGGCCGGGAGCTGTGACGGTCAGCCCCGGCCACCCCGGGTGCCGTAGGTGCGCACCGGTCCGCCGGTGCGCAGGCTCTCGTTGACGGCCACCCCGACGGCGACGCTGCGCAGGCCGTCCTCGTAGCCGGCCCGCCGGTGCAGCGGGTCCTCGCCGGCACGGCGGAAGACGTCCACGAGCAGCAGGGCGTCACCGCCGCCGTGTCCGCCCTCGCCCTCCTCGATGGGAACCTCCCGCGCGACGTCCCAGTGCCGCTGGACGACGAGCCGGCTGCCCTCGGTGCGGGCACCGGTGGCCGTACCGGCGGAGCCGGGGGTGACGCTCGGGTCGACGGCGGGGCGCGAGACGGGGGCGGGAAGGGTGCCGTCGGGAGCCTCGGTGCGCCAGGCCAGCAGGTCCGACGCCGTTCCCGACGCCACGTGGGCGCGCTCGACCACCTCCAGCTCGGCCCGCCCCCGGGAGCCGTTGACACTGACCCGGTAGCCCTCCCACGGGCTGTGCGCGGTCAGGGAGTAGGTCATGGAGCTGCCGCCCCGGTACCCGACGAGGACGCTGAGGGTGTCCTCGATGTCGATGCCCGGGTCGAAGACGTCACGGTCGCGCAGGTACCCGTCCTCCGCCTCGGCGTTCAGGTAGAGGCCGCGCAGGCGGTCGTCGCCGGACATGTCGAAGCCGTAGGGGTCGTCGGCCGCGGCGTCCCGGCCCAGGGACGGGCGCGGTCCGGCCGGGCGGCCGGCGCCCCGGTCGCCGTAGAACCGCAGGCCGCCCAGGGCGTGGACGGTCTCGGGTACGTCGTCGAGCCACCAGTTGACCAGGTCGAAGTGGTGCGTCGCCTTGTGTACCGCGAGTCCCCCGGACGAGCCCTTCTCGCGGTGCCAGCGGCGGAAGTAGTCGGCGCCGTGCACGGTGTCCAGGAGCCACTCGAAGTGGACGGAGAGCACCTTGCCGATCGCACCGTCCGCGATGACCTGCTTGAGGGCCGAGTTCCGCGGTGAGTAGCGGTAGTTGAACGTGACCGTGAGCCGCGCCCCCGAGCCGGCCGCCGCCGCCTCGATGGCGGCGAGTCCCGCTTCGTCGATGGTCAGCGGCTTCTCGCAGACGACGTCGACACCGGCGCGCAGGGCGGCGCTCACGGCGGCGGCGTGCGTGTGGTCGGGGGAGCAGACGACGAGGACGTCGATCCGCTCCTCGCGGAGCATCGTCGCCAGCTGGTCGGGGTGGTAGTGGACCGGGGTGTGTCCGGCCGCCCGGGCCTGGGCGGTGTAGTGGCTCATGCGGGTGTCGTTGGGGTCGCACCAGGCGACGGGTTCGGCGACGTCGGAGAAGTCCTGCAGCATCGCGTCGACGTACATCGCGGCCCGGTGGCCGGTGCCGTACACGGCATAGCGGCGTGGGCCGTTCTCGCCGTTCTCGCCGCTCCCCTCGTCCTTGCGGTCTGCGGGGCGGGCGGACGGGGCGGATCCCGTGAGCATGTGTGACTCCATGGTGGACGGTGCGGTGGGAAAGGTGTCCGGTGGTGCGGGAGACGGGGCGGTCAGCCCCCGGCCGAGTAGATCTTGTCCGCGGTCTCCTTCAGGAAGGCCGCGGCGGCGTCGGCGGCGGACCGCTGGCCGAACATGACCTCCTGCCCGTACCGGGTGAGCGCGGTCTCGAAGTCGCTGGCCCCGGTGGGTGTGATGGCGGGAGGCGGACCGAGCGGGCCGTTCTCGACCGACTCCACGAAGTCCGCCGCCTCCCGGTCCTCCCGGCCGAGGGCGGAGCGGACCACGTCGCGCAGCGCGGGCACGGCGGGCAGCCCGCGCTCGACGCCGAGCACCTTGGCGGCCTTCTCGTCGCCGGTGAGGAAGTTCACCAGCAGGGCGGCCTCCGCCGGGTGCTGGGTCTGGGCCGAGACGGACCAGTACTGGGAGGACTTCACGTACTGGCTCTTCGCGGACGCGCCGGGGGCGGTGGGGAAGTCGACCATGACGAACTGGTTCCCGCCGCTGGCCTCGGCGTAGGCGGCGAGCTGGTTGGCGAAGACCAGGGACATCGCGGTCTTGCCGGTGGCCAGCGGCGACTGGTCCAGGGGGAGCGCGGCGGCGTCGGCGAGCTGCGAGGTGCTCAGCGTGGCCTTGGACTCGATCAGCCGCGCGTCCCTGTTCCAGTAGGCGGTGAGGGTCTTCGCCGACAGGCCGACGCGGCCGTCCGCGGTGAAGACCTGGTCGCCGGACTGCCGGGCGTAGATCTCCAGGGCCGCCTGGCCGGCCAGCGGCATCGTCCCGGCGATCTCGCCGCCGGAGGCGCGGGCGATCTCCTGGGCGAAGGCGTCGTACTCGTCCCAGGTCCAGTCGTCGGTGTCGGGGAGATCGAGGCCGAGCTTGTCGAGCAGCGTGGTGTTCACGGCGATCCCGGCCACGGTGACCGTGCTGGGGACGGCGTAGAGCGTTGTCTTGTAGCGGCCGGTGTCGAGCACCTTCGCGGACAGCCGGGTGCGGTCCAGGTACTTGGAGCCGTCCAGGTCGAGCAGGGCGCCGCGGTCCGCGTACGAGGACAGGTACAGCTGGTCCATCTGGATGACGTCCGGCGGGCTGCCCGCGGCGGTCATGGTGGCCAGCCGGTCCCAGTAGCCGGTCCAGTCGGAGTACTCGAGCTCGACGTCGATCCGGGGGTACTTCCGCTCGAAGAGCTTCACGGCCTCGGCCGTCAGCCGCTGCCGTTCGTCACTGCCCCACCAGTCGAGGCGGAGCATGACATCGCCGTTGCTGAGCCGGTCGGCGCCGGTGTCCCGGCCGACGGCGCAGCCGGTGAGGACGCATACGGCCAGGACGCCCGCCATCAGGCTGCGCGCCACCGTACGGCCGGTGCGCTGGAACAACATGTCTCTTCCCTTCGTGCGGTACGGGGAGCGGGCCGCGCTCACTTGCCGCCGGTCGTGGCGATGCCACGGATGAGGTAGCGCTGGCCGAAGGTGAAGGCCAGCAGGACGGGGACGATCGACAGGACGCTCATGGCGAACAGCGACCCGTACGACGAGTCCGACTGGGCGTCGACGAACGACCGCAGGGCGACCGGCACGGTGTACTTGGCCGGGTCGGTCAGGAAGATCAGCTGGGTGAAGAAGTCGCCCCAGGTCCAGATGAAGGTGAAGATCGCGGCGGTCGCCAGGGCCGGCGTCATCAGCGGCAGGATGATGCGCAGGAAGATCCTCGGGTGGCCGGCTCCGTCGATCCGGGCCGCCTCGTCCAGCTCGCGCGGCAGACCGCGGATGAACTGCACCATCAGGAAGATGAAGAAGCCGTCGGTGGCGAGGAACTTGGGCACGATCAGCGGCAGGAAGCTGTTGATCCAGCCGAGCTGGGCGAAGAGCACGTACTGCGGCACGATCACCACGTGGATCGGCAGCATGATCGTGAGGAGCATGACGGCGAACGCGGTCCGCTTGAAGCGGAAGCTCAGCCGGGCGAAGGCGTAGGCGGTCATGGAGCAGGCGAGCAGGTTGCCGACGACCGCGCCGAGCACCACGACCGCCGAGTTGAGCAGGTACGTGCTGAAGGGGTGGGTCAGCGCGTTCCAGCCGTTGGTGTAGTTCTCGGCGGCGAAGGTGTCCAGCCACAGCCCGGAGTCGGTGAAGATCGAGCCGTCCGGGCGCAGGGAGCTGACCACCATCCACAGCACGGGGTACAGCGCGACGGCCACCATGGCGATGAACAGCACGTGCCGCAGCACGGGGGAGGCGCGGAGCCGCCTGCGGCGTCGCACGGGGGCGGCGGTGACGGGTGTCACCGCGAGGTCGCGGGTCAGGTTGTCAGTCGTCATAGAACACCCAGTACTTCGAAGCCCAGAAGTTGACGGCGGTGAACGCGGCCACGATGACCAGCAGCAGCCAGGCGAGCGCGGAGGCGTAACCCATGCGGAAGGAGCCGAAGCCCTCCTGATACAGGTAGAGCGTGTAGAAGAGGGTCGAGTCGGCCGGCCCGCCGGTGCCGCCCGAGACGACGAACGCCTGGGTGAAGGACTGGAAGGAGCCGATGATGCCGAGCACCAGGTTGAAGAAGATCATCGGTGTCAGCAGGGGCAGCGTGATGGAACGGAACCGCCGCCAGGCGGAGGCACCGTCGGTGGACGCCGCCTCGTAGTACTCGCGCGGTATCTGCCGCAGCCCCGCCAGGAAGATCACCATGGGGGAGCCGAAGGTCCACACGTGCAGCAGGATCACGGTGCCCAGAGCGGTGTTCGGGTCGCCCACCCAGCTGCGCGAGGCGACGCCGAACACCCCGAGGACATCGTTGACCAGGCCGTCGTCGCCGAAGATGATCCGCCACAGCACCGCGATGGCGACACTGCCGCCGAGCAGGGACGGCAGGTACAGCGCGGAGCGGTAGAAGGTCAGGCCGCGCATCCCCCGGTCCAGCAGCAGGGCCAGGCCCAGGGCGACGGCGAGTTGCAGGGGCACCCCGAACACCACGTAGGTGAACGTGACCTTCAGGGACTGGTGCAGACGGGTGTCGTGCACCATGTGCGTGATGTTGTCCAGGCCGGTGAAGTGGGCGTCCTGGAGCAGGTTGTAGTCGGTGAAGGCGAGGTAGAGCGAGACCAGCATCGGACCGGCGGTGAGTCCCACCAGACCGATCAGCCAGGGCAGCAGGAAGAACGCCGCCGCCCTGTTGTCCCGTTCACCGGACCGCCGCTCGGCGCGGGACAGTCCCTTCTCGCGCTCTTTGGTGACGCGGCGCAGTTCCGCGATGCTCATGAGGCGCCTCCCTGCCGGGCGGCGCCGCGCCGCGGCGGCGGGGCGGGCGGGGCGGGCAGGGGTGCGCCGGTGCCGGTCGGCGCTGGATGGAGGTGCACGGCTCTCAGTCCTTCGGGGAGGGCAGGCTCGTCCGGCCTGCCGGGGAAGACGGAAGGGACGGGGAAGACGCGGGAGGGTTCAGGTCTCGCGGACGACGGCGACCTCGCCGCGGGGCAGCAGCAGGCCGCCGGTGACATCGGCGCCGCGCAGCAGCTCGTGACCGCTGACGTCCACCGTGGCGCTCTCGCCGGTGTGGTTCATGAGGAACAGGAAGCGTTCGCCGTGCTCGCCGTGGCGCCGGACGGCCTCCACCCCGGCCGGCAGCCCGGCCACCTCGGGGCCGGCCCCCGCCTCGTCGAGCACCGCGCCGACCAGCCGGTCGGTGCCCTGCGCGTCCAGCCGGGTGGCGACGTACCAGGCCGCTCCGTCACCGACCGCCCGGCGGGTCACCGCGGGCCGTCCGGCGAGCGGCCCGTCGGCCCAGGTGCGGACCGCCTCGGCGCCCTCCAGGCGGGTCTTCTCACTCCACAGGTCGGCGTGCGTCCCGTCGTCGAGGGTGTGCGTCTCGTTCTCCTGGAGCGCCCAGAACTCCTCGGTGCGCACCCCGAGCAGCTCGCGGAAGGCGCCCGGGTAGCCGCCCAGGCGCACGTGGTCGTACTCGTCGACGATGCCGCTGAAGAAGGTGACCAGCACCGAGGCACCGGCCCGGGCCGCCTGGGCCACCCGGGCCGCGTCCTGGTCCGTGACGCAGTACAGCGTCGGCACCACGAGGGCGCGGTAGCGGCTGAGGTCGCCCTGCGGGCAGACGACGTCCACGGTCACCCCGCGCCGCCACAGCGCCCGGTACCAGCGCTGCACCTCCCTCTGGTAGCGCAGGGCGTCGGTCGGGTGGCAGTCCAGCTCGGCGCCCCACCAGGACGGGTAGTCGAAGACCAGCGCCACCTCCGCGCGCACCCGGCTGCCGCGGACCGGCGCCAGCGCCTTCAGCCGGCGGCCCAGTTCGACGGTGTCCTGGAACACGTCGGTGTCCCGGCCGGCGTGCGGGACCATCGCCGAGTGGTACTTCTCCGAACCGGACGCCGACTGCCGCCACTGGAAGAACATCACCGCGTCGGCACCCCGGGCGACATGGGTCAGCGAGTTGCGCAGCATCTCGCCCGGGTTCTTGGACCGGTTGCGCGGCTGCCAGTTGACGGCGGACGTGGAGTGCTCCATCAGCATCCACGGGGCGCCCCCGGCGACCCCGCGGCTGAGGTCCGCGGAGAACGAGAGTTCCAGGTGCGCTTCCGGATCGGCGGCGATCAGGTAGTGGTCGTTGGCGACCACGTCCATGTCGGCGGACCAGGAGAAGTAGTCCACCCACTTGTTGCCGGTGGACATCATGAAGTTGGTGGTCGTCGGGACGTGCGGGGTGACCTCGCGCAGCACGTCCCGCAGGGCCCGGTAGTGGGCGAGCTGCTCGTCGGAGGAGAACCGGGCGAAGTCCAGCTGCTGGGTGGGGTTGACGGAGGTGGGGGCGGTCAGCGGCGGGAGGATCTCCTCGAACGTGTCGTAGCGCTGTGACCAGAAGGCCGTGCCCCAAGCCTCGTTGAGCGCCTCGACGGTGCCGTAGCGCTTGTGGAGCCAGCTACGGAACGCGTCCGCGGCCGCGTCGGAGTAATCGTGCGGAACGTGACAGCCCAGCTCGTTGTCCACGTGCCACAGCGCGAGCGCCGGGTGGTCCCGGTAGCGCTCGGCGAGCGTACGGGTCATGCGCAGCGCGTACTGCCGGAACACCGGTGAGGAGACGGCGTAGGACTGCCGTGCGCCCTGGTGCAGGACGGTTCCGTCGGCGGTCCTGGGGAGGATCTCGGGGTGCCGCCGGGTGAGCCACGGCGGCGGGGAGGCCGTCGCCGTGGCGAGCGCCACCCGGATGCCCGCCCCGTGCAGCCGGTCCAGGACGGCGTCCAGCCACTCGAAGGTGTGCACACCTTCCCGCCGTTCCAGCTGGGCCCAGGAGAAGACGGCCACGCTGAGCAGGCTGACACCGGCCTCCCGCATCAGCTCGATGTCCTCGAGCTGGACGTCCAGCGGCCATTGCTCGGGGTTGTAGTCCCCTCCGTATCCGATCCCCGGCACCTGCAGGGGCCACGGGCGGTGAGTGGTCATCGATCCGGTACCTTCGCGGTCGGTTCTGCGGCTGAGCGGGGTGGATGATCGTCCGTGCGGGCCGGGAGTACGGTCCGCACCGCCCCGTGGACGGTGCTCAGCGGGCCGGTCGCCCGCGTGGGTACGTGGGTCACGCTGCCGGCACCCTCGCGGCCTCGGCCGGTCCGGCAGGCCGCGGACGCAGCCGCACATCCCGCCGCGGGTGCGCGCGGGACAGGTCCGCCGGGGCGCGGACCACGCTCCGCGCCGGGCCTCCAGCCAGGTGCTGCCGGTGGCTCCGCGCCGCGGCGCCCCGCCGGGGCCGGCCGCCGGGCGACGGCCGCGGCGGCTCAGGGGAGGACGAGCGAGCCCCCGGCGGCGGTGATGCCGACGAAGTCTCCGCGAGAGTGGGGGAACCGGTGCGGAAACCCATGGACAACTCCTTCGGTGTCTGGGGAGTTCACGCGGCGCGATGGCCGGCGCGGGGCCGCGGCCATGGCGGTACGAGGACGTGGGCCGACGGCTGGTGAGCGCGGGGAGCTGTTCCACAGGCCGGTACCGCGGCCCGGCGGGGCGGCTTCGCCGGAGGCCGGGAGTCCGCTCAGTGAAGGGGAGCGCCCGCGGTGCTGTCAACCACTGGTTCGCCATGGTGTCGCGTATTCCAGGCGGGTCGACTCAAGAGCGATCCCATTACCGGACGGGCGCGGTTACGGAATCATCCAGTCGTCGGGAAAAGAAGAGGCCGCGAAATGCGCGGAATTCTTGTCGTGGTCCGCGAGCCGGCCGGGTCGGCGCATTCTGGATGAGCGGCTCGCTCAGAAAACGCCGTTCGCGTCGCCGGGGAGTTCCGGCCGGGGCGACCGGCGGTGTCACCGGCGGGCGGTGCCGACCGGTGAAGCTCGTCGTTCCATGTGTCTCTCACCTCTTCGACGCCTGAAAGTGAACGGTCACTTGAGCTTGGGGGAGACCATAGAGGTCACCCGAACAAGCGTCAATGGGTTGGTACGACGGTGTTTTCCTGACCGCTCCACCGGCGGTGCCGCAGCGGTCCGTCCTCCCCGAGTGATCGGTCATGTGCCTCCTGGGCGACTCCACAGCTTTGGTAGCCTCGGCACACTGGGCCCGCGTCAGCACGGGCCGGGACTCATCGGCGAAGGGCGCGGTCGGCACACGTGGACACGCTGCGACGGCACAGGGGGAACGAGTGAGTGCGGGCGCGTCGACGCGGCGACCGACCATCAGGGAAGTGGCCCGGCTCGCCGGGGTGTCGCACCAGACCGTCTCGCGCTACCTGCGGTCCGACGCCACGATCAACGAGGCGCTGCGCGAACGCATCCGGCTGGCCATCGCCCAGCTCGACTACCGGCCCAACCTGGCCGCCAGGGCCATGCGCAACCGCAAGACGGGCCGGCTCGCCCTCCTGATGCCCTCCGGCACCGCGATCAGCTCGCTGGAGATGTTCGCGGGGGCCACCACGGCGGCCCGGGAGGCCGGGTACGACGTGGAGGTCGTGATCCTCGGCGACCCCATGGAGTCCCGGGAGCGCCGCGTCCTGGAACTGGCCGACTACGGCGTCTTCGAGGGCATCCTCGCCCTCACGCCGCTGCCCGCCCTCTCCGAGCGGTCCACCCGGGGCAGCACCCCGATCGTGGTCTGCGCCGAGTACGACGAGCAGATGCGCAGCATCGGCGAACTCGCCGACGCGACCACGACGGCGGAGATCATCGAGCACCTGGCCGAGCAGGGCCACCGTCGCTTCCTGCACCTGGCCGGCGACTACGCGCACACCTCCGCCCGGGCCCGCCGGCAGGTCTACCTGGAGACGATCGCGCGGCTGGGGCTGGAGTCGCACGCCGTCGTGGACTGCGACTGGCTGCCCGACCGCGCCCGCCGCAGCATCCTCGACCTGCCCGCCGACAGCGGGGTCACCGCGGTGATCGCCGCGAACGACCTGCTGGCCACCGGCGCCATCCGGGGAGCACAGGAGCGCGGCTGGCGCGTGCCGGGCGACCTCAGCGTCACCGGCTGGGACAACAACCCGCTCGGCGCGGCGATGATGCCCTCGCTCACCAGCGTCGCGGTCGACCACGAGCGCCTCGGCAGGCGGGCCGTGGGACGGCTGCTGGCCGTACTGCGCGGGGAGGCCGAGCCGGACGACGGCGGGCTCATCACCCGGGTGGTCTGGCGGGAGTCGACCGCGCCCCCCGCGGCCCGGACCCGGACCCCCTGAAATCAATTTCCGTGCACGCCCATTGACACCGAAGTCACCGCATTCATAGGGTCCACGGCAGCACTCATTAGAACGTTTCAACGCCGTCTTGAGCCGTCGGCGAGCCTTTTGATGCGTACGCCTGGAAATAGCTTCCCTTTTGCCCATGCCTTTCCCGTGCCCTCTCGATGGGGAGAATTCGCATGAGACCGCGGTGGCCGTTCATGTCCCGTTCCGCAGTGGCCGCGTTGGCCGTAGGGCTGGTGATCGCCGCGGCGCCGCCCGGCGCCGCCGCCCGGTCCGGCCGCAACCACGACCCCCAGGCGCCGGCGCAGCTCACGGTCGCCGACCGGGTGGACCCGTCGGCCGTGGACGGCACCCCGCCGTTCGGCTGGCTGCCGAGGGACACCGACGCCGGCGAGGTGCAGTCCGCCTACGAGGTGGTGGTGCGCGACAGCCGGGGGCGCGCGGTGTGGGACAGCGGCAAGGTGTCCGGCTCGCAGCAGTCCTGGGTGTCCTACGCGGGCCCCGGCCTCGCACCGGGCACGAAGTACCGCTGGACCGTACGGACCTGGGACCGCGAGGGCGCCGTGTCCCCCTACGCGCGCCCCGCCTCGTTCACGACCGGCCTCGGCGACGGGGACTGGTCCGGCGCCCAGTGGATCCGCAGGCCGGCCAGCGGCAACGACGCGAGCAACGAGTGGACCGCGGCCCGCAAGGTCATGCGCGTCTCAGGCCGCAGCAAGGTCACCGGGGCTCGGGTCTACGTCGCGGCCATGGGCGACTGGCAGGTGAACGTGGCCGGCCGCGTGGTGCAGCGCAGTTCCTCCTACGAGTACGCGGGTGAGGGCTTCTACGACGTGGCCGACCTGACCGGCGTGAAGGCCGGCCAGGAACTGCCGATCGGCGTGGTCACCCACTACTGGGACTGCAAGTGCCAGGGCCGGGCGAACGGGCCCGGCAGTTCCGAAGGACCCTCGGGACTGCTGGTCAAGGTCGTCGTCGACCACGCCGACGGCAGCCGGGACACCATGGTGTCGGACACCTCCTGGAAGGTGCACCGCTACGACGCCCAGCGCGTCGACACCCTCACCTACCGCAACGCCGACTCCGGCGACCGGGTGGAGTACTACGACGCCCGGGCGGAGCTGTCCGGCTGGGACACCGCCGGGTACGACGACACCGGATGGCCCGCGGCGACCGCCGTCGGCGCCCACCCCAGGCCCGCCCCCGCGTCCTGCGCGTCGTACTCTGGCGGCTCCTCCCCGTGCGCCTTCACTCACCTGTCGGCCCTCCAGGCCCAGCTGGCCTACTCCACCGTGCACCCCGTCTCCCTGAAGCGGCTCGCCGACGGCACGGTCTTCGCCGACTTCGGCAAGGTCTACTCGGCGGTGCCGTCGGTCCGTCTGGCGGAAGGCACTGCCGGGCGGCAGTTGACGTTCACCACGAGCTACCGCCGCAACAACTCCACCCTGACCGCCGCCGCTTCGGCCGGTGACACCACCGTCACCCTGGCCAGGACGTCGAACCTGCGGGCCGGTGACGAGATCGTCGTCGACGCCCCGGCGGCCGGCTACGGCGCGGGCGCTCCCGAGACCCGCACCGTGCGGTCGGTGCAGGGCACCACGGTCACGCTGGACGCCGCGCTGACCGCGGACCACGCGAGCGGCAGCTGGGTGGAGAACTCCCGCGCCGGCACCTCCGCGCTGGACACCCAGGGCAGCGACATGCGCTTCCACTACACCGAGAAGGACGGCGCGCAGACCGCCCGCCCCTTCACCTACTGGGGCTGGCGCTACCTGCAGATCAGCGACCCCGGCGAGGACCTGACCGCCGCCGACGTCACCGCCGTCGTCCAGCACACCCAGGCCCCGCACACCGCCGCCTTCGACAGCAGCGACGACGTCCTGGACGACGTGTTCGACCTGATGGCGCACTCGGCGATCCAGTCCGCCCAGAACGTCTTCCTCGACACCCCGACCCGGGAGAAGGGCCAGTTCCTCGCCGATACCGTCAACCAGTCGTACGCCACCATGGCCGCCTTCGGGGAGCGCGCCCTCACCCGCCAGGCGATCGTGTCCTTCATGAACTCGCAGCAGCGGTTCTGGAGCAACGGCGGCATGAACGCCGTCTACCCCAACGGCGACGGCAAACGGGACATCCCCGACTTCACCGAGATGTTCCCCGACTGGGTATGGCGCTACTACCGGACCACCGGCGACCGCCAACTCCTCGAAGAAGCCCTGCCGGTGATGCGCGACATCGCCGACTACGTGTGGGCCGCCGTCGACTCCAACGGCCTGGTGGCGAACCTGCCCGGCGGCTCAGGCCCCTACCAGTACGGCATCACCGACTGGCCCGCCCCCATGCGCTACACCACCGTCACCAGCGGCAACACCGACCGTACCGTCGTCAACGCGCTCGGCGTGAGCGCGCTGCGCACCGTCGCCCGCGCCGCCGAGGCCCTCGGGGACACCGAGACGCGCACCGCCTACGACCAGCGCGCCGACCGCCTCACCACCGCGATGCGCACCCACCTCTTCGACGCGGCCACCGGCACCTGGTCCGACGGCCTGGACAAGACCGGTACCGCACTCTCCAACTCCGGCCAGCACGCGCAGAGCTTCCCCGTCGCCTACGGCGTCGCCGACCCCGCCACCTACCCGGCAGCCGGCGAACAACTCACCGCGCTCGGCATGGGCCAGGGCCCGATGACCCTGCGCACCCTGCTGGACGCCCTGCGGCTCACCGGCCGCACCGACACCCTGGTCGACCTCCTGACCGACCCCGCGCAGGACGGCCCCGCGCAGGTGCTGGCCGAGGGCGGCACGTTCCTGTGGGAGCAGTGGACCCCCGGCTGCGCCACCTCCTCCTGCACCGGCGCCCAGGTCTCCCAGTCCTCCAGCGAGAGCATGTCGCACGGCTGGGGAGCCGGCGCGATCACCGCGATCCTCGAAGGCGTCCTCGGCATCCAGGTCACCGCGCCGGGAGCGTCGGAAGTCCGCATCGAACCGGCCGACAAGGGCGTCAGCCACGCATCCGGCACCCAATGGACGGAGCGCGGAGAGATCGCCGTCGACTGGCGCCGCGGCCGGCACGGCGTGAGCACGGAGGTCGACATCCCCGTCAACGTCACCGCGACCGTCGCCCTGCCCGTGGCCGCCGGCTCCGCCTACCGCGTCAGCGGCCGTGCCGAGTACCTCGGGACCGAGGACGGGCGCGCGCTGTACCGCGTCGGCTCGGGACACACCGGCTTCCGCGCGGTGGCGGACAAGTGACCGGCACACCGACCACGACCAGGAAGGCGACTTCCGTGCGAAACCGACGACGGGGCCCACGTGCCCTGATCCTGTCCGCGGTCACCGCTGTGGCGGCGGGACTGCTCGGCACCGCGCACGCGGTCCCGACGACGTCCGCAGCCGACACCCGGCACCCGCTCTCGACCGGCACGAGTGTCGTGGCTCGGCAGGGCTCGGCCGGTGCCGTCCAGAACGTGGGAACCTCCACCGTCACGGTGCGGCCCGGGACCGGCGTACGGCAGGCACTGGCGAAGCTGACCTCGGCCGACCGCTCCCGGCAGACCCGTGTCCTCGTCGACGCCGAGGGACAGCCCAAGAACAGCGGCCAGGTCGAGGCGGGCGACGTCCTGCGGGTCACCGCGGAGGACGGACGCACCACCGGCAGTTACGCGCTCGCGGTGGACCAGCCGGCGACCGCACGGGACAAGGCCCACTGGAACAACGCGCTGTACGACCGCATCGACCGGACCGTCAACGCGCACACCCCCGTCTTCCCCGACCGGCGCTGCGACGTGACGGCGGCCAAGTACCGGCCGCTGGTGAGGCAGGTCACCGAGACCTACGCCACGGGCAACGAGGCCGGCCGCCCCTCGGCCACCGACTCACCCCTGGTGTACGGCTCCCAGCAGGTCTGGTACTACGGCGACGCCCTCAACGCGGCCGTCAAGGACTGCAGCACCGCCGGCGGCGGCATCGCCGTCGTCCCGGCCGGGGGCTCGCTCAACGCCGACGGCGCCTACTACACCGGTGCCGTCAACCTGCTCAGCGGCGTCAACCTGCACATCGAGACGGGCGCCGTCGTCGAGTTCATGCGCGACAAGACCAACGAGTACTACCCCGTCGTGCGTACCAGCTACGAGGGCAGCGACCTCTACAGCTACTCGCCCCTCATCTACGCCCTGCACCAGCGCAACATCGCCGTCACCGGCGGCGGCACCCTGGACGGCCAGGAGGACATGTGGAACTGGCGGCCCTGGAAGAAGGGGTACTGGGGTGAACCCTCGGTGGAGAACAAGAGCGTCGACGCACCCTACGGGGCCAACGGTGTCCTGAACGACATGAACTACCGGGACGTCCCCGTTGAGCAGCGCATCTTCACCGACGACGGGGAACTGCCGGACACCATCCCGGTGGTGCGGCAGGGTGAGGTGCGCGACGTCGCCCCGCCGGCCGGGGCGCAGGCGATGAAGTCGACCTTCCGTCCCTCCTTCATCCAGCCCAACGACTCCACGAACGTCCTGATCGAGGACGTGCGGATCCGCAACACCCCCTTCTGGATCGTCCACCCCCTCAGCTCCAAGAACGTCCTCATCCGCAACCTGGACATCTACAGCAACAAGACGACCGGCTACGAACGCACCGGCTGGAACAACGACGACGGCATCGACCCCGAGTCGAGCGAGAACGTCGTGATGGAGAACAACACCGTCACCGTCAGCGACGACGGAGCCGCGGTGAAGGCCGGGCGCAACGTGAACGGCCGCGAACACCGCTCGCCCAGCCAGAACATCATCATCCGCGACTCCTCCTACCGCAACGACGGCGGCGGCTCGGCGGCGGTCTCCATGGGCAGCGAGATGTCGGGCGGCATCCGCAACGTCTTCATCCACGACAACACCTTCGGCGGCTCCGGCCTCGCCATGGCCCTGAAGCTCAAGACGAACTCCAGCCGGGGCGGCGCCGTGGAGAACATCTACCTGCGGGACTGCCTGCTCGAACGGGCCTCCTACGGGGTGGCCGAGTTCGACGCCGACTACAAGGAGACCGTGCCCTTCCCCGGCGCCGACGCCTTCGATCCCACGATCCGCGACATCCACATCGACAACGTGGACACCGCCCCGACGATGCCGCCCGGCCGGACCGCCTTCTCCTTCCCCAGCGGGGCCTCACGGTCGCCCGTGGAGAACGTGTACTACGGCAACTCGGTCTTCCACACCAGCAGCACGCTGTCGGCCGCGTTCGAGAAGAACAAGAACATCCGCAACCTCGTCGTCGACAACGTCGACTACGTCAATCCCAGCACCGGGGCCACCACGCGCTACGACACGACGCCCCTCGTCCTGGAGAAGGGAACCCGCGCCGTCCGGGACGACGGCACGACGGTGCCTCTGGCGGAGGCCGGCTCCGCACCCCGCGGCCACGTCACCACCGTCCCGGACGCCACCTTCCGCGTAGCCGGCAAGGTGGACCTGTCCACCGCCCCGGACTTCCCCGCGAAGGGCACCGTCCGTCTCTTCGTCGACCGCGACACCACACCCGTGGCCGCGACGCTCCAGGCCGACGGCAGCTTCCTCAGCGACCCCGTCACCCTGGACGACAACCAGACCTGGTACACGGACCGCCACTACGTCTCGGTCAACTTCTACCAGGGCATCAACATCAACACCGTGGTCCACCACGTCCGGGTGGAGCAGTCCACCACGGACGGGAGCGAGTAGCCGGTCGGCCCGCGGCGCCGGCCGGGATACCGACGCCCGGGTCTTCTCGGGTACGTCCCGCCGGAACGGACCGTACGCCGTGGCACCGCATTCGGAACGGGAACAACGTGACCACACCCGGATCGTTCATGGAAGCCACGTGGAGGACAACTGCTGCACAGGCATATGTGCACCTGTGCAGCAGTCCGCTCACCGTTTCTCGGGGGGCATGCCCGGCTTCCTGGTCGCAGATGGTGCTGGCCGGCACCTCGGCGGGGCGGCGGTCCGGAGCGGCATCAACCCGAAGAGGTGGCCCGCCCGCACCGAGGACTCAGGATGCCGCGGGAGTACAGACCGCGAGGTCACCGTCCGGAGGCCGGGCCCACGGGGGGTGGTGTGGTCAGCCGGGCGCCGAAGAAGTCGACCCGCAGGGGCAACTGGCCGGCGCCGGTGTCGCCGGCCGCGTCGAAGCCGGCCGCGATCGACGCCAGGTCGACGGGGGTGCCGGCCGAGAGCAGCGGTGAACCGGCCGACCGGGGTACGGCGTTGGTGATGTCGTCGGCCGGGTTCCCGCCCAGCTGGGGGTCCTCGGTGATCGCGCCGGTATCCGCGTCCGGTGCGACGACCTGCGGACCGTAGTAGGCGTTGGTGTTGAAGGAGACCCCGGGATAGTCGGTGCGGAACCGGGCGGCGGCGACGTCCGTGCGCGCGTTGACGAACACGTTGTTCAGGACGTGGTGCGCGTTCTTGGCGGTCAGGTAGCTTCCGGCGCTGCCCGAGGACTCGAAGAACCCGACGGTGTTGTCCTTCAGGGGCTGGCGCGTGTTGTACATCAGGTTGTTGTGGATGACGTTGACACCGCTGTCGCCGTGCGGGTTGACGTAGTTGCGGTCGATGTCCTGGATGATGTTGTAGCGCACCACGGCCGTGCCGAAGCCGAAGCCGCACAGCAGGATGCCCTCGCCGGAGTCGTGCACGTAGTTGCCCTGGATCAGGATGTTGGTCGCACCCCGGTCCGGGTCGATGCCGTTGGAGTCGGCGGCGTTGACCCGGGTCTCCAGCTCGGCGACCTCGTTGTTCTGCACGACGATGTCGTCGCTGTAGTACATCTCGATGCCCGACACCCCCGCGCCGTCGATGAGGTTGTCCTCGACGGTCGCGCGCTGGACACTGGTCAGGTAGAGCGAGTCCCAGCCGTACTGGGTGTCCCGGTTGGTCAGGTAGTTTCCCGAGATGCCGATGTCGTGGTGGGGGCGCCAGTCCGGGTCCTCGGTGACGGTGCCGTCGGTCGCGGCCCGGCCTGCCGCGCGGTCGCCCCAGCCCGGCTCGACGTCCTGGTAGCGGTAGGTGCCCATGCCGGAGAACTGCTTGAAGACGACGTTGGCGAAAGCGGTGTTGGCGATGACGTTGTCCCGCACCGTGACCCCGGAGAACTGCGAAGCCGTGAGCGCGTCGCCCTTGAGCCCCTCGAACACGATGCCGCCGGTGCGCTTGGAGCGGTCGAGGCCGCTGTTCCCGATCGACCACATGACGCCGCTGACGTCGTGGACGAACACGTTGTGGATGGCGTAACCGGTGAGCGTCCCGGCGTTCTCCGCCTGCACGTGGATGCCGCGCAGGTCGCCGGTCTTCGGGTTCTCCTCGCCGGGCAGCTTGCCCTCGCCCGCGCCGGGTTCGAACGTCGACGGATCGAAGCCGTCGGTCACGTTGCTGATCTCGATGTTTGAGATGTCCCAGTGTGCCTGGTCGGTCAGTTGCAGTACGTCGTTGACGACGCCGCGGCCGTTGAGTTCGGGGGCGGCGCCGGTGCCGTAGCTGGACAGCACGACGGGCCGGCCGGTCGCACCGGAGCCCTTCGGGGCGAGCAGGGCGGTCGGTTCGGGGCCGGTGACGTCGGTCGGTTCGCCGTCCGTCCACTGGGTGTAGTCGTAGGCTTCCTTGGCCACTTCGTCGCCCTGGGCCGACCACGAGCTGCCCGCCTTGAGCAGAATGCGGTCACCGGGACGGAACACCTTGGCGTTGACCCGGGTGAACGTCTTCCACGCGGTCGACGGCGACCTCCCGTTCGCCGTGTCGTGGCCGCCCGCGGAATCGACGTAGTACGTGGTGCCCCGCCGGCTCTTCGGAGCGGCGCCCTGCACGACGGGAAGGGCGCCGTTCTCGACGACCTCCCGGCCCTCGGCCTCCAGGGCACCCTTGTCGGTGTACCCGGAGAAGGCGCCCGGCTGTGACGTCAGCGGCGGTGATGCAGCCGCTGCCACGGGCCCGGTGGCCAGGAGCATTGCCGTACCGAAGGCAGGCAGGAGAAGGCGCGTCGTCCAGCGCCTCGTTCTCGTCATGATCGCTGTTCCTTTCGTCCGCCGGCCCTCGGTGGGTGAGCCGGGCTCATCGCGGTGCGGCTCCAGGTCGGTCGGTGAGGGGTACGGGCTGCCGGTGTGCGTGGCTCTCGTCCCCGCTGAGTGATCGGTCACTCTGATTCGTTGGGAGACCATATGGTCGGCTGACTGAGCGGTCAATACACCTTGCAGGAACCGGTTCTTTCGAAACTCGGGCTACGGGGGCGAGGCCGAGTGAACGATCCTTCGCGCCACAGCGGTCGCGGTCGTGGCTAGGGCAGCAGATGGTGTTCCATGGCGAAGACCGCCACCGCGGCGCCCGGTCTTGTCGTAGAGGTGCCCCAGGTGGTGTCCCACCGTCCGGTCCGAGATGGACAGCCGCTCGCAGATCTGCTGGTTGATCAGTCCGCGCGCGGGCAGCCGCACCACCTCCACCTCCCGCTCCGTCAGTCCGGCCGGCCGGGACGCGCGGCGGCCAGGCCCGCGCGCAGCACCACCGCGCGGGCGGCAGGGTCCAGCGCACCGGCGTCGGCCTCGGCCCGGAGCATCCCGGCCGCGTCCTGCGGGCCGTGCGCGGCTCGGTGAGGGCGGCGAAGACGTCGGCCGCGGCCAGGATGCGACTGGCCGCCGAAAGCTGGGCCGCGTGCGTGCCGCAGTGGTAGCCGCTGCCGGCCATCCGCTCGTGGTGCGCCGCGGCCAGCGGCGCCAGCGGGGCGAGCAGCGGGATGCGCTGGGTCCAGTAGGCGTGCAGCCGCACCCGTTCGGTGTCGGCCGTGCTCAGCGGGCCGGAGCTGTCCGACACGCCGGCGGAGACCACCGCCCGGCCCAGGTCGTACAGCAGGGCCGCGCAGCGCACCCGTGGGACCTAGTCCTCCGCCAGCCCGGCCAGCCCGGCCAGCCTCCCGGCCCCCTCGGCCAGGCGGGCGAGGTGCTCGCTGTGTCCGATCAGCCACCTGCTCTCCAGGTCGACGAACCGGGCCGGTAGCGCGCACAGTTCGGGGACGGTGCCGACCGGGACCATGGCGCCGGCGTCCGTGAACGCGGCCGCCACGTCGGGGCCAAGATGGCCGCCGGCCCGCCTGGTCACCTCCGCCACCGCTGCGGCGGCCCCGCCCGCCGCGGACGCCAGCACCGCCTGTTCGGCGACGCGGACGACGCGTGCGGCCGGCGGCACTTCTGCCCGCGAGCCCCGCTGGGATGCCGAGTCCGTCCCAGCGTTCGTAGACGCCGTCCAGGGCGGTGATGGCCGACGGGTGCAGTCCGAGGCTCGTGCCCAGCACCCGGCCGGTCTCGCAGCCGTTGCGCATGGCCTGCACTCCCTCGCTCGGGAGTACCTCGGACAGGACGTCGGTCAGCTGCCGCGCCGAGCGCGGTGTCCATCCGCCCAGGCGGACCAGTTGCTGCGCCATCGGCAGGCCGCCGGCCGGGTCGAGGTGTTTCAGCGCGCCGGAAGGCGACTTCGTCCCCGAAGAGCGCCGCGAGTACCCCGGCCACTCGGATGAGTTGATCTTGAAGCCTTGGCAGGCGTCCGGGATCACTCGGTGCTGTCGGTGTCCTCGGCGAGGATGCGGTACACGGTGGCGACGGAGGGACGCTGTCCCTGCTTCTGCCTGAGATGATGACGAGCTTGCGGGCGATCTCGGGGACGGGGACGCGATCGGGCGTAGCGGCCTCGTCGTCGACGGCTTTGGGGCGTCTGCCGTGCCGGCGCGCTCGTGGGCGGAGGCCTGGCCTTCCAGGGACTTCTCCCGGATGTACTCGCGCTCGGACTCGGCAATGCCGGCGAAGAACACGAACAGGGCGGCGCCGTGCCCGGAGGGGCCGTAGACCCTTTGGAGGGGGCGGCGAGGAGTTCGAGTTGGATGTCGTGGTGGCGCAGGTCCTCGGCGATGATCAGCAGTTCGGCGGCGCCGCGGCCGAGGCGCTTCATCTCGTGCACGGGGAAGATCACCCGCTGGTGTGGACGGCCTTCTTGATGGTGCGGGCGAAGTCCATCGCCTTGACGAACTCAGGCCAGATCTTGATGCGGGTGCTGATCTTCTCCGAGAAGGCCGGATCGCACCCGGCTTCCGCCAGGGCGTCGAGTTGGCCCTTGAAGGTCTGGTTGACCGACTCGATGACCTGGCGCGTTCCGGCTCGCCCTTGCGGGCCGGCCGCAGCAGCCGAATGTCCTGTTCGGAGAGCTCTCCTTCGAAGCCTCGGCCGAAGTAGTCCTTGTCGCCGATCAGCGTCTGGGCAGGACGCGCGGCGACAAGGCTCGTCGGCTCACGACTCGGTGGATTCAAGGTGCACCACCGGCGGCGCCGCGACCATGGGAACCGGCACTCTGCGGCTCAGAGGAACCTTTGCAACCGCATGATCGGACAGCTCTACTGCTGGCTGCGCACAACCGGGCCTATGACGAGGCGGTGGCCTTCCCACAGGCCGGTGGCGCCGCACAGGCGGGTTGCGGCCTGAGCTATCGAGCCTTCACCGAACAACGCGAATGTCTGGCAACACCGAGGCGTCCACGCCTTCCCGGGCGAGAACGGTCCGCGCCAGTTCCCGGACAGCACTCCACCCGGGGTCGCTGCCAAGAACTGCTGTCGTCCACCGGTTCGTGGTTTCGTCGCGTGCCATCCCGTCGAAGATCGGGCCGATCACCCGCAGGTCGGGCAGCGAGTCACGGCCGAGGAGCCCTTACTCCACCAAGCGCTCGGTCATACGGAAGGCGTGCTCGAAATCGAGGGCGATCTCGTCCGTCACGACACCGTGCTTCTCCAACCACGTTGTCCGGTCTGGCCTTTGTCGTCACACTCGACGGCGACACGCAGACCGGCACGTCCGGGGCCGGCCGTCTGCCGGCCTCCAAGGTCAGGGACAGCCGCCGTGCAGTGCCGGCGGCCCGGGACCACTGCCCCCGACGACTCCTCCGGACCCTGCCCGTCGAGACGGCCGTACGGGCCGGTCAGAGGCACCGCGAGCGTGGCCCGAGCCCCGTGCGGCTCCGGCGTCACCCGCCTCCCGCCCCTCCCGGCACCGACGCGAGCAGGGTGCGCGTGTACGCGTGGCCGGGGGACCGGAACAGGTCGTCGGCCGTCGCGCTCTCCACGAGCCGCCCGGACCGCATCACCAGCACCCGGTGGGCGACCTGGCGTACGACGGCCAGGTCGTGCGAGACGAAGAGGTACGACACACCGGTGTCTGCCTGCAACTGGGCCAGCAGGGCAAGGATCTGCGCCTGGACCGACACGTCGAGGGCGGACACCGGCTCGTCGCACACCACCAGCTCCGGGGAGAGCGCCAACGCGCGCGCGATGGCCACTCGCTGGCGCTGGCCACCGGAGAGTTCCGCGGGCCGGTGCCCGCTGAGCCGCGCCGGCAGCGCCACCCGGTCCAGCAGCGCCCCGACCCGCTGCTCACGGGCGGCCCGGTCGCCCACCCGGAACGCGCGCAGGGGCTCGCCCACGATGTCGCCCACCGACAGCCTCGGGTCGAGTGAGGAGTACGGATTCTGGTAGACGAGTTGGGCCCGGCGGCGCAGCGCCCGCAGCCGCGCCCCGCGGGCCTCGGTGACGTCCTCGCCGTCCCACCTGATCCGGCCGGAGGTGGGTGTCGTCAGGCGCAGGATCATGCGGGCGGTGGTCGACTTCCCGGAACCGGACTCCCCGACGAGGGCGACGGTCTCGCCGCGGCGCAGGGTGACGCTGACGTCGTCGACCGCGCGCAGGGTGCGGGGGCCGCCGGCTGTGCGGGGGAGCGGGAAGTCCTTCGTGAGGTGCAGGGCCTCCAGCAGCGGTGCGGCGTCCTCACCCGGTGACGGCGGTGCCACGGGAGTGCTGTCCAGCCGGGGCACACTGCGCAGCAACCGTCGCGTGTACGGGTCTTGCGGCGCCGCCACCACGCGGGACGCGGGCGCGCACTCGACCACGGTGCCCTCCGACATGACGGCGATGCGTGCCGCCCGGTCGGCGGCGACCCCCAGGTCGTGCGTGACGAGCAGGATCGCCGTACCGGACGCACGGGTGAGTTCCTGGAGGTGGTCGAGGACGCCGCGTTGCACGGTGGCGTCGAGCGCGCTGGTGGGCTCGTCGGCGATGACGAGCGAGGGCGAGCCCGCCAGCGCGACGGCGATCAGCACGCGCTGGCGCATGCCGCCCGACAACTCGTGCGGATACCGTCGCGCCTGGGTACGCGGGTCGGGCAGACCGGCCCTGGCCAGCAGGTCCAGCGCCTCCTCCCGGGCGGCCTGCCGGGTGACCGTCGCGTGGATGCGCAGCACCTCCGCCACCTGGTGGCCGACGCGCTGGACGGGGTTGAGGGAGACGGCGGGGTCCTGGGGGACGAGACCGATGCGGGTGCCCCGCACCGCTTGCAGCTCCTTGTCCTTCAGGGTGGTCAGGTCCCGGCCGTCCAGGAGGACGCTTCCGGCGTCGATCCGCCCGCCGGGGGCCAGCAGACCGGTGATCGCGTGTGCGGTGGTGCTCTTGCCCGAGCCGGACTCCCCGACGAGGGCCACGATCTCGCCGGGAGCGATGTCGAGGTCGACACCGCGCACCGCGTGCACCGGGCCTGAGCGGCTGCGGTAGGAGACGTGCAGGTCGCGCAGGGAGAGCAGGGGTTCGGGCGCGGGCGCTGTCATCGGTCGTCCGTCCTTTCGCCGTCCAGGGCGCGTGAGATGCGGTTGACCGACAGGACCAGCGCGGCGACGGTCAGTCCCGAGAGCGTCGTCACCCACCAGGCGTCGGCCAGGTAGTCCCGGCCGTCGGCGATGAGCGTGCCCCATTCGGGAGCGGGCGGCGGCGCCCCGTAGCCGAGGAAACTCAGCGACGACACCGCCAGGACGGCCGTCCCCAGGTCGAGGGCGGCCAGTACGAGGACCGGGCCGGCGGCGTTGGGGATCACGTGTCTGCCCAGGACGGCCCACCACCGGGCGCCGCTGACGCGCGCCGCCTCCACGTAGGGGGTGTGCCGTACCCGCAGCACCTCCGCCCGCATGACCCGTGCGAAGCCCGGCACCCCGGGGAACCCGACGGCGATTGCGATCTGGACGGTGCCCGGACCGAGCGCGGTGACGACCGCCAACGACAGGAACAGCCCGGGGACCGCCAGCAGGACGTCCACGCACCGCATCAGGGCGCCCTCGGTCCAGCCGCCGGCGAATCCCGCGACGAGACCGAGCGCGCTGCCCACGACGAACGCGACCGCCACCGCGATCACGGTGCCCTTCAGCGACAGCGAGGCGCCGTGCACGACGCGTGCGTACAGGTCGCGGCCCATTTCGTCGGTGCCGAACCAGTGCCGCGCGCCCGGCGGTCGCAGGATCTCGGCGGGGACGGCGCGCAGCGGGTCGCGGTCGGTGAACAGGCCGGGCCAGAACGCCGCGAGCAGCGCACAGGAGACGAACAGCAGGGACAGGACCAGTCCGGGCCGGCGCAGCAGGAAGCGCCCCATGCGCCGTCCCGGCCCCCGCCTCCCGACAGGTCCGGCCGGCAGTGGGCCGGAGGGCCGCGCGGGCGCGGACGCGGGCCGGGACCGGAGTGTCTCGCTCATGCCGCGCTCCTGTGGCCGGGGGCGACGATGCGCCGGTCGAGCAGGGGGTAGGCCAGGTCGACCAGGAGGTTGACGAGGACGAACACGAGCGCCCCGAAGACCACGACGCCCTGCACGACCGGGATGTCCTGCACGGTGACGGCATCGGTGATGACCCGCCCCAGGCCGTTGCGGGAGAAGACGTTCTCGACGACCACGGCGTTCGCCGTGAGCTGCCCGGCCAGCACGCCGACCACGGTCAGGGCCGGCAGCGAGGCGTTGCGCAGCGCGTGCCGCACCAGCACCCGGGCCCGCCCGGCCCCCTTGGCGCGGGCGGTCTGGATGTAGGGCTCGCCGAGGGCGGCGAGCAGGCTCTTGGACAGCACCTGGGCCATCAGCACGGCGGCCGGCAGGGCCAGGGTCACCGCGGGCAGGAGCAGACCCGCTGCCGAGTCGTTGCCGAACGCGGGAAGCAGGCCCAGGCGGAAGGAGAACAGCTGGACGAGCATCAGCCCGACCCAGAACGCGGGCAGGGAGATGCCGAGCGAGGGCAGTGACAGCAGCAGTTGCCGCAGCCACCGCCGCCTGGTGGCGGTGCCGGCGAGTGCCAGACCGACGCCGCCCGCCACGGCCAGCACCAGTGCCCCGCCCGCCAGTTGCAGAGTCTGCGGCAGGGCGTTGGCGAGGGTGGCGGTGACCGGGCGCCCGGTGGCGACCGACTCCCCGAAGTCGCCGCGCACGGCGGCCCCGAGGGAGGTGGCGTAACGTACCAGCACGGGCCTGTCGAACCCGTACTCGGCGCGCAGTTCGGCCAGCCGCTCCGGGGTGACCTGGGTGGAGTTGAGGCCGGCGCCCGCCATCGCGGCGACCGGGTCGCCGGGGAGCAGGTCGAGCAGCAAGAACGCCAGGGTGTACGCCGCCCACAGGACGCCGGCGGCTTGCGCCAGGCGCCACAGGACATACCTTCGCATCGTCTTCCTTCGTGGTCCCGGGTGTGTTGGGGGCAGGCGCGCGTCACTTCTTCCAGGTGTCGTGGAGCCGCACCCCGCCGGACGCGCCGAGGGTGAGGCCCTGCACCTTCGGGGAGACACCGATCAGGGCCTGCTGCTCCACGATCGGCACCACGTACGCCTGCTCCACGACCAACTCCTGGGCGCGGGCCACCAACTGGTCGCGCCGGTCGGTGTCGGTCGTCCTGGCCTGTGCGTCGAGGACGGTGTCGAGTTCGCCGGCCGGAAGCCGGTAGGAGTTCACCAGGTGCGTCGAGTACAGGGTGCGCAGCGCGTCCGGGTCGGCCCGGGTCAGGTCGCCGCCCCACAGGGCGTCGTAGTCACCGGTCTTGAGGGTCTGCGGGAACTGGGTGACCTGGAGCTGCTTGATGACCAGGCCGACGCCGATGTCCTTGAGCTGCTGCTGGACCAGTTCGAGCGCGCTCTGGTAGGCACCGGCGTTGCTGAACGACACCACCGTCAGCCGCAGTTCCGCCCCGTCCTTGGTCCGGACCCCGTCACCGGACGCGCTCCAGCCGGCCGCCGAAAGGAGGGACTCCGCCCTGGCCCGGTCGTGGGTGAGGTGCCCGGACAGATCCGTGTGACCGGGCGTGGTCCGGGACAGGACGCTGGCGGCCGGCCGGGTGCCGGTCGGGAAGACGGCCTCGGCGATCTCAGCGCGGTCGATCGCGACCTGGACGGCCTGGCGCACCCGGGCGTCACGCGTGAGCGGGCGGGCGTTGTTGAAGCCGAGGTTGAACACCACGCCCGGATTGGCCCGCCGCTCGACGCGCGCACCGGCGCGGCGCAGCACCGCCTCGTCCTGCCGGCGCACCCCGCCGATCGCGTCGACCTGCCCGGAGCCCAGGCTGCCGGCCCGCACCCCCGACTCGGCGATCACGTTGAAGGTCACGGAGTCCAGATACGCCTCGCCCTTCTTCTTCGAGGCGGCGGAGCCCCAGCCGTACCCGGTGCGCTTCTTCAGCGTGAGGGACTGGTTCTGCCGGTACCCGGACACCGTGAACGCACCGGAGCCGTGTACGCCGTCGGCGCAGCGCTGCTGCGGTGTGCGGCCCGTGTCGGCGGCCGAGACGAGACCCAGCGCGGCGGTCGAGGCGGCCTGGAGGAACTGGGCGTTGGGCTGGTCGAAGGTGACCCGAGCCGTGTGCTCGTCGACGACCTCGGTACCGCGGTATCCGGTCAGGTAGCCCTGCGCCAGGATCGCGAGGCCGCCCAGCCGCGGTATCGCGTCGAAGTTCTCCTTGACCGCCCGGGCGTCCACGGGCGTCCCGTCGCTGAAGGTGGCCTCGGCGCGCAACCGGAAGGTGAAGGTCTTGGCGTCGTCGCTCACCTGCCAGCTGCTCGCCAGCCAGGGTATGAGGCGGCCCGTGGCGGGGTCCTGGTCGATGAGGGAGTCCACCGTCTGGCGCAGTGCGTAGAGCGTGTCACTGCTGCCGACCTGCTGGGGGTCGAGGCAGCCGGCGTCGGTGGCGACGGCGAAGGTCAGGTTCCCGCCGGACACGGGCGTCCCGGCACCGGCGTCCGACTCCGTGCCGTCGCCGCCCGCGCACGCGCTCAGGGCGACGAGGGCGAGGGCCGACAGCGTGGCGAGAGCGGACAGCCGGGGCGTCCGCGAGCGTTCCATGATCACGAGTGGTGTCTCCTGCGAGCGAGGTCGAGCGGAGGCGGAGCGCGGCGCGGGGGCTCCGGGAAACGCCGCGGCGATGAGGCCCGTGGGGGAGCGGCAGAGAGAAGGACCGGGTGCGCGCGTTACAGCGGGTCAGCGAGCCGGCCGGCGGGACACCCGGCGCTGCTCACTCTCAGCAGGTCGATGTGGCGACGCGACGACAACGGCGGCGCGGAGAACGCGGGACACGTGGCGGGGAGGTCGAAATACGCCATGCGCACACCCGCCCCCTTCGGTGTCGTCCGCTGCCGACGGAACCCGATAACGGCCGTACATTAGCCAGTTGCGGCCAGAGCGGTCAATGGCGTGTTCCGGGCCTTGAAATGGCGTGGCATCATGAGCGGAAACCCACCGGTCCCGGAAGGAATTGGCATGGCCCCCTCGGACGATCTGCTGGCCAGGATTGAGGCGGAGCGGGAAATCTACCGCACGTTCTACAAGTTCTTCCGGCTCGTCGACAGCAACAGGTATCAGGAGCTCGTGGACTGCTTCACCAAGGACGCGCTCATCGAGTACGACGTGATGCCCGGCCCCACCCAGCGCTTCCACGGGCGCGACGAGTTCACCGCCTTCATGTCCGCGGGCCTGCCCTACAAGCGGGAGCGGACGGTCGCCCACGTGCTGGGCCAGACCCTCGTCGAATGGACCGAGCACGGCCCTCACGTGCAGGCTTACGCCACTGTGTGGCACTGGAGCGCCACCCGCACCCCCGACGGGCGCCACCGGCCGGCGGACTGGACGGTGGTCGGCCTGGTGGATGACGACTTCGAACAGGAGGACGGCCGCTGGCTCATCAGCCGTCGGTACGTGGCTCCCGTCGCCGGCCTCGTGGCGGCGGGCAGGGCACCGATGTAGATAACGGCTGCCGGTGGCGCTTCCTTTTCTGAGTACCGGCGGCCTGCCGGACCCGCGTGAAAGTGTCACCTATCTATATGGACGACTGTCACCCGTCTCTCCGAATTGTTCGGGGAGGCGGGTGAAATTTGTTCGGGGTGGTGAGTGACAAATGTTCGGAGACATGAGTGACGGTCATCGGGAGGAAGGCTGATGGTCAGGCTCGGCAGCGGCAATTCCTGGCCACTCGTTCTGCCGTTCCGGAGAAACCGAACGACAAGGTTCGGCCAGTGATTTGACAATGCCGCAATGTTGACCGTGTACGGTCGTCTCCGTTCCGCCCACGAGCGGGATCTGTCCCTGCTGTTCCCGCAGTTCCTCATCCGCGCCCCGGCCGAGTGCCCCGGACAGTGTCGTCCGGCTGTGCCCCGCCGGTCCCGTCAGCCGGCCCGCGCGCGTGCGGCACCAACCCGTGATCACGGGCGGTCGTCGGCCGCCGCACCCGAACACCGCCACCGGCCCGGGACCTGACGCGCGGATCGAGCACCTTCGTACCAAGGGGGAGACGATGACGGAGGCGCCACATTCGAGCGACGGGCCGGGGAACGGCACCAAGCCTTTCCGCGAGGGCTCAGCCGTTCACATTCCCGGCCGGATGGATCCCGGCGACGAACGGGTGCCGCCCGACGAGGTGTGCCTGTCCCTGCACAGTCTCGAACTCGCCAACCTCGGCGTGCGGCGCAGCCTCGTCCACGAACAGGTCCGCGAGATCCTGACGGCCAAAGACCGGCGCGGCCACCCCTACTGCATGTGGCTGGCGGTGCTGACCCTCCTCTACACCGGCGACCTGGTCACCGCGCACGCCGAGTGCCGGGAACTGGCCAGGGACCCGCGGTGGTGGGGATCGGCCCGGCACCGCGACCTGCTGACCCTGTTACGGGCGAGGATCAGCCTCCTGGCCGGTGACGGCGTCAAGTCCGCCGCCCTGCTGGAGGGCGCGCTCGGCCGCCGTCTGCCGCGGGAACTGACGTACCTGGCCCTCGCCTGGCTCGTCGAGGCACAGGTCATGTCCGGTCGTACGGACGAGGCGCACGCATCCCTCCTCGCCCACGGACTGGCCGGCCGCGTCGACCACACGATTCCGGACGCCGCCCATGTCCTTGCCGCCCGCGGCACCCTGCACATGGCCACGGGACGGTTCCAGCACGCGCTGGACGACTTCACCTCCAGCGGGCGCCTCCTGAGAGCCGAGAGCGTCACCAACCCCGCGGTGCAGCCGTGGCGTTCACGGGCGGCGTTCGCGGCCCTCGCCGTCCGCCGACGCGACCTCGCCCAGGCCCTGGCGTCCGACGAACTGGCCGCCGCCCGCACCTGGGGCGCGCCGAGGGGCATCGGCCTGGCCCTGCACGCGATGGCCGTCACCGGCGAGGGCGACTGCGCGCTGTCGCTCCTGGAGGAGGCCGTGGAACTCCTCGACCTCGCCCAGGCGCGCGGCGACCTGATCCACGCCCTGTACGACCTGGCCGCTCTCCAGACCGGCCGCGGCGATCCCTCGGCGGCCCGCAACCGCCTCGAGGCCGCGGTCGCGATCGGGCGGGACAGCCGCAACGGGCTGTGGGCGAGCCGGCTCTCCGCCGCGCTCGACCGGCAGCACGACGTACCCGGCCTCACGGGTCAGGAGGCGCGGATCAGCGAACTGGCCCGCGCCGGGTACAGCAACCGCGAGATAGCGGACACCCTGTTCCTCGCGGTACGCACCGTGGAGTTCCACCTGTCGAGCGTGTACCGGAAACTCGGTGTGTCCGGACGCAAAGAACTGCGCGCGGTCCTGGGCGCAGTTCCTTCGTAACGGGGAAACATTTCTGTCGTGCGCCGTTCCTCTTCGGGAGGGACGGCGCGTTCGCGTTTCGGTGAAGCCACGGGTGACACCACAGGAGACCCTGCGGTCCGACCGTAGGTTCTCCCGGAGGCCCTTGAGTTCGAACGCTTCGGTCTGCGAGGGTCGACGGGTCGGGAAGAAGCCGGCCGCACGGTCCCATCCGATTCCACTCCTTCAACGGGAAGGGGCACTCCCTCCATGCCGGAGCAGAGCGAAATCGTCGACCTCGTGAAATCCCTCGAAGAACGCGTCCGTATTCTGGAGGACGAGCGGGAACTGAACAGGCTACGGGCAGAGTTGCCGCGCCGTATCAACGACGGCCGGTGGGAAACGGTCGGAGAGCTGTTCTCCACCGCCGCCCACCTCGACTACGGCCACCTCGGGCGGGCGAGCGGACGGGACATGATCCAGCAGTACTTCGCCGCGCTGCCCGGCCGCATCCAGCAGGACAGGCCGGACTCGGGCCTCCTGGTCAAACAGTTCGTGCACGGCCACGAAGTAGAGGTCAGCGGCAACCTCGCCACCGGCGTCAGCTTCTTCGAGGAGCGGGTCGTCTTCGACGACGAGAGCGCGATGGTGGCCGGCAAGTTCGCCGACACCTACGTCCGCGAGGGCGGGCGGTGGCTCTTCGCGCGCATCGAACTCACCCTCTACTGGGTCCTGCCGCACCACGAGGGACTCGTCCGCAAAGACTTTTCTCCGCAGAACTGAGGTGCATTCGGTGCTCCAGCAGAACACCACCAAACGGCTCGGCTACTGGCTCCTCCATCTGCACCGCCTCTTCGACGAGGCGACCGCACGGGCGCTTGCCGAGGAGAAACTCGACCGGCGGCAGTGGCAGGTCCTCCATGCCATAAGCATCGGCCTGGACCGGGTCTCGGAAATCGACGAGGCGTTCGCCCCATTTCTCGCGGTCGATCTGAGTGCCACCTATCAGCCGGTCGTCGATGAATTCCGGGCGCGCGGCTGGGTCTCCGTGCGCGACGGTGAGATCGGCTTGACCGGCTCCGGAAACCGGGCTCACGAGCGCGCCGAAGTCCTCGTCAACGCCCACGCCGCCCGCTCGCTCGCCGGGATAACCGAGACGGAATTCCTTGCGGCCAATGACGTCCTGGCCCGTATCGCCGCGAACATCGAAGGCGAGTAGACCGGTGCCGCCCGTGCACCGCAGCCGCTCCCGCCGGAGGAACTGATGCCGTCCGCCACCGCACCCACCCGTGACGAACTCGTCGGCGCCGCCGCCAAACTGGTGCCCCTGCTGCGCTCCCGCTCCGTGTGGATCGACGAACACCGGCGCCTGCCCCAGGACGTCGTCGCGGCGATCGAGGAGTCCGGCCTGCTCAAGATGCAGGTCCCGGCCCAGTACGGCGGCTACGAGTCGGACGCCCGCACCTTCGTCGACGTACTGGCCGAGATAGGCAAGGGCAACGGCTCCGCCGCCTTCTGCCTGTCCGTGTACGCCGCCCTCGGCTGGATGACCGCCCTGTGGCCCGACGAGGCGCTCGACGAGGTCTACGCCCACCCCCACGTCCGGATCAGCGGCACCACCGCCGCGACCGGCACCGCGCGACGCACCGACGGCGGGTACCTCCTCAACGGCACCTGGCGCTTCAACAGCGGGGTCCTGCACAGCCAGTGGAAGATCAACGTGGCCCTGCCCGAGGACCCGTCGGCCGACCCCGTCCCGCTCTTCTGCCTGGTCCCCGTCTCCGAGCTGCGCATCGAGGACGACTGGCACACCGTCGGGCTACAGGGTTCCGGCAGCGTCACCACCGTCGCCGAGGACGTGTTCGTACCCGAGCACCGGGTCATCACCGGCATCGACTTCTACCAGAACATCTCCCGCTCACGCGTCAACGCCGCCAAACCGCACTACCGCGTCCCCGTCCTGGTCACCACCAACGCCATCCAGTGCGGCCAGCTGCTCGGCGCGGCCCGGTACGCCCTGTCCAGCTTCCTCGACCGGCTCCCCGGCCGGCCGCTGACCTACACCCACTACGCCAGCCAGCAGGCGGCGCCGCTCACCCATCTCCAGGTCGGCGAGGCGGCGCTGCTCATCGAGGACGCCGAACTGCGCGCCCACCGCTTCGCCGGCCTCATCGGCGCCAAGTCCGCCCGCGAGGAGCCCTGGAGCACCGAGGAACGCGTCGCCTCCCGGGTACAGATCGGCTGGATCGCCCGCCAGTGCAAGGCGGCCGTCGACATCCTCGCCTCGGCCGGCGGAGGCTCCTCCATCCACCGCGACGTCCCCCTCGTCCGCATCCAGCGGGACCTGCACGCCGCGTCACTGCACGCGATGATCACGCCCGCGGTCAACGTCGAGCTCTACGGCCGCTCCCTGTGCGGCCTGGAGCCCAACACGGACTACCTGTAGGGAGACACTCACATGGACGCCTCCGTCATCGTCGTGGGCGCCGGGCCCGCCGGGCTCATGCTGGCCGGAGAACTGCGCCTGGCCGGGGCCGACGTCCTCGTCCTGGAACGCCTGGAGCGCCCCACCGGCGAGTCCCGCGGCATCGGGTTCACCGTCCGCACGACGGAACTCTTCGACCAGCGCGGGCTGCTGCCCCGCTTCGGGGAGCTGGACACCAGCACGGCCGGCCACTTCGGCGGGCTGCCCCTCGACCTCACCGTCCTGGGCGCCGCCCACGGCGCCGCCCGCACCGTCCCCCAGTCCCGTACCGAGGCGGTGCTGGAGAGCTGGGCCCGGCAGCTGGGCGCCGAGATCCGGCGCGGCCAGGAGGTGACCGGCCTCAGCCAGGACGCCGAAGGGGTCAACGTCACCGTCGCGGGCGCCGAACGGGCCCTGCGCGCACGCTACGTCGTCGGCACCGACGGCGGCCGCAGCGCCGTCCGCCGCCTCGTCGGCTTCGACTTCCCCGGCACCCCGGCGACCACCGAGCTGTACCTCGCCGACATCCGCGGCGTCGACCTCCCGCCCAAGATGACCGCCGACCCCACCGCGGGCGGGCTGGTCATGGTCGCCCATCTGCCCGACGGCATCACCCGGGTCATCGCCGCCGAACGCGGCACACCCCCGGCCAGGCGTACCGCGCCCCCGCACTTCCAGGAGGTCGCCGACGTCTTCAAACGCCTCACCGACACCGACATCTCCACCGCCGAACCCGTCTGGGTCAGCGCCTTCACCGACGCCGCCCGCCAGGTCACCCGGTACCGGCGCGATCGCGTCCTGCTCGCCGGCGACGCCGCGCACGTCCATCTCCCGGCCGGCGGCCAGGGCATGAACACCTCCGTGCAGGACTCGGCCAACCTCGGCTGGAAGCTCGCCGCCGTGGTCCGCGGCACCGCACCACCCGCCCTCCTGGACACCTACCACCAGGAACGGCACCCCGTCGGCCGGCGGCTGCTGGCCAACACCATGGCCCAGAGCCTGCTCATCCTCGGCGGCGACGACGTCGCCCCCGTCCGCGACATCCTCACCGAACTCCTCGACCACCCCGAGGTCGCCCACCACCTCGCGGGACGCGTCAGCGGCACGGACATCCGCTACGACACCGGCGGCGGCCGGCACCCCCTGCTCGGCGTACGGCTGCCCCACCACGCCCTGGACCACGGCGCCCGGCGCACCAGCACCACCCAACTCCTGCGCACCGGACGCGGCCTGCTGCTCGACCTCGCCGACAACCCGAGGCTCCGCCACCGCGCCGCGCCCTGGAGCGACCGCGTCGACATCGTCACCGCCGCCCTCGCCGACCCGCCCGAGCACGCGCCCCTCGCCACCACCGCGGGCGCCCTGGTCCGCCCCGACGGCCACGTCGCCTGGGCCGCGCCCGGCGCCCACCACGACCTGCCGACCGCCCTGGAGCGCTGGTTCGGCCCCGCCCGCTGACCCGAACCCCCCGTACTCAGAAGGAGAACGATGCACAGCACGTTGATCGTGGCCCGGATGGTGCCCTCCTCGGCCGAACAGGTCGCGGATCTCTTCGGGGCCTTCGACCGGACGGACCTGCCCGGCCGGATGGGAACCAGGCGCCGGCAGCTGTTCGCCTACCGGGGCCTCTACTTCCACCTCCAGGACTTCGACGACGACGACGGCGCCGGACGCATAGAGGACGCCAGGACCGACCCCCGGTTCGTCGCCATCAGCGAGGACCTCAAGCCGCACATCCAGGCCTACGACCCGGCCACCTGGCGCTCCCCGGCCGACGCCATGGCCCAGCGGTTCTACGACTGGAGCGACCGGTGAGCGGCACGCCCCGACGGCGGGTCGTCATCACGGGCGTCGGCGTGACCGCGCCCGGCGGACAGGGCGCCAAGGCGTTCTGGAACCTGCTCACCGACGGCCGCACCGCCACCCGCCGCATCTCGTTCTTCGACCCCGCCCCGTTCCGCTCGCAGATCGCGGCCGAGGTCGACTTCGACCCGGAGCTGTCCGGCCTCACCCCGCAGGAGATCCGCCGCATGGACCGGGCCGCGCAGTTCGCGGTGGTCACGACGCGCGAGGCGGTCACCGACAGCGGCCTGGCCTTCGAGGCCCTCGACCCGCGCCGCACCGGCGTCACCATAGGCAGCGCGGTCGGCGCCACCATGGGCCTCGACCAGGAGTACCGCACCGTCAGCGACGGTGGCCGCCTCGAACTCGTCGACCACACCTACGCCGTACCGCACCTGTACGGCTACATGGTGCCCAGCTCCTTCGCCACGGAGGTGGCCTGGGCGGTCGGCGCCGAAGGGCCCGCCACGGTCGTCTCCACCGGCTGCACCTCCGGCCTCGACGCCGTCGGCCACGCGGCCGACCTGATCCGCGAGGGCACGGCCGACGTGATGATCGCCGGCGCCACCGACGCGCCCATCTCACCCATCACCGTGGCCTGCTTCGACGCCATCAAGGCCACCACCCCCCGCAACGACGACCCCGCACACGCCTCCCGCCCCTTCGACGCCAGCCGCAACGGCTTCGTCCTCGGTGAGGGCTCGGCTGTCTTCGTCCTGGAGGACCTGGACCGCGCCCGCGCCCGCGGGGCACGGATCTACGCCGAGGTCGCCGGGTTCGCCACCCGCTCCAACGCCTTCCACATGACCGGGCTGCGCCCCGACGGCAAGGAGATGGCCGAGGCGATCCGGGTCGCCCTGGACGAGGCCCGCCTCAACCCGGAGGACATCGACTACGTCAACGCGCACGGCTCCGGCACCAAGCAGAACGACCGGCACGAGACCGCCGCGGTCAAACGCAGCCTTGGCGAGCACGCGTACCGCACCCCCGTCAGCTCCATCAAGTCCATGATCGGGCACTCGCTCGGCGCCATTGGTTCCGTCGAGATCGCCGCGTCCGTCCTGGCCATGGCCAACAACGTGGTGCCCCCCGACCGCCAACCTCCACACCCCCGACCCCGAGTGCGACCTGGACTACGTGCCGCTGACCGCCCGGGACCAGCTCACCGACGCCGTGCTCTCCGTCGGCAGCGGGTTCGGCGGCTTCCAGAGCGCGATCGTGCTCGCCGACCCGGGACGAGGTGCGCGATGACCCGCCGCACCGTCGTCACCGGCCTGGGCGTCGTCGCCCCGACCGGGCTGGGGATCGAGGAGTACTGGGCCGCCACGCTGGCTGGACGCAACGCCCTCGGCCGCGTCACCCGGTTCGACCCGACCCCCTACCCGTCCCGGCTGGCGGGCGAGATCAGCGGGTTCGACGCCGCCGGCCACCTGCCCGGCCGCCTGCTGCCGCAGACCGACCGCATGACCCGCCTCGCGCTGGTCGCCGCCGACTGGGCGTTCGCCGACGCCGGCCTGGTCCCCGCCGACCTGCCCGACTACGACGTGGGCGTCATCACGGCGAGCCACTCCGGTGGCTTCGAGTTCGGACAGAACGAACTGCGGGCCCTGTGGAGCAAGGGTGGCCAACACGTCAGCGCCTACCAGTCGTTCGCCTGGTTCTACGCCGTCAACAGCGGCCAGATCTCCATCCGCGGCGGACTGCGCGGTCCCAGCAGCGTGGTCGTCAGCGACCAGGCCGGCGGCCTCGACGCCCTCGCCCAGGCCCGCCGCCAGGTCCGCAAGGGCACCCCCGCGGTGATCTCCGGCGCCGTCGACGCCTCCATCTGCCCGTGGGGCTGGGTCGCCCAGCTCACCAGCGGCCGGCTCAGCACCGGCGACGACCCGCACGACGCGTACCTGCCCTTCGACGAGCGGGCCGCCGGCCACGTCCCCGGCGAGGGCGGCGCACTGCTCGTACTGGAGGCCGAGGAACACGCCAGGGCCCGCGGCGCCCGCGTGTACGGCGAGATCGCCGGCCACGCGGCCACCGTCGACCCGCACCCCGACAGCGACCGCGCCCCGACCCTCCAGCACGCCGTCGAACTCGCCCTGTCCGACGCCGGAGCGGCGCCCGACGACATCGACGTCGTCTTCGCCGACGCTGCCGCCGTCCCCTCCCTCGACCGGGCGGAGGCCGAGGCGATCACCAAGGTCTTCGGCGTACGGGGAGTCCCGGTGACCGCACCCAAGACGGGCACCGGCCGCCTCTACTCCGGCGCCGCCCCGCTCGACGTGGCCGCCGCCCTGCTCGCCCTGCGCGACGCGGTGATCCCGCCGACCGTCGGCTCCGTCGCCTCACCGGAGTACGACCTCGACCTCGTGACGAGCCCCAGGCCGGCGCCGCTGCGCACCGCCCTCGTGCTCGCCCGCGGCCAGGGCGGGTTCAACTCCGCGCTCGTCGTGCGGGCCACCGGCCCCACCCCCTCCGGACGAAGGACCTGACATGGCTGCCACCTCATTCACCCTGGACGACCTCAGGGCGGTGCTCCTGCGGGCCGCGGGCACCGACGACACCGTCGACCTCGACGGCGACATCGCCGACCTCGACTTCGCGGACCTCGGCTACGAGTCGCTGGCCCTGCTGGAGACTGCCGGGCAGATCGAGCGAACGTACGGCATCAGCCTCGACGAGGAGGCGTTCGCCGACGCCCGGACCCCGCGCCGGCTCATCGCACTCGTCAACACCCACCTGTCGGTCTCCGACGCCGCCTGACCGTCCGACCGGAAGGACGAGCATGACCGAGAACTCCAGGGTCGCCCTGGTCACCGGAGCCACCAGTGGCATCGGCCTCGCCTCCGCGCGGCTCCTCGCCGAACAGGGCCACCGCGTCTTCCTGTGCGCGCGGGACGCCGCCACCGTGGAGGCGACCGTCAAGTCGCTGCGGGACGAGGGCCTGGACGCCGACGGCACCACGGCCGACGTACGCGAACGCGAGCAGGTAGCCGCGGTGGTCGAAGCAGCCGTCGCCCGCTTCGGGCCGATCGGCGTCCTGGTGAACAACGCCGGCCGCAGCGGCGGGGGAGTGACCGCCGACCTCGCCGACGACCTGTGGGACGACGTCATCGCCACCAACCTCACCAGCGTTTTCCTGGTGACCCGCGCCGTGCTGACCACCGGCGGCATGCGCCGGGGCGACCGGGGCCGCATCATCAACATCGCCTCCACCGCGGGCAAACAGGGCGTCGTACTCGGCGCCCCCTACTCCGCCTCCAAGCACGGAGTGGTCGGCTTCACCAAGGCCCTCGGCAACGAGCTGGCCCCCACCGGCATCACCGTCAACGCGGTCTGCCCCGGCTACGTCGAGACCCCGATGGCGCAGCGCGTACGCGCCGGATACGCGGCCGCCTACGACACCACCGAGGACGCCATCCTCGAGAAGTTTCAGGCCAAGATCCCGCTCGGCCGCTACTCCACCCCCGAGGAGGTCGCCGGCCTCGTCGGCTACCTCGCCTCCGACACCGCCGCCTCCATCACCGCACAGGCCCTGAACGTCTGCGGCGGCCTCGGCAACTTCTGAACCGTGCACCGCTGCCCCCGCGTACCGATCTTCCAAGGAGAGTCCACGATGACCGTCCGAGAGGTCGAGCACTCCATCACCGTGCACGCCCCGGCCGCCGAGGTGTACCGGCTGCTCGCCGAGGTGGAGAACTGGCCCCGGCTCTTCCCGCCCTCGGTGTACGTCGAGTACCTGGAACGCGCAGGCCACGACGAACGCATCCGCATCTGGGCCACGGCCAACGGCGAGGCCAAGAACTGGACGTCACGCCGCGCCCTCGACCCCGAGCGGCTGCGCATCACCTTCCACCAGGAGGTCTCCGCACCCCCGGTCGCCGAGATGAGCGGCACCTGGATCGCCGAGCCGCGCGGCGAACAGGAGACCCACCTGCGGCTGCTGCACACCTACCGCGCCGTCGACGACGACCCCGAGGGCCTGGCCTGGATCGACCAGGCCGTCGACCACAACAGCCGCGAGGAACTCCCCGGCGTCAAGAACGGCCTCGAACAGGCCACCCGCACCGCCGGACTGACCCTCTCCTTCGCCGACACCGTCCAGGTGGCGGGCGCCGCGAAGGACCTCTACGACTTCGTCAACGAGGGCGACCGCTGGCGCGAACGCCTGCCCCACGTCGCATCCGTCCGGCTCACCGAGGACACCCCCGGCCTCCAGGTGCTGCGCATGGACACCAAGGCCGTCGACGGCTCCACCCACACCACGGAATCCGTCCGCGTCTGCTTCCCGCACCACCGCATCGCCTACAAGCAGACCACCCTGCCGGCCCTGATGACCCTGCACACCGGGTACTGGGAGTTCCGCACGGCCGACGACGGAACCGTGACCGCCTCCTCGCAGCACACGGTCGTGCTCGACGCGGACAACATCACCACGGTGCTGGGCCCCGACGCCGACGTAGCGCGGGCCCGCGCCTTCATCCGCGAAGCCCTCGGCGCTAACAGCCGGGCCACCCTCCAACACGCCAAGCGGTACGCGGAAGAACGGCGTTGACCGGGACCGCGGTCGTGGTGGGAGCCGGCCCCGTCGGCCTGCTCCTCGCCGGTGACCTGCGCACCCATGGCGTGCCCACCGTGGTACTGGAGCGGCTCGCCGCGCCCATGACCGAGTCCCGCGCGTCCACCCTGCACACCCGCACCATGGAACTGCTGGCGGAACGCGGCGTCCTCGACCGGCTCGGACCGCTGCCGACCGGCGGCCCCGGCCATTTCGGCGGACTCCGCCTGGACCTCACCGAGGCCGACCCCGCCCACCCGCACGCCGGCCAGTGGAAGTGCCGGCAGACCCGGCTGGAAGCCGTGCTCCAGGAACGGGCGGTCGGCCTCGGCGCCGACCTGCGACGCGGTCGGCGCCTGGTCGCCCTGCGCGAGGACGACGGCGAAGTGGTCCTGGAAACGGCCGGTCCCGGCGCCCTCCGCTCCCGGCTGACGGGCGACTACGTCATCGGATGCGACGGCGGCGACAGCACGGTGCGGCGCCTCGCGGGGTTCGGGTTCCCCGGCACCGACGCGCGCCGCGAGATGCTGCGCGCCGACGTCGCCGGACTCGACATCCCCGACCGGCGCTTCGAACGGCACCCCCGGGGCCTCGCCACCGCGCACCGCTGGCCCGACGGCAGCACCCGCGTCATGGTGCACGTCTTCGGCACCGCCCCCGCCCCGCGGACCGCGCCGCCCGACTACGGCGAGGTCGTCGCCGCCTGGTCCGAGGTGATCGGGGAGGACATCGGGCACGGCCGGCCCCTGTGGCTGAACGCCTTCGACGACACCCGCCGCCAGGCGGACGGCTACCGGCGCGGACGGGTGCTGCTCGCCGGAGACGCCGCCCACGTGCAGATGCCGGTCGGCGGGCAGGCGCTCAACCTGGGCCTCCAGGACGCCGCCGCCCTCGCCCCGCATCTCGCCGAGGCCCTGGCCGGGGACGCTCACGGCCGCGGCCACGACACCGGCGGGCTCGACGCGTACGACCGGATCCGGCGGCCCGTCGGCGCCCGCACCCTGACCGACATCCAGGCCCAGTCCTACCTCCTGCTGGGCGGCGCGGAGGTGGAACCCGTGCGCGCACTCTTCGCCGACCTCCTGACCCTGCGCTCAGTCCGCCGCCACCTCGCCACCCGGATCAGCGGCCTCGCACCGCCCCCGCCGGCACCGACCGAGCCGACGGAACCGACCCGCACGACCGACCCGACCGTCACGACCGACAGGAGAACTTCCGTGGGCAGGCTCACGAACACGACCGCGCTGGTGACCGGATCCAGCCGGGGCATCGGCCGCGCCATCGCCCGCCGCCTCGCGGAGGAGGGCGCGCTCGTCGCCGTCCACTACGCAAACGGCGAGGAGGCCGCCCGCCAGACGGTGGAGTCCATCGAGGAGGACGGCGGCAGCGCCTTCGCCGTCCGCGCCGAACTCGGCGCCCCCGGCGGCGTGCACGACCTGTTCCTCGGCGTCGAGCAGGCGCTCAAGGAACGCACCGGCGAGGCCGCACTGGACATCGTCGTCAACAACGCCGGAGTGACCACCCCGGCCGGCCTCCAGCCGGAGGACGTCACCCCCGAGGAGTTCGACCGGCTCTTCGCCGTGAACTCCAAGGCCCCCTTCTTCGTGGTGCAGCGCGCCCTGCCCCTGCTGCGGGAGAACAGCAGGATCATCAACATCTCCTCCGGCCTCACCCGGTTCGCCAGCCCCGACCAGGTCGCCTACGCCATGACCAAGGGCGCGCTGGAACAGATCTCCCTGCACTTCGCCCGCCACCTCGCGCCGCGCGGCATCACCGTCAACAGCGTGGCCCCCGGCATCACCGACAACGGCAGCCCGCTCTTCGACGTCCCCGAGGCGGTGGAGCAGATGGCCCAGCTGTCCGCCTTCAAGCGCGTCGGCCAGGCCACCGACATCGCCGACGTCGTGACCTTCCTGGCTTCGAAGGAGGCCCGCTGGATCACCGGCGCCTTCATCGACGCCAGCGGAGGCACCCTGCTCGGCTGACCCGCCGGCCCGCCTCCCACGAGAGGAGCACCACAGCCGATGACGACCACCTCGCACGACCACCGCCCGCCCACGTGCCGGCCCGACCCGCTCGACGATCGGGGCGAGCCCGGCGACCTGCGCGCCCTGGTCGCCCGCGTCTTCGCCCGGCCTGCGGACCGGCCCCGCCGCGCCCCCACCCCGTCCGCCCCCGTTTCCCCGCCGCGAACGGAGACCTGACGATGGACGTCGGACTTCTCTTCGACCTGCGCAACCCCCGGCAGTGGCACCGGCCGTGGGCCGACCACTACGCCCGCTCCCTGGAGTACTGCGAGGAGGCCGACCTGCGCGGAGCGGGCGGCATCTGGTTCACCGAGCACCACCTCTTCGAGGACGGCTACCTGCCACAGCCCCTCACCTTCGCCGCCGCGGCCGCCGCCCGCACCCGCCGTGCCCGCGTCGGCACCGCCGTCGTCCTGCCCAACCTCCACAAGCCCGCCCAACTCGCCGAGGACGCCGCCCTCGTGGATCTCATCAGCGGCGGCCGGCTGGAGATCGGCTTCGGCGCCGGTTACCGGATCCCGGAGTACCGGCTCTTCGGCGCCGACTACGACCGCCGGTTCCGCCACGTCGAGGCCAACATCCGCGAAGTACGCCGACTGTGGGAGGAAGGCGGCGTCACCCCCGGCCCCCTCCAGGCGCCCGTACCGCTGTGGGGCGGTTTCTACGGGCCGCGCGGCGCCCGGCTGGCGGGCCGGCTCGGGACCGGCCTGCTCCACATCAACCACACGATGTACGGCCACTACCGCGAGGGTCTCGTGGAGGGCGGCCACGACCCGGACACCGCCCGCGTGTCGGACCTGCTGCCCGTCATCCTCGCCGACGACCCCGAGGCCGCCTGGCCCCGCATCGCACCGCATCTCGTCCACCAGATGAACTCCTACCAGCAGGGCTCACTGGAAGGCACCGAGCTGGCCCGCCCCCCGCTGCTGCGGGCGGAGGACTTCCCGCAGCCGCCCGCCGAGGACGGCTCCTGGTCGCTGCTGGAGGTGCTCACCCCCGAGGACGCCGCCGACCGCATCCACGACCGGATCCGGGGACTGCCTGTCCACCACCTGATCTTCTGGGCGAGCGTGGCCGGCATGCCGGACGACCTCGTCGTACGCAACATCGAGCTGATCAGCGAGCGGCTGCCCGCACTGCTCGCCGAACGGGCGGCGGCCGAGGCCGCCCCGGTGACCGGCGTGTCCGGCCGTGTCTGACCGGGCGGGACCCGGCGCCTGGCGGCTGCTGTTCGTGCTGTCAGGGAACATGGTCCTCGACGCCGTCGAGGTGTCCGTGGTGCTCGTGGCGCTGCCCTCGATCGCGACCGACCTGCGGCTGTCGGTCTGGCAGGTGCAGTGGCTGATGACCGGCTTCGCGCTCGGCTTCGCGGCCCTCCTGCTCCTCGGACCCCGCTGCACCGCCCGCTGGGGCCTGCGCCGCTGCTACCTGATCGCCCTGCTCGTGTTCGCCGCGGCCTCGGTACTCGGCGGACTCGGCGACACCCTGTGGGTCCTGGTCGTCTCCCGGGTCGTCAAGGGCGCCTGCGCCGCGCTCACCGCCCCGGCCGGACTGACCCTGATCGCGGCGGCCTTCCCCGACGGGCCGCAGCTGCGCCGCGCCGTCTCGGTCTACTCCCTGTTCGGCGCCGCGGGCTTCACCACCGGCCTGCTGCTGTCCGGGCTGCTCACCCCCGTGAGCTGGCAGTGGACCTTCCTCTTCCCCGCCCCGATCGCCATCGCCCTGCTCGCCTGGGGCGCCCGCGTTGTCCCGGCGGCCGAGGACCGCCGGCCCCACCGCCTCACCCCCCGGCTGCTCCGCGACGGCGACCTCCTGCGCTCCACGCTGGGCGCCGCCACCCTCAACGGCACCTACGCCGCCCTGCTCCTGCTGGTGACCTTCCACGCCGCTGAGCGCTTCGGCTGGGGACCCTGGCGCCTGGCGCTCGCCCTGCTGCCGGCCTGCGTTCCGCTGGCCGTGTCCGTGCCTTTCGCCGGGCGGCTCACGGGCCGTTTCGGCACCGCCCGCCCCATCGCCGCGGGGGCCGCGGCCGCCCTCGCCGGACAGATGCTGCTCCTGCTGCGTCCACCGCCCGACACATATCTGGGCGGGGTGCTGCCCAGCCTGCTCCTGGTCGGCCTGGCCTTCGTCCTGTCCTTCGCCGCCCTCAACCTCCAGGCCACCCTCGGTCTCGCGCCCGACACGCGAGGCGTGGCGGTACCCGTGTACCAGACCGGGGTCCAGCTCGGCGGTGTCCTGCTGCTGCCCACGGTCGCTGCCCTGCTCACCCGACACGACGGCTACCGGACGGCCATGCTCGCGATCGCCCTCACCGGCGCCGCCGGAGCGGCCGTCGCCCTCACCGGCCTGCGAGGCCGCTCCCCGAACGGAGTGCTGCGCACATGACCGACCTCCTCGACGACCGACCGACCACCGTCACACCGCCGTTGCACCTCGCCGTTCTCATCGGCAGCGTCCGGCCGGGCCGCTTCGGCCCCACCGTCGCCCGCTGGTTCGTCGGCCAGGCCCGACAGCGCAAGGACCTGGACATCGACCTGATCGACCTCGTCGACTACCCGCTCCCCCTGGAGAAGGCCACACCGGGCGATCCGCCCGACGAGCAGGCGGCACAGCTGCGGCGCGGGCTCGCCGGACGCCTGGGCAGCGCCGACGCGTTCGTCGTCGTCACCCCCGAGTACAACAACACCGTCCCTGCCGCCCTGAAGAACGCCATCGACTGGATCTTCGACGAGTGGGCGGCCAAGCCCGTCGCCTTCGTCTCCTACGGCGGCATGAGGGCGGTCTGTGGGCCGTCTCCCACCTGCGCCACGTCTTCACCGAACTGCACGCCGTACCGCTGCGCGAGTCCCTCCTCTTCCACCAGGTGTGGAACGCCTTCGACGGCGACGCGCCCCGCGACCCCGAGGACAGCGAGGTCGCGGCCAAGGCGCTGCTGAGCCGTCTCGTGTGGTGGGCCGAGGCCCTGCGCACCGCCCGGGCGGCCCGCCCCTACCAGCGCTGAGAGCAGCCCCGACAGAAGGGTTTCACCCGTGACCAGCCCGCACCACCGGCCGCTGCGGTTCGGCCTCGTCCTGTTCAGCCCCGCCACCCGGGAGCAGTGGGTGGCCAAGACACGCCGGGCGGAGAGCCTCGGCTACGACGTCGTCTCCGTGTCCGACCACCTCGGCATGCCCGCACCGCTGGCCACGCTGGCCCTCGTGGCCGAGGCAACCGAACGCGTCCGCCTCGGCACCCTCGTCCTCAACACGATGTTCTACCGACCGACCGTTCTGGCCCGTGAGCTGGCGACACTCGACCACTACGCGGGCGGGCGGCTCGAAGTGGGGCTGGGCGCGGGCTACGACAAGGCCCAGTTCGACCGCGCGGGCCTGCCCTGGACCGGGGCCGGTGAACGCGTCGACCACCTGGAACGCACCGTCCGCGAACTGCGCAGGGCCTTCCGCTCGCCGGACATCGTCCCGCCCCCCGCCCAGCCCGGCGGGCCGCCCCTCCTGATCGCCGGCCGGGGCCCCCGCGTCCTGAGGCTGGCAGCCGAGCACGCGGACATCGTCGGCTTCACCGCGACCGCCCCGGTGGCCGACGGAGAGGGACTGCGGCTCGGCGGGCCCGACGAGATCACCCGGCGCATCGCCGACGTCCACGACCTGCTCGGCGACCGGACCTCGGAGGTGGAACTCAACGTTCCCGTCCACCGCGTCCTGCCGAACCCGGCGGCCGTCGACACCGTGACCGACGTGTGGCAGAACGACCTCGACCTCACCCCCGACGAGATCGCCGAACTGCCCTCGTTCCTCGTCGGCTCCCCCAAGGAGTGCGCACAGCGGCTGCTCCACCGCCGGGACACCTACGGACTGTCGTACTTCAGCGTGCTCGAACCCGAGATGGAGACCTTCGCCAAGGTCATCGAGGAGCTGCGGTGAGCCCCGGCGAGGGCGCCGGCCTGGCAGTCTCGGTCGACCAGGACCGGTGCGTGGCCGCCGGGCACTGCGTCGTGGCCGCCCCCGAGGTCTTCGACCAGCGCGAGGAGGACGGCGTCGTCGTCCTCCTGGACCGCCGACCGCCCCGGGCGAGCCACGACCCGGTCCGTGAGGCGGCGCTGCTGTGCCCGGCGGCCGTCATCCGGCTCGTCCAGGAGCCGGCGTGACGGCCGGCGTGGTGATCGTCGGTGCGTCGGTGGGCGGACTCACCGTCGCCGAACGGCTCCGCGGCGGCGGCTTCACCGGCCCGCTCACCCTCGTCGACGCCGACCCCGAACCGCCCTACGACCGGCCGCCGTTGTCCAAGCAGGTCCTCGACGGCCGATGGCCGCCCGACCAGGCCCGGCTGCGCGACCCCGCCTCACTCGCCGCCCTCGGCCTCGACCTGAGGCTGGGCCGCACCGCCGTCCGACTCGACACGGATGCCCGCCGGCTCGTCCTGGACGACGGCGAACGGCTCGCCTACCGCACCCTCGTCCTGGCCACCGGCCTGCACGCCCGCACCCTCCCCCGGCAACCCGCACTCGCCGGCGTGCACACCCTGCGGACCCTGCGCGACGCCCGGCGGCTGCGCGCCGACCTGGAGGGCACCCGCCGGGTCGTGGTCGTCGGCGCCGGCGTGCTCGGCTGCGAGATCGCCGCGACCGCGCGCACGCTCGGCCACTACGTGACCCTCGTCGAGCCGGAGCCCCACCCCATGCGCCGCGTGCTCGGCGACCGGCTCGGCGCCCACGTGGCCCGGCTGCACACCGGCCGGGGCGTACGGCTGCTCACCTCGACGGCGGTTGCCGGCCCCGTCGGCGCGCACGGCCGGGTCACCGGCGTGCGCACGGCACACGGCGAGGTGCTGCCCGCCGACGTGGTGGTCGTCGCGGTGGGCGGCCGCCCCGCGACCGACTGGCTGGCCGGCAGCGGGCTCACCCTGGACGACGGCGTCGTCTGCGACACCCGCAGCCGCGCCGCGGAGCACGTGTACGCGGTCGGCGACGTCGCCCGCTTCCCCGACGGCCGTGGCACCCGCCTGGAGAACCGGACGAACGCCACCGAGCAGGGCCTGTTCGTGGCCGCCGACATCCTCGGCGCCAGGAGCGCCTACCGGCCCCTTCCGTACCTGTGGTCCGACCAGTTCGGCGTCCGCATACAGGTCTACGGCGGCGTCCCCGCGCACGCCGCCGTCCGCATCGTCCAGGGAGCTGCCGCCGAGGGCCGGTTCGTCGCCCACGCCGAGGCCGACGGGCGGCTGGTGGGCATCGTCGGCTGGAACAGCGCGGCCGGCCTGCGCGGAGCGCGGGCGCTGCTCGCGCGGACCACCACCCCGCCCCCGGCCGGCCGCCCGCCGACCCGGCCTTGGCCCACGCCCGCTTCGCGACAGGAGAGGAGTCCCTCATGACCGACGCCGTGCCCATGCCGCACAACCGGCGCCCCGCCGGCTGCCCGTTCCGCCCCGACGCCGTACTCGAACGGCTGCGTGACGACCAGGACCTCCGGGAGCTGCCCCGGGTGCCCACCTCGAACCCCCAGCTCGGCGAGTTCGAGGCGGTACTCGTCACCCGGCCCGACGACGTCCGCGAGGCGCTCGCCGACCCCCGCTACGAAGCCGGCTTCGCCTTCGACCGGACCGGCCCGCGCACCGTGATGAACCAGCCCGGCATCCTCCTCAACTACGACGGCGACGACCACACCCACTACCGCCGCATGCTCTCGGGCGCCTTCACGGTCAAGCGCGTCCGCTCCCTGACCCCCGCGATACGCCGGGTCGTGGACGAACGGCTCGACGCCCTCGTCCGCTCCGGCCCCGGCACCGACCTGATCGAGGCGTTCGCCGGACCCGTACCCCTCCTCGTCATCTGCGAGCTGCTCGGCATCCCCGCCGAGGACCGCGACGGCATCCAGCGCCGCAGCGCCATCGGGACGGACGCCGCGGGCACGCTGGAGACCCAGCTGGAGAACTTCGCCGCGATGGCGGCCTACATGGGTGAGCTGGTCGCACGTCAGCGCAGCGACCCCGGGGACGACATCCTGGGCGACCTGATCCGCCGGCACGGCGACGAACTGAGCGACGACGAGCTGATCGGGATGGGCAACAGCATTCTGGTCGCCGGTCACGAGACGGTGACCAGCATGATCGGCATGAGCACCCTGGCGCTGCTGCGCGACCCCGGACAGCTGGCCGTCGTCCGCGACGACGCCGATGCCGCGCCCGCCGCTGTGGAGGAACTGCTGCGGCTGCTGTCGGTGGCACCGCCGCTGATCCGTCAGGCGGCCACCGACCTGGAACTGGGGGGCGCCCGCGTCGCGGCGGGCGAGCGCGTACTGCTCTCGACGCTCGCCGCCAACCACGGCACCGGCCTGGACCTGGACGACCCGGGACGGCTCGACGTGCGGCGCAGGCCGACGGCGCACCTGGCATTCGGCTACGGCGCCCACCAGTGCATCGGACAGCAACTCGCCCGCCTGGAACTGCAGATCGCGCTGCCCGCGCTGCTGCGCCGCCTGCCCGGACTGCGGCCGGCCGTCGACGCGGCCGACGTCGAGTACCGCACCGACGCCCTGGTCTTCGGAGTGGCCCGGCTGCCGGTGCGCTGGTAGCGGGTAGGCGGGCGACGGCGGGCGGGGCCGTGCGGGGCCCCGCCCGCCGTCCGCCGTCTTCAGTCCGGCACGGCCTCCGGCAGCCGCCCGCTGCGGCGCAGCACCGCGTGGACCGTGGACACCGCCGGTACTGTCCGCAAGCCGCGCCGCAGCATCTCGTTGTGGATGCGGCGGGCGCCCCACCGGGGGTGCGCGTCACGGATCTGGACAATGAGAGCCTCGACCTCCCGAGCCGTCCGGGCCGGGGAACTCTTCGGCCGACGGGAGCGCCGGACGAGTCCGGGCGGCCCCTCGGCGCGATAGCGCGCGCGATAGGCGTAGAACGTCTTGCGCGAGACACCGTGGCGGCGACAGACCTCGGCCACGCTCAGTCCGTCGCGTTCCGGCGCCAACAGGATGTCGAGCCACCGCTCGGTCTGGTCCCGCACCACTGCCTCATCTCCTCGGTCAGGGAGCCTGACGGGTGTTCTCCCGGGCGCCGAGGCGCACGGTGGAGGGCTCGTCGGCCTCCGGTTCCGGATCCGTCCCGGTGCCCTTGGCCGGCGGTCGCGATGCCGGGTCCGGGCGGCCCGGGATGAACACACTGGCGACGATCATGACGGCGAGCGCCACCACGACGCCCAGATAGGCGTGCCGGAATCCGGACCGGGGGTCGTCGGCTCCCGCCTCCTGCATCAGCAGGGCGACCACCGCGATACCGACCGAGGCACCGAGCTGGTTGAGCATGTACAGCACGGAGCTGCCCTGTGGCACGAGCCGGGGCGGCAGCGTCCGGTACACGGAGCCGATGACCGGCGCTCCGGCCGCCCCGGTCCCGATGCCCAGGGTGAAGGCGGCCAGCAGTGGCCAGATCTCGCCGGTCCCGGCGTCGAAGCCGCTGAACGCCAGCGAACTGGCCAGGGCGATCGCGGCCCCGGCCAGGGCGAGGTTGCGCGAGCCCCACCGGTCGGAGAGGCGTCCGGCGAGCGGCATCACCAGAGCCGAGCCCACGCCGAACGGCGCCAGCCGCAGCCCGGACTCGAAGACGCCGTAGCCGCGCACCTGTTGGTAGTAGAGGGGGATCACGAAGATGCTCGCGAACGTGGCGAGCCCGAGCACGGCCGCGGCGACGACGCTCGCGGTGAAACTGCGCCGGCCGAACAGCCGCAGGTCGATCAGCGGCGGGGTCTGCCGGGCGCGCAGCGCGTGCACCGCGTAGCCGGCCAGCAGGGCGACGGCCGCCACCAGTGGCAGCAGCACCTGCCAGGTGGTGAACGAGCCGCGCTGGGCGACCTCCGAGAGGGCCAGCACACCCGCCGCCGCGCCGGGACCGATCAGCGCCACGCCCACGACGTCGAGGCGGCCCACGTCCGCCCGGGAGCCCGGGGAGTCGGCGGGCAGATGACGCAGGGCCAGGGCGAAGGCCACGATCACGATGGGCACGTTGACGAAGAACATCCAGCGCCAGTCGAGCCCCTCGAGGATGACGCCACCGACGATGGGCCCGAGGACCGGCCCGGTCGAGCTGACGATGCCCATCACGCCCATCACGCGGCCCACCAGCGAGGGCCCCGCGGCGCGGGCGAGGAGGGTCAGCATGAGCGGATCGAGGATGCCCGCCCCGACGCCCTGGAGGACCCGGAAGGCGATCAGGCTGCCGATGTCCCAGGCCAGACCGGAGGCGATCGACCCGACCATGAACAGGACGAGCCCGAAGAGCCACAGCCGGCGGCCTCCCACCCGCTCGACGGCCCAGGCGGTGACGGGGATGGTGACGGTGAGGGCCAGCAGGTAGCCGGTGGACACCCAGCCGGTGGTGCTCAGGGAGGCGTCAAAGCGCGTCGACAGGGTGTCCACGGCCACGGCGGTCATGGACCCGTCGAGGATCCCCATGATCCCGCCGATGAGGACGACGCCGATCATGCGCCGTAAGGCCGGGTCGAGCCTGTCGTGTGGAGGGGTGCTCATCTTTTCGTCTCCCGACGGGTAAGTATGACTGAACTCGTGGGTTCAATAATGAACCCACGAGTTCAATCTACCAACCTCACCCGACCGGAAACCTCCCGGTTCGAAAGACCTGATTCACGGGTTCGGTTCCGGCCGCCGCCGGATACCCTGAGGGCATGGTTTCAGCACCGGCGACAGCACCCAGGCGCCCCCGGGGGCGCATCGACAAGCGGCAGGCGATCCTGGAGGCCGCCTTCGACGTCTTCGCGGAACGCGGCTACGCCCAGGCCCTGGTCCAGGAGATCGCCGAACGCGCCGGTGTCGCCAAACCGACCGTCTACAGTCACTTCACCGACAAGGAGACCCTCTTCCGCGCCGCCCTCACGGCCGTGGCGCAGTCGGTGATGGAGACCAACCTCGTCGAGCTGGACCGGCTGCGCAGCCCGAAGAAGGACCTGCGCAAGACGCTGAACGACGTCGCCCACCATCTGGTGCGGTCCTGTTGCGACCACCGCTCCCGCTCACTGCGCTGGCTTACCTACGCCCAGGTGGCCCGCTTCCCGGACCTGATCGAGGTCGTCCAGGACTACACCTCGCTGCGGATCGCGGAGGCGATGGCGGACCGCCTGGGCCGGCTCTCCCTCGCCGGACACCTGCGCCCCTGCGACCCCGCGACCGCCGCCGAGCAACTCCTGGCCCTCATCACCGGTCCCCTGGAGACACGCTCCCGACTGGGCACACGCCGACTGACCGCGACCGAGATGCGCACCCTGGCCGAGGCGGCCGTGGACACCTTCCTCCGCGCCTACGCCGCGGACTGAAGCCGGCCCCCACCGGTCACCGGCCGGCCAGGAACTCCTCGGTCAGCCGGTCCAACCGGCGCGCGGCCGATCCATCGAACCCTGGAGTGCGCACATCCGGTTCACGCCCCTCGACGAAGGCGCTCAGCGCCTGCTTCGGAGGGTCGTCCACCGCCGCGTCGATCGGCCCGAGCACCTCGGAGATCGGCTTCGCGGTCCGCTGCTGCTCCTCGATGCAGCGCAGCGTCGGTTCGTCGTAGCGGCCGCTGAGGCTGGTACGCGTGGCCCCCGGGTGGATGAGCACGTAACGCAAACCCTGCACCGCGACCGAGCCCCGGATGCCGCCGCCTGGGTCATCCCGAACGGAACTCCCCGAGTTCGCGTCCTGCGAGCAGCCGCTCCCCAGCAGACCGGGCGGACGAGGGGGCCCTGCGCCGGGCCCGCAACGTCCGCCGCGCGCTGCAGAGTCCGGGGCCGTTCTACATGGGGGGTGCTTCCTCCCTGCGGACCGCCGGCGGGGCGGTGGCACGCGGGTCAGCAGGTCCTTGGCGTAGTGGTTCCAGAGCATCGAGGTGGCGAGCGCGAGGGCGGCACCGGATAGCGGGTGGCGCCCGCGGCCGGCCTCGCGGAGAAGGTCCGCTCCGCCGGCTTCGACCGCACCGCCAACCGCTGGCAGCTGCCCCTGACGGACGCGCAGCTCGCCTCCGCCGCCTGCGCGTTCCATCTGCGGGCCATGACCGGCTCCGTCGCCGAGGCCGGCCAACCAGTTCGCCCGCGACCACGACGTCTGCTGAGACACCGACCCCGTAACCGGCCGCTCGGCAGTCACACACCTGCGCCTCCCCGCTCCGAACACTGAGCGCCTGACCTGTCGTCCCTCACGTCGGGTACGACGCCGCCTGCCTGGTCGAAGAGTCCTTGCTGACGCCGCCTGCCCGGCATGGAACCGGTCGAACAAGAATGAGGCAGACCATGTCTCGAAGGGGACGGGGGATTGAGGAACGATCGTTCTTGACTGGTCGTTCCTTAACCGTCTACTCTCGTGGCCATGGGCAGGCCAAGAGCTTTCGACGAGGACGAAGTGGTGCGTGCCGCCGTGGAGCTGTTCGGCGGACGCGCCTATGACGGCGTGTCCGTCGACGACCTGGTCAGTCACCTCGGCGTGCACCGCAACAGCCTGTACAAGACGTTCGGCAGCAAGCGTGGCCTCTACCTGATGGCTCTGCGCAGCCACCTCGCCGACGATGTCCGCCCTCTGCTCGACGCCCTCGGCGGCGCCTCGGACACCGCGGCCGCGCTGCGACTCGTCACCACGGCCGACCTCCGCCTGCTCCTGCTCGCGACGGTCGAACGCGCACCGGTCGACGAGGAGGTCGCCTCCGAGGTGACGGCCGCGTTGGCCGCCGTCGACCAGGCGGTCGCCGACGCGCTCGGTGTTCCCGCTGACCTGGCCGCCGCCCTCACCGCCGCCGCGCTGGGCATCCTCCTGCGTGGCAGTCCCGACAATGTTGCCGCCGCGCTGACCCGACATCTCGACCCACTTCCCTGAAACGGAAACCGAAATGGCACTGATACGTATCGACGGCGACGACCTCGTCGTCGTGATCGAGGGTCTCGACAGGCTCTGGTCTTTCAAAGGCAGCCTGACCATCCCGCTGGCCAACGTCCGTGGCGTGACCGCCGACCCCGGTATCGCCACCGACCCCAAGGGAATCCGAGCGCCGGGCTCCCACCTGCCCGGCGTGATCACCGCCGGCACATTCCATCAGGATGGCGAGAAGGTCTTCTGGGATGTCAGAGATCCGTCGAAGGCGGTCGTGGTCGAACTGGCCGATGAGCGGTACGCACGTTTGGTGCTCCAGGTCGACGACCCCCGCGCGGCTGTCGCCCTGGTCGAAAGGGCCCTCGCGTAAGGAGAGGTGAGCCAATGTTCCGCCACGTGGCAGCAGCCGCGGCGACACTGGCCACCGTCACAGTCACCGTCACCGCTGCCCCGGCCGCGGCAGCACCCGGGGCTCGTGCCTGCCGTCGACCGGGAGGTCGTCTTCACGGCCGACGGAACGACCGCGTACGGCACCTTGCACGTTCCCGAACATCGTGCCCGGCAACGGCTGCGGGCGGCACTGCTGCTGCCGGGCAGCGGACCCACCGACCGCGTCCACACCGGACACCCTGGCGCAGTTGGCCGACGCGCTCGGCGGGAGAGGGAATCGCCACGCCGCGGTTCGACAAGTACGGCACCGGCCGCACCGGATTCGGCGCCTACCGGGACCACCCGGAAGAACTCGACCACTCGGCATTCGTCCGCCAGGCACGAGCCGCCTACGAGACGTTACGCGGCCAACTGGAGACCGATCCGCACGAACTGCTGCTCGTCGGACACAGCGAGGGCGCGATGACGGCCCTGGTGCTCGGCGGCACCGTCCGCCCACGCCCGGCCGGCCTGGTGCTGCTGCAACCCCGGGCGATCCGCATGCTGGACCTGGTCGCGCTCCAACTCAAAGCCCAGATCGCCGAAGCAACCCGACAGGGCCAGTTCACCCCGGAGGAACAACGCACCGCCAACGCGGCCATCGATGCCGCTGTCACCTCCCTGCGCGAACACCGACCGGTCGACACCACCGACCTGCCCACCGCGATCGCCCAGTTCTTCGAGGCGTTCCAAAGCCCCAACGCTCGGTTCGTGGCGAGCGACGAAGCCGTCCCCCCCCGGACACCGCCGCCGCACTCCGGTCGGCGCCGGTGCCAGACACAGGCTTGTCTTTGTCGACCGGCTCCTGGCCACGTTGATCACCTCCGCCACGGTGCCGCCCACGATGTGCTGGTCTGCTGGTTCCCGCCGGGGTGGTCGACCACCCCGGCGGGAACCAGCAGACCGCAGTCATCGACGGCACCGAGATTCGCGTCCGCCGCCCGTCCGCCGGACGCAAGGACCGGACAGGTTCATCGCGGGCAGGAACAAGTAGAACGCTGTCAGGTCCATGGTCTTGTCAGTTCCGGGTGGTAACTGCGCCGGACTGGTAAGCGGGCCTGTTGCAGGAGCTGTATCACCAAGGGCTGGCCGCCGACTGCGTTTCGGGCACTCATGAGCCGCCAGGGCGGGCGCGGGAGTGAGAAGTGGTCTCGTTTCAGGCGGCGCCGGTAGTGGTGTCCGTGGGAGACTGCGAACGCTCGTACCTGACGACAGAAGTCACTGCTGCTCTCAGCAAGCCGCTGACGCGCCCCGGGCAGGCTGCCCCGCAAGAACGGTGGCCGGGCCGGGGCACCGGGCTCATCGCCTGGCCACCCGCACCTCGCGCCAGGCGCCGAGCCGCACCCCCAGACCTGCGGGCCCGGGCTATCGGGGCCGCTCTCCTCCCCAGAGGAGTCCTCGTGCGCGATCATCCTGTCCGCCGCGGCTGGCCCTGTTCCAGTGCCCGTCGCGCTCTTGTGCTGCCGGGTGTGTTGCTGCTTATTCTGGTCGGCTGGCTGGTTGTTGCCGCGCCGGCCCGTGCCGACGAGTACGTGCGGGTCACCGATGTGACCGACCCCGTACCGGCTGACACCAGCTATAGCTACACCATTACGCACGCCGGCTTGTACAGCATCAACGACGCTTATGTCGGGCTGACCGGTGCCACTGCGACTATCACCGGCGTCACCAGCTCTCGGGCTGGCATGCGCTGCACCGTGACCAGTCGTACTAGCGTGCACTGCAACGGCGGGCTCGGCGTCGACGACGGCACGATTACGGTGACGGTGCTGCCCAGCGCCGCCGGAGTCGTCACCGCCAGCGCGGTCGTCATCGACTGCTGCTTCATCGGCGACGACACCGAAGACACCACGATCCTGCGCAACTGAAACGGCGGGACGACGTGCCTGACGCCGTGTCACATCCGGTACGGCTCGGTGAGGCCGATCACCGGGACACCAGATTGTGCGGGAGGTTCGTCTGGCGAGCAGTGCGTGCAGGAGTTCCCGGCGACGGTCGCCCGGCTGTGCGTGAGTTCCAAACTGGCTGCCGACCCCCCCGATGGCCGGTGACCAAAAGGTCGTGTGCCATAACGCTGGGCCAGGACGATGAAGGCTTGGCGGGTGGTGCCGCCCCGTGCTCACGGTCTGGCGTGGTGGACTTGATCGGTCGCCCAGTCGCTCAGTGGCCACTTCGTCCTCTTCTCCTCCGGCAATGCCCTGCTGGCCTCGCCGCACGTGGCGGCGGGCGCCGCCGCCAACGCGGCTCTCGACGCGCTCGCCCGGGGCCGGCGCAGCCGAGGCCGCGCGGCCCTCGCGGTGAACTGGGGGTTCTGGACCGGCCGAGGCATGGCCGCCGAGGCGGGCACGGAACTCGGCCGGAGCCTCATCCCCCGGGGCATGAGTGGCTTCACCCCGGCCGAGGGACTCGCCGTCCTGGACCACCTGCTGGCCACCGGCGCGGACGACATCGTGGTCATGCCGGTGGACTGGGCCAGGTGGCGGGCCGCGTACTCGGCGGCGGCCGCCCCGTTCCTCTGGGACGTCGTCACCGGCAACAACACCGAGACCCCTCCGACCTCCGCCCCGGTCCCGGTCCCCGCCCCGGTCCCCGCCCCGGTCCCCGTCCCGGCCCCGCCCCGGTCCCGGTCCCCGCCCCGGCTCCCGCCTTTCTTTCCCTACCCGCACCATCACCGACCCCCGCACCGACCCCCGCACCGACCCCCGCACCGCCTCCCGCACCGACCCCCGGCCGACCCGGCGGCACTGTTACGGTCCGGTGTCGCGGCCATCCTCCGGGTCGACGCCGAGCACCTCGACCCGGACCTGGACCTGACCAGTCAGGGACTCGACTCCCTGATGGCGGCCCAGCTGCGACAGGAGGTGCAGCGCTCGCACGGCGTGCTGCTGCCGGTCGGCAAGATCCTCAGCCGGACGACGCTGCGCGAACTGACGGACCATCTGCTCACCGCGGCACGGCCCCAGTGACCGCCCGGGAGTGACGGTGCTGGAACCCTTGACCGCACGGTACGGTGCGTCGTCCGCGTCCGCGTCGCGGTGATGCGCCAGGGCCGGATCGTCGAGACCGGCGACGCCGACCAGGTCTACGACCACCCGCGCCACCCGTACACCAGACAGCTGCCGGCCGCCGTACCCGCCCTCGACCCGGCGGCGGTCACCTCACCCGCCGCCCGGCAACGCGCCCACCAGGACCCGCGCCGCCCCCGCCTTGGGCGGGCCGGCCGGTCCGTGCAGCAGGGCCGGTCCGCGCCGGCGGGCCGCGTCCGCCGTGCGCAGCTCGATCTCGATGAGGGCGCGCACCAGCTGGCGGCTGCCGGCCGGAACCAGCCCCGTCAGCCGCCTGCTCTCCAGGAGCGCGGCACGGGCCAGACCGAGCTGTCGTCCAGCAACTCCCGCAGACCGGCCGAGGAACGCCGCGCGGCCAGGCCGGACGTCGTCACCGAGAACTTCTCCAGCGTGCTCGCCGGGATGCCCAGGCGTCCCTCCCGCAGGTCCTCGGCGAGGTCGTTGACGAAGTCGAGCCGCTGACTGCCGTCGATGAACGTCCGGCACGCCGCCCGGTAGCGCCCGTCGTCGCCGTCCGGCCCCAGCAACTCGGCCACCTGCATGAACGCCGGCAGGGAGTAGGCGTCCACATAGCCCCTCCCGCACCCGCCGCTCCCAGCCGGCCCACGCGGCCTCGCGGTCCGCACGCGTACCGGTGTCTAGGAGGTTGTCGCCGTGGTGCATCACGGCCGTCATCGCCACGACATGCGGCAGCACCGACCGAAGCAGCAGCAGGCGTACCGCCAGGTAGGAGGCCGGCCGGAACCGTGCCACCAGCCGCCGCTGCTCGTCGTAGTCCCGGAGCGCCCCGGGTCGGTGACACCGGCCTCGGTCAGGCTCCTGCTCCATTTCTCACGCGCCGATCGTAGACGTCCGCCCACTGGGGCACCCAGGCCTCAGGAAGGCCACGCGAGCGCGATCCATGAGCGATCCGATGCACGTCAGGTGACCGGTACCCGTTACGTTGCCGTATGGAGGTTACCTCTGTGCCCACTGAGGATCAGCTGTTCGGTGCCGTCGACGCGTTGCTGGAGCAAGTCGCCCAGGACGACCTGCCGTCCCCGGCGGAGCGCAGACGGCTGCGGGAGGCCGCCGGCCTGAGCCAGGACCAGATCGCCAAAGCCCTGAGCACCCGCCGCGAGGCGGTCGGCAACTGGGAAGCAGGCCGCACCAAACCGCGCCCGCCCAAGCGCGCCGCCTACGCCCGGCTGCTGGAAGGGCTCGCCGCCCGCTTCCCGGCCCCGGAAGCCACCGCCCGGCTCTCCCCCCCCCGGAACCCGCCGCCGCTCCTCTTCCGGACCCGGCGGCCCTGGCCCCCGCCGTCCGCCCCTCGCCCCTGCCCTCGGAGCCCGCCTCTCCGCTCCCGACCGACCCGCCGGCGACGCCGTCCGCGCATCCTGGTGCGCGGCGGGCGCCGGACACGGCACCGGGCGCGCCGAGTTCCCCGGTCCGCAAGGCGACGAGGCGCGCGGAGCACCCCGCATCCCCGGCGGCCGACGCCCGCTTTCAGAACGGCCCCCTCGCTGTGGTCGACACCACCCCCGACGGGCAGGTGTCGGCGTACTGCGTCGGCGGCCTGGTCCTCGACGTCCCCGGCGCCGCCGCCAAGTCCCTCCCCGCCCTGATCGAGTGGACGCTGGCCGAGGCGCGGCTCGGCCAGCCCCGCCTGCACCGCAACGGCCGCGACGCCGACCCGGTCCTCGTCCTCAGCCCGGCCGCACTGCACCGCTACGGCCTGCCCCCCCCCGGCCCTGTCGGACGAGGACCGCCGCGCCGGCCGCCTCCGGGACGCCACCGGTCGGTCTAGCAACTCCTCAAGGCGGGCTGGCAGCTCACCCGGCGCGGCTTCGGCCCCTGGGCCCGCGTCTACCGCCCGGCCGAGGGCGCCCGGCGCAACTGCGTCCAACTCTGCGTTCCCGCCTGGAACGCCCTGGACGTCCGCGAATGGGACCGCAAGGACGCCCCGCTGCTGCCGACGATGCACCCGGCCGACCTCGCCCGCTACCTCGGCGCCTACGCCCAGCGTGTCATGACCCCGCGCGGCACCGCCGCCGTCACCGGCCTGGAGCTGATGACCGCGCTGCGCCCACCGACCCGCGCCGAGAAGGACCCGGCGACCGGCGAGTTCAAACGTGCCCTCAACGACGACGCCCTCACCGAGGTGCACGACGTCGTCGAATGCGAGGTACCCGACGAACATCCCGTTTTCATGGGCAAGTTCGCCCGGCACTACCTGCGCACCCCCGCCGAGATGCTGATGGAGGAGCCCTACGACTGGTGCCGGCCGCTCACCGACGAGGAGTGCGCGCACCGCTACCTGGGCGCCATCGACATCAACATGTCCTTCGCCGCCGCCGCCAACGGCCTCACCCTCGGCCTGAACGGCCCCACCCACCTCACCGGCGGCCCGCGCTTCGACCCGGCACTGCCCGGCTCCTGGCTGGTCGACCTGAGCCACGTCGACCTGGCCCGGGTGGACACCGGGGGGCGCACCGTCGACGCCGACCGGCTCCCGAACCCTTTCACCCCCACCGGCGAGCGCCCCACCGGCCCCGCCTGGTACGCCACCCCGACCGTCGCCTACGCCCGCGAACTCGGCTTCGACGTCGCACCCGTCGAGGCATACGTGCGCACCCGCACCGGCCGCTACCTGGACGGCTGGTACAAACGCCTGCGCGACGCATATGTGGCGACCATGGCCGACCTCGGCGTCACCACGTCCCTGTCCGGTCAGCAGTTCCTGGACGCGATGGCCCGTTCCAGGCAGGCCGATGCGACGATGGCCCTGCTGGCCGGCGCGATCAAGGCGACCGCGAAGGGCGGCATCGGCAAGCTCCGTCAGCGCAACCGGGGCCAGGTCCCGTACTACGAGCCGTGGCCGGCCCTCGCCCGGGAGACCTGGCGCCCCGACATCCGCGCCGCCGTCCTCGCCAACCAGCGCGTCGGCATCCACCGCAAGCTGATGAAGACCGCAGCGGCGGCCGGCCTCTACCCCGTCGCGATCGGCACCGACGCCATCGTCTATCCCTCACCGGGCCCGTCCCCCCTGGACGTGCTGCCGCACACCCCCGAGGGCAAACCGGTCCCCGGCACCTTCCGCCTGGGCATCTCACCCGGCATGGTCAAACACCAGGGCAGCCGCACCGTACTGTGGGCCGAGGAGTAGTTCGAGGAGGCCGGCGGCGTCTTCAACCTCGCCAACCTCATCAAGACCGACCCGGCAGCCGGGGAAGGGGAGTAACGAGCCATGGCCGACTCGAGCGGCGACGGCCTGGACCGCGCCCTCGAAGGCACGTTCACCCGGCCCGTCCCCAAGGGCGCCCCGGCCCAGATGAGATACCTGGTCCGGCAGCTCAAGGGCACCCGGGCCACCGCACAACTCCTCGGCGTGTCCATGCGTACCGTCGAACGCTACGTCAAGGACCATCTCAAGCAGCCCCGCCCCGAGCTGCGCGCCCGGATGGAACGCGAGGTCAGACGCCGCTGGCAGCCGCAGGTCACGGCCCGGGCCAAGAAGAAGGCGGCCACCACCGACGGCCTGGTCGTCTCCACCCGGGCCCGGTTCGGCTTCACCGCCGCCCCCGGCACCACCGACGACGCCCGCATCCGCGACATCACCCAGGCCCTCACCCCCCAGTGGGCCGACCGCCTCTTCCAGGCCCACGACACCGGCGCCACCGAACACCAACTCCAGCGCATCGCCGCCGACGGCCTGGCCCAGATGTACTTCCGCGCGGGCAACACCCGCGCCGCGGGCCTCGGTGTGGAGTTCACCGACGTCGAACACGTCGACATCGAGCTGTAGGGCGGCTCGACGCGTTCTCCTCACCCGGGCGATCCGGGACAGCGGGAGTGAGTCGAAGCACGATAGTTGTCACACAGGCGGGCTTGTTGTCACCCTCGGTCCGATATTGCATCGCCTGAGGTGGGCGCCCGATGGCAGGCTGCCCGCATGGACCACGCAGAAGCACTGCTTATCGGAGGACGAGCTGGTGTCGGCAAAACGACGGTGGGGTGGGAGGTTTCGGCGCTGCTGCGCTCCGCGGCTGTCGCACACGCGATCATCGATGGTGACTTCATGGGGCAGGTGCATCCTGCACCAGAGGGAGACCCTCACCGCGCGGAGATCACCGAGAGCAATCTGACTGCCGTGTGGGCGAACTTCACCCAGCGTGGATACCGGCGTCTCATCTACACGAACACCTTGAGCGTGCTACCGGAGGCAGCGGGCATGTTCGAACGTGCCATGGGACGTGGGGTACGGATCACACGGGTCTTGCTCACCTCCTCCGACGCCACTGCCCGTGAGCGGTTGGTGGGCCGGGAACGCGGCTCAGAGCTGGAACAGGAGCTGGAGGGAAGTGTCCGCAAGGCACGGCTCCTGGATCAGCGGGCCCCTGAAGACACTGTGCGAGTAGCGACGGACGGGCGGCTCATCGTCGACATCGCACGGGAGGTAGTGGCCGCCACCGGTTGGGCAACCACCGTTTCTCCGTGACAGAAGGGCTGCCGAACGAGTACTTGTGACAAGTCGAATGCCTCGTTGGTGACAACCAGGCTGCCTCGTCCAGCTCTGCCCGCCAGCTCAGCGGGCTTCGCCGATGACAACTTCTGCGCTTCGGCTCAGGGAGGCTGCCCCGGTGACGCACACCCCGTCGCAGTTCACCCCGAGAGCGGGCCGTCGTGATCCCGCTCCTCACCCAGTGACGAGGTGTGCGGCCAGCCCCGCGCCCGTCCCATCACCTCCTCGCAGTTCAACGCCGTGACCCAGGCGTCGGCGTGCTCGGTGTTCCCGCCGTCCGGAAGCGGACCCACCCCGAGCACCCGCAGGCCGGCCCGCCACGCCGACTCGACCCCGGTCAGGGAGTCCTCGACGGCCAGCGCCGCCGCCGGAAGGACACCGCACAGGCGGGCCGCGGTGGCGTACACATCGGGCCACGGCTTGGGCCGTACCGCCTCCCCCCGCTCGCCGCCCGCCACCGGCACCGGTTCCGGTTCCGGTGCGGCCTGCTCCCCGGGCGGTGCCGTGGGCACGACGATGTGGCGGAAGTGCCGGCGCAGTCCGGCGCGGTCGAGGCTCTCCTCCACCACCTCCAGCGGGCAGTTGCTGGCCACGGCCAAGGGCAGCCGCCCGGACAGCAGACGTACGAACTCGGAGGCGCCCGGCATCGTCAGCGGCTCCTCCGCCACGAGGGACAGGAAGTGTCCGAGCAGCGCCGAGGTCAGGTTTGCGGCCAGTTCGGGCTTGTTCGCCTCCTCGGCCATCAGGCGGCCGCAGTCAACGTAGTGCACGCCTTTGGCACGCTCGGCGAACCCTGGCGGAGGCAGCAGCCCGAACTCGCGGAAGGCGCGGCCACGTGCCTCCTGCCAATGGCGTTCCGTGTCCATCAGCGTGCCGTCGCAGTCGAAGACGACGGCCTCGGGCGACCAGTTCGAGAGGGCGTGGAGCGGTGGCGTCATGGTGGTCTCCTGTGGAGCGGACGGGCGGTCACACGCGTGCTGGACCGCTGGGTGAGGTGATGCGGGACTTCGACGACCGGGCTGCCGGGAGAGTGAGTGTTCGTCCGGCGGTGCCACCGAGAAGACGGCTCGAATTCCAATTGATCGGCCGCGAAGAGAAAAACATTGCAGTGACTACGTTATTTAGGGCCGAGAAATCGGTGCAATCACCGCTTCGAGTACTCGACCGGCGGGCGATCGCGGTGTAAGCGGTTGACGAGGATGTCTCGGCCCGACGGTCTGATGCAGCGTCACCAGTGCTGTCTCAGCGCCAGGTTGGGGCATATGTGCGCGGCAATAAAACCCGTCGCTTCATGCGGCGGCGCTTCGAACGGCGAACCAGGAGTGGCGCCCGCGAAGCCAGTTTCCACTCTTGGGTGTTCAAATTCGAAAGAAATACGCAATCGCCGTGCGTGGCTGCCGATTCATTGCCCCAGGCGTACGCGGGCGCACTACATTTGCTCGTTCACGATGAACCCGAGCTGAGGTGCACGGAATCTTGCAGGACCGGGCCAGAGCAACCCGCAGATCACTTCTGGAGGCAGCCGCCTGCCTCTTCGCCCAGCAGGGTTACGCGGGCACCAGCGTCAACGACATAAGCGCCCGCTCCGGACGGACCAGCGGGTCCATCTACTTCCACTACGCGAGCAAGGAAGGCATCGCGCTGGCCGTCGTCCAGGACGGCTTCGCGTCCTGGACGAGCCTCGTCACGCGGTACGAAGACCGAAGCGTGCCACCCTTGGAGCGGCTCGTCGCACTGAGCCACGAGATCGCCCGAGCGCTCGCCGAGGACTCCCTGACGCGCGCGGGTGCCCGTCTGTGGGCGGAGCGCCACGCCATGAACGTGCAGCTTCCCGACCCCTTCGTGCTCTGGACGACCGCGGCCACCCGGCTGCTCGCCCAGGCCCACGCCGGCGGCCAACTGGCCGCCGGAGTTCGCCCGGCCCCCACCGCTCGCACCCTGGTCCCGGCCTTCTACGGATTCTGCACACTCACGGAGGCGTTGGAGGGCCCCCAGGCGCTCACCGGCCGCCTGTCCGACTGGTGGCAGTTGGTGCTGCCGTCACTCCAAGGGGGCCCGGGGCCCGGTCCGGCCCCGGTACGGCGGACAGTCCTCGTTCCCCCGCCCGGCCTTCCCCCCGAGGCCAGGACGCCATCCCACTCGGCGTGATCTCGCGGTTACGGCTGCCGCCACCCGTCACGAGTCAGGGAAGGGGAGGTCAAGCTGGTCGGGGAACCTGCTTGGCGGCGGCGTGCTGATGGCCGTGCTCGTGGTGATGGCCCGTACCGTCGGGCCGCTCATCGACCCTGCCGAATATGAGGACCTCGATCCCCATGCGTCGCTGGTGATGAGACGCGCCTCGATGGCGATGATCCTCGTCGGAGGACTTGGCACCTGGATCACTCGAAGGGCACAGAGACCGCTTCTCCTTGTTGCTGGGGAGGTGCCGACGGGCTCCTGGTGGAGTCGGCTATCGCCGAATGAGAAGTTCGCTGCGGTTGCGGCTGGCGCGGGTGTCGTCTCGGCGATTGCCGCGGTGTTCAACGGCGGATAGGAGCGCAGGGCCCGCGGCACAGGACCTTCAGCCCGGCCTCCGAGCACCCGCAACGTGGATGAATCACCAGGTCACCGGCCCCTTGAGTAAAAGGACGCCTTGGCGGACTCTTGGAGACAGGAGCCTGCGATGCCGAACAAGCGCCCCCGCGGGCCGCAGCCGCGCTGGCGGCTCAAGCGGGAAACCCTCCGAGTGCTGACCGCGATCGACGCCGTCCTCGACCGCTACCGTGACCACCTGCCGGTTTCCCTCCGCCAGCTCTTCTACGTACTCCTGAGCGACGGCGTGCTGGAGAAGACGGAGCGCGACTACAAACGGATGTGTGAGTACGTCGGCATGGCCCGCCGCTCCGGACGGATCCCTTGGGACGTGATCCGCGACGACACCCAGATCGCCGTGGACGCCCCGCCTTCCTTCACTGGCCCCGCAGACTTCTGGACGGCCGTGGACACGGCGGTCGATGACTACCGTCGACTGCCAGGACGGCCAGCCTCTCCGACTGGAACTCTGGTGCGAAACGGCGGGAATGGTACCTCAACTGGTACGCATCGGAGCGGACTTCGGCATCGCCTGCTTCTCCGGCGGCGGCTTCGACGGCTTGGCCGGCAAGCACGATGCAGCCGTCCGAGCGATGGCAGGAAATCGGAAAACCCGGGTACTCCACCTTGGCGACTACGACCAGAGTGGCGAACACATGTTCAGCGCCCTTGTCGAGGACGTGATCGCGTCCGCTGAGGCCACGGGCGCCGAGGTGGAGTTCGAGCGAGTCGCGGTCACTTCTGAGCAGATCGCCACCTACAACTTGCCGACCGCCCCGCCGAAGGCGACCGACCGGCGCTCGTTCTCCGGCACCACAACCACCCAGGCCGAGGCCCTGCCGCCTGACATCCTGGCCTCCATCGTGCGCGAGGCCATCGAGGCCCACCGCGACCCTGCGGTCCACCGGCGGACACTCGCCCGCGAGGAAGCCGAACGACGCACGATCCGCGAGCGCCTGAACGGGCGGCCTGAACCCGGCTGGCCTCCCACCGAGTGAATCTTGCGCCGGGCTCCGTGCACCACACATGTTGCACACGCTGTGGTCGTCCCGACCGCTTCTGAGCTGCGTGAACTCGGACCGCGCGCTCGCGGAGCCCCGGAGAAACGTCGGCGACTGGGACCCTACCGGCAGGTGCGTCCCTCGCTCGGTGGTCGAGTGGATGGAACGCTACGGCAACGGCGCACTCGACCTGGAGTTCCGGCAGATCGCCATCACCGCCGCCGTCCGCTCCGGCCGGCTCACCACCCACGACGCCAACACCCGTGACGTCAACTTCGCCCGCTACCGCGAGGAGTGCCTGCGCGAAGGCATCGAACCTCACACCGCCGTCGAGGTCGAAGCGCTCCGTGGCTGCTGCGGCAGTGCCTCGGCGAGACGATCGAGGGCCTGGTCGACGACGTCCGGCAGTGGAACATCGAATTCAGAATGGAGAGCGCCGAGCGGGAGCTGCTACGCGAACTGCAAGGCGCGGTGAAGAACATGGCTCGCGGCAAGTCGCCGATCGAGAACGAGCAGGATGAGTAGCCCGTGCACCACACGTGTTGCATCAGCCACAGTGCTTGTGACCGCTCCTGAGCTCCGAAAACTCCTACCGCACACCCGTGGCGCCCCGGAGAATCGTGCACCGCGGTGTGGAGACGGCGCGCGCGGGCAGCGGCCAGCCCGCCCGGTACCGGGGTCGCCGGTGTGGCGGTGGCGGGTTCGGGCAGACAGGGGCGATGGGCCGCTGCCACCCCGTAGACTTTGCGGCCGAGTCCCTGCCAGAGGTGGAAGCGGCCGCGGACCGGAGAGCGTCGGGAGCACCGGCGGTGATGGCGCCGCGGTAGGTGACCGAGCCGTCGCGGCAGACCACCTCGATGCCCGGATGCGCGCGCAGCCAGGCGGTCAGGGACTCGGCCTCTTGGGTGTCCCACACGTCGATGGGGAGGCGGCTGTCGGCATCGACCAGCAGGGGTCCGTACCGGCGTGAACGGCGCAGGGCGAAATCGTCGACCGCCGCCACCCTCGGGGCCACCGGGGCTGGATCATCCATTTTCATCAGGCAGTTCAGCACACTCGCCCGGGTCAGCACGTGGTGCAGCACGCTCAGTTAGCGGGCCCCGGCCGAACCCGCCAGCGCTACCGCCACCGCGTCGACCGCCTGTTGCAGGGCCGGGGTCCGACACTGGTAGCGCACCGTGAGCCCGCCGGCAACGGCGCGTCGTAGACCGTGTCCGGGCGTGCCGGAAGTATGGCAAGCCTTGCAAGATCCAGAAGAAACGGCCTAGCCACGTCAGCAGTCCAGGCAGTCGACCGCCGATGCTGCTCGGCGTGCCGGTCGCAGCGGTGTGCCTGGGCTGCACGGCGGTCGCCGCTGGCTGGCCCGTCTGCTCCCGCTTGACCTGGGTAGACCTGTCTGTCTAATCTGAGCCATCGGTTAGACAGACAGGTCTACTCAATGCTCTGACGGGATAGTCATGACGCACCTTCCGGTCGCCCCGGAGTCCCCGCCGGCACGCACCTCGACGGCGGAACCCGCCGACGCCGCATCCGCGGCCCCTTCCGGATCGCGTTCCGCCGCCATGACGGCGCGGGGCCGGCGGCTGCCGCCGGCCGTGGCGCTGTACCTGCTCGCCTCGATCACCATCTCGTTCCTGGCGGCCTCCAGCGCACCGACCCCGCTCTACGCGGTCTACCAGGCCGAATGGGGCTTCGATCCGATCACCACGACCGTGGTCTTCGGTGTCTACGCCGTGGCCGTGCTGCTCGGGCTGCTCACCATGGGCAAGCTCTCCGACCACGTCGGCAGGCGGCCGGTGCTGCTGGCCGCGCTGGCGGCGCAGGCGGCCTCGATGGTCGTGTTCGCCACCGCCGAGGGCGTGCCGGGACTGCTGGTCGCCCGGATCGTGCAGGGACTGTCGACCGGAGCGGCGCTCGGCGCGGTGGGGGCCGGGATGATGGACATCGACCGGCCACGCGGCACCCTCACCAACGCGGTCGTGCCGGGCATCGGTACGGCCACCGGCGCCCTGGTCTCCGGCCTCGTCGTCCAGTTCCTGCCCGCCCCCACGCATCTGGTCTACCTCGGACTGCTGGCCGTCTTCGTCCTCCAGGCCGTCGCCGTCGTGCTGATGGCGGAGACGGTGGTACGCGTGCCCGGGGCGCTGGCCAGCCTGGTTCCGGAGATCAGGCTGCCGCGTGCCGTGCGCCGTCCGATGCTGGTGGCCGCGCCGGTGCTGTTCGCCGTCTGGGCGCTGGCCGGGCTCTACGGATCGCTCGGCCCTTCCCTGGCACGGCAGTTGACCGGTTCGAAGTCCGAAGTGCTCGGCGGGCTGAGCCTGTTCGTGCTCGCGGGGGTGGCCGCCGTATCGGTGGTGGTCCTGCGGAAGGCGGCGGCCCGCACGGTGATGCTCACCGGCATCCTCGCGCTGATAGCCGGCGTGACCCTCACCCTCCTCTCGGTCCGCGACTCCTCCGCCGCCGGATTCTTCGTCGGCACCGCCGTCGCGGGTGTCGGGTTCGGCAGCGGCCTCCAGGGCGGCATCCGCACGGTGGTGCCACTGGCTCGGCCGCACGAGAGCTCCGGGGTGCTGTCGCTGGTCTTCGTGGTCTCCTACCTCGGCATGGGAGTGCCCGCCGTGGTCGCCGGGTTCCTCGTCGTCCACGCGGGCGGACTGACCGCCACCGCGCAGGAGTACGGCGCCGCGGTGATCGTCCTGGCAGCCCTCGCACTGTTCGGGCTGCTGCGCGGGGGCCGGAACGGGGCGGGGGTGCTGCCGGGCGAGCGGGTGGACGGCAGCGTGTGAGAAGGGCTGCCACCTGGCCGGAACTCGGCCGGAGGCCCCCGCCGACAGGACATAAGCTGGACAGATCCGTCTGAAGGAGTGACCGACATGGCGCGTGTGACGAGTGCCCGGAGCACTGCGAAGCCGTCGGCGCGTGAACGCCTGCTCGACGCCGCGAACGAGCTGTTCTACGCCGAAGGCGTGCAGAGCGTCGGCATCGACCGGGTCATCGAGCACGCCGGCGTGGCCAAGGCGTCGCTGTACAACACCTTCGGCGGCAAGGAACAGCTGGTTCGGGCCTACCTCGACACCCGGCACGCGGGTACCGCCGACCGGATCACCCAGGCCGTCGCGGAGCACGACACACCCCGCGCGAAGATGCTGGCGGTCTTCGAGTCCCAGGGGCGGCAGTTCGACCGGCCCAGCTTCCACGGCTGCGCCTTCGTCCGCGCCGGCGCGGAGGCGGGCCCCGGCGGACTGGTCAAGGAGGCGGCGGACAACTTCCGCGGCTGGATGCGCGACCTCTTCACCGGCCTGGCCACCGAGGCCGGGGCCACAGACCCCGCCGCCCTGGGCCACCAGCTCCAGATTCTCTACGACGGCGCCGGCGTCTCCGCTCTCATGGACCACGACGCCACGGTGGCCGCGACCACCCGCGCCGCGGCGGACGCCCTGATCGCGGCAGCGACGGGCGCGCCCGCCGGGGCATAGAGTCAGGAACCCCCGGCACGGCCGTCGACCGGTTCGATGACACAGAGCCCTGTTGGTCGGAGTTCGGTGACGCGCTGAGTGCCGCCGTCCGACCACGCCGCCCTCCCGGTCGGGCGAACCGGGGCTGGAAGCACGGACGTTGAGGCGGGTATTCAGAAAACAACGGCACCAGAGGAACAGCCCATACGACAGGGTCGGTCGTGCGGGCTGTTCCTGCGAGGGCCGGAGTGGACCCGGCCTATGGGGAGGAGGCCCTTGCCAAACGACGGGAACATCCGTGGTGTAAAAACGGCTAACACAATGACTTGAGTTGTTGGTGGGTGATCAGGCAGCAAGCGAGTTTGAGGAACGCTTCGTGGATGTCGGCTCGTCTCTCCCAGCGGATGCGGAGCCGACGGTAGCCGTGGAGCCAGGCGATGGTCCGTTCGACCACCCACCGGTAGATGCCGAGGCCGGTGCCGTGGAGAGTTCCGCGTCGGGCGATGGCGGGAACGATGCCGCGGGCGCGGACCTGGTCGCGGTAGCTGTCGTGGTCGTAACCGCGATCGGCGAACAGCGAGTCGAACCTGCGGCGCGGATGTCCGACCCTGCCGCGCACGGGCGGCACCGCGTCGAGCAGGGGCATCAGCTGGGTGACGTCGTTGCGGTTGCCGCCTGTCAGCAAGACGGCGAGCGGGGTACCGTGCCCGTCCGTGATCACGTGGTGTTTCGATCCCGGCCGGCCCCGGTCGACCGGCGACGGGCCGGTGTGGACCCCCCTTTTAGCGCCCTGACGTGCGAGGAATCGACCACGCACCGCGACCAGTCGAGGCGTGCCGCCGCGTTCAGTTCGGCCAGGAGCACTTCGTGAAGGCGCTGCCACACGCCGGCCTCGTTCCAGTCCCGCAGCCGCCGCCAGCACGTCATCCCCGACCCGAACCCCAGCTCCTGCGGGAGGTGTTCCCCCTGGATCCCGGTGTGCAGCACATACCGGATCCCGGACAGCACTTCCCGGTCCGGCAGCGGCTTCCGCCCCGGATACCCGAACCTCCTGGGTCTCTGCGGCAGGAGCGGCTCCAGGCGATCCCACAGTTCATCCGGCACGATCCACGGCGACGCCCCCACGCCCAGCTGAACGCTCAACTCCCGGCAGGGGCACGGCCAGCAGTACCGACCCACCTCATTGTGTTAGCCGCTGTAAGGGTGTGAGGTCCGAGGATCTTCCGGGAGTTGATAAGCGCACAGCGGCCGCGATTATCCTTCGACCGGCCCGGGTTCACCGACCGCCTCCAGGCCGCCGGCAAGGGCGCGGAGGCGACCGAGGACCTGATCGGCGACGCCCAGGCCATGGTCTCCGCGCTCGCCCAGCTCGTCGCCGCCGCCTCGGTCCTCACCGTCCCGCACCCACTGCTGCTGTGCCCCTGCTCCTGCTGGCCGTGGTACCCAAGGGCGCCGCCGCAGTGAGCACCGCCCGCATCCAGCACCGGCGGACTTCCAGAACATCTCCGACAACCACCTGCGCCACCTGCCGCGGTACTACTCCACCGACCGACGGACCGCCGCCGAGGTCCGCCCCGCCACCATGTCCGGCTTCCTCACCAGCTGGTACCGGGAGACCACCGGCCGGATCAAGGCCACGCACCGCGCGGCGGCCCCACGGGTGCTGCGGGTGATACTGGCCGGTTCCGCCGCCGGCGGGCTGATGCTCGCCGCGATGCGGGCAGCGCTCGGATGGCTGGCTGGGACCGGCCGGATGGACCTCGCAGTCGCCGCGACCGCCGTGCTGGCAGTACGGACCTCCACCGGAGCGCTGACCTCACTGGCGCGGGCCGCCGCCCGCACGTTCCGCACCAGCCTCTACCTGGAGGACTGGCAGAGCTTCCTGCGCCACGCGAAGGCCTGCACGCCGAACGCGGCACCAAGACGATCCCGGACGATGCCCCGCGCGGGATCAAGGCCAGGAACGCGACATACACCTACCCGGGCGCTGACACGCCGGTGCCCCGCGCAGAACCCGCCCCCTGGCTGCCCGCGACAGATAGTCGGCGCGCCCTCGATCGCGGCGAGGGTGCGGTTCAGGCGGTGTGTGCGTCGGCGTAGTCAGGCAGCTGCCAGTCGCCGCCGCGGTCATTCTTGGAGAACCGAGCGACCAGGTCGGGGATGTGCATGAAGCAGGCCAGCGCGGTGGCGTTCTGGAAGGCGCTGATGGCGTGCTTGTTCATCGGCATGCCCACGCGCAGGATCTTGGGGTTGACCTCGCCCTGGATCTCGTCGACGAAGGGCCGCAGGACACGGTCGTAGTTCGCCAGCGCGGTCGGCAGGTCGTGCGCATGCCGGTTGATCTCGCCGGCCAGGACGTACGCGCCGACCAGCCCGCCGGAGATGCCCATGCCGCTGTAGGGGGAGGCGCAGTGCGCGGCGTCACCGGCCAGAACCACCCGGCCCTTGGACCAGCTGTCGATCCGCACTTGGGCGATCTCCTGGGAGTAGAAGAACGGGCTGGTCTTCATGCCCGCGATGAAGCGATCGGTCTGCCATCCGGCGTCGTGGAACCGCTCAGCCCAGAACTTCTGCTGTTCCTCGACGGGAGCACGGTGGATCGCGGACGCCTCCGCCGACTCCTCACGCATCACGAAGTACACCTGGGTCTCGGTCGCACTGTGGCTGCGCCGCATGATCTGCCGGCCGCCCGGGACCATGTAGGTGTCGCGGATGTTGGTGTCGGAGGCAGTGCGCGGGACGAACCAGTAGGCCATGTGGATGCCCACGCGCCAGTACGGGTCGAATCCTTCGGGCAGCAGCGCCGGGCGGGTGCGCGAGCCCTGCCCGTCGGCGCCGATCAGCAGGTCGTACTCGCCGGAGGTTCCGTCCGAGAAGTGGGCTGTGACTCCTTCCGTGTCCTGGTCGAAGCCGTCGACGCTCTTGCCGAAGACGTACACGGCGTCGCCCTTGGCCGCCTCGTGCAGAATCCGCACGAGGTCGCCGCGCATGATCTCGTACTCCGAGGTCAACGTCTGGCGGCCCTTGCCGGAGGTGTTCGCCATGATCGTCGCCTTCGGCTTGCCGTGTGAGTCGACGAACGCGACGCCCGCCTCGTCCACCAGCTGACTGCGCACCGTCTCCAGCAGCCCCATGCGCTCGACCGCCTCAATGCCCTGTCCCCGCAGGTCGACCTGCGCGCCCGTCGCGCGCAGTGCCGGGAAGCGCTCGACAACCGTCACCTGATGACCGCCGCGGGAGAGCCAGAAGGCCAGCGCCTGCCCGGCGACGCCGCCGCCGGTGACGAGGATCCGCAACGAGCGCTTTGCGATCTTGTTCGGCATGCCCGATCACTCCAGAATCTATCGGTGATTGATTCCTTCGAGAGTCGCCTATCGCCGATAGAATGTCAATGTGACCAAGATGAATCGTGAGGCCGTCATCACCGAGGCACTGGATCTGCTGGACGAGGTGGGCCTGGAAGCCGTGAGCACCCGGCGACTGGCTAGGCGCCTCGGCGTCGAGCAGCCGTCGCTCTACTACCACTTCAAGACCAAGAGGGATCTTCTTGCCGCCATGGCTGAAAAGGCCATGGCGCCGCATGCCGACGCGCCGCTGCCCTGTCCCGAGGACGACTGGCGCGAGTGGTTCCTGGAGAACTCCCGCAGCTTCCGCCGCACTCTTCTGATGCGACGGGACGGCGCCCGCCTGCACGCCGGCAGCACGCCGAGGGGAGACCTCGACCGGATCCGCCGCAAGATGGCCTTCCTGGTCACCTCCGGTGTCCCTGAACGGCATGCGCAGATGGCCATGCTGGCCGCCAGCCGCTTCACCGTCGGCTGCGTGCTGGAGGAGCAGGCCGAAGCGGACGCGCCGGACGCCGGGGACCTGCCGGACGACGTCCCTGCGCTCGACCACGAGGCGGCGTTCGAGGCGGGCCTCGCACTCATCCTCATCGGTCTCGAACAACACACCGCCGACGCAGCCCGCTGACGTCGTCGGGCGAGGTCACAACAGGCCGCTTCGGGGGGGCACGGGTGAGGTCACCCACGTGGCCGCGAGTGACGCAGGTCGTCCGCGACAGCTCCAGCAGCTTGCCGTACGCCCCGTGCGATGCGGGCACCCGCAGCCGGAACTGGTCCTCGGTCCGCACCAGCGCGGCGTGCGCGTCGTCGACGACGCCCAGGCCGACCGGCTCCTCGCCGCCCCCGACGACACCGAACGCCGACTTGCCGTTGAGCAGCTTCGGGTGGCTCGTCACCAGCACCGCCTGGGCGGTGGTGAACGCCGGGTCGTACGGATCGTCCGTGGTGGCCATGCTGAGCCTGGCGGCCTCCTCGCGGACCTGATCGCCGCCGACGGCTGGGAGGTCGACCTGCCGCTGTGGGCGGACGCCGCCGAGTGCGGTCCCTGTCACCCGGGCAACGACTCGCACGGACCCCGCACCGTTGACCGCAGGCCCCGGCCGCCCGGCCCGGGCCTGCCGGCACACCCCGCAGTGAGATTCCCTCGAACCGGCCCGCCAGCCGACAGCGCCCGCCAGGATGTGCGGGCGCCCGCCGGCCGACAGCGCCCGCCAGGATGTGCGGGGTGGCCAACCCCACCGCAGACCTCTGGCACCACTACGGCCGCACCCGACACGCCACCGACCGGTTCTCCTGGAGCTGAGGCCAGGACAACGGACCCGGAACCGAAGCCCTCGGCGACCTCACCGGGCGCCGGGGCCGCCCGGCACTCCGCCCGCCCGGCCGTCCACGCGACGTCCACGACGGCCAGGCCCGGCTCGGCCACGTGCAGTTCGCTGATCGGCATCATGCCCGGCACGAAGCGGCCGTGCGCCTGCAAGTTCCCGCGCCCTGGCACGTTCACTCGACCGAGTGGTGCCATCACCGGCACCGGGCGCCGCCCTTCGGCACCCCTCGCTGCTGTCGATGGCCGCTCACCCGCCGGAACTTGTGCTGCGGCGGGTGATGGACCTGCCCGACCCGGCAGCGACGCAGCCCCGCGCCGTCGGCGTGGACGACTTCGCGCTCCGACGCGGCCACGTCTACGGAACGGCCGTGATCGACGCAGAGACCCACCAGGTCCTCGACCTGCTGCCCGAGCGAGATGCCGCCACCCTCGCCCCGTGGCTCGCGGCTCATCCTGAAACCGAGGTCATCTGCCGCGGCCGGGCCGGCGCCTACGCCGGGGCAGCGACACCGCCGCACCGCAGGCCCTGCGGGTCGCCGACCGGTTCCATCTCTGGCAAAACATCGCCTCCGCGGCCGAGAAGACCGGCGCCGACCACCGCTCCTGCCTGCGCGACCTACCGCCGCCCAGCCCAAAACCCGAGCCCGCATGGGAGATGCCCGCCGAGGCGGACGGCCAGGAGGCCGAAACGGATGACCCGACCGGCAAGTTCGCTGAACGGGCCCGCGCCCACCACGCTCTCGTCCGCGATCTCCGCGCCCAGGTCATGAGTCTGCGGGGCGTTGCCCACCATCTGGGCTGGGGACGGCACACCGTGCAGAGGTAGGCACGCGCCGCCCGCTGGCAGGACATGGTCAAGGGCCGCAAGCGGCAACTCCCCAGCAAACTCGACCAGTTCAAGCCCTACCTGGCCGACCGTTGGGCCGAGACCGACGGGCACGTGACCATTCTCGGTCTCCACCGGGAGATCACCGCGCGTGGCTTCCGCGGCCACTACTCCACGGTCCGCGACTGGATCCGCCGCGACCTGCCGCAGCAGGAGGGCGTCCCCGCCCCACCCACCACTGTCGATACGACAGGTGACCGGCTGGCTCACCCGGCATCCCACGACCCTGACCGAAGAGGAGAAGCTGCACCGCGAGGCCGTACTCGACCGCTGCCCGAAGCCGGCCTCCGCCGCAGAGCTGACCAGCTCGTTCGCGGAGATGCTCACACCCCTCAGCGGCGACCGTCTGCCCGAGTGGATCACCGAGGCCACGACGCCAACCTGCCCGGCATCAGCAGCTTCGCCGCCGGCCTGAACAGCGATCTTGACGCGGTGACCGCGGGACTGACCACCGACTGGAACTCCGGCCCGGTCGAAGGTGCGGTCAACCGGATCAAGATGCGCAAGAGGCGGTTGTTCGGCCGTGCCGGCTTCGGTCTGCTGCGTAAACGAGTCCCGCTCTCATGAGGCTGCGGTCAGACCGCGTCCCTGACCAGTCCGAAGCCGTCCGGGAACTCCTCCAGGAACGCTCGCCGCGACGGATCAGGCTCCTCGCGGGCCATGGTGGTGAGTAGGCCGAGGAACTCCTCCTGCTGCTCACGCGACAACTTGCTCACGACGTGCGCGACGCCCTCCAGGATCTTGACGTCGTCGTCTGGATCCAGTTGCTCGTCTTCACAACCTTCGACGAACCAGAGGACATCAACCAGAGCCTCGGCCAGAGCTCGCGTCAAGGAGGCGTACGCACCAGGCATCGAGACGATCTCCCAGCAAGTCGGCGAACAGAGTCCCGCCATCTCAACACATGCCACTGACGTCACGGTCAGCAACCGGCTCACGGAACTTGTGTCAGACCCGAGAAGTGAAACCGGTCGACAGGTGAGTTCTGACTCCAGTGACGGGATCGGTGGTGGGAGTACCCAGGTGCTACTCGGCCTGCAGGACGAAGAACAGGAAGCACAGGAAGCGCGGCTTGGCCGCGATGGCTTCGGGGAACAGCTCGCGGGCGGCTGGATCAGGCTCCGGCTCGCTGATGACCGTGATCCGGAAACCGGCCCCGGTGAATGCCTCGATCATCGCGTGCAGCGGCCTGTGCCAGATACTGATCAGCGCGGTCTGGCCGCCCATGGTCCACTCTTCGGTCCAGTTGGTGGTGTCGAAGTAGTCGTACTCGGCCTCGCGGCCGGCCTGGCGGTGCATGAGGTTGATGGCAAAGGGATGGTCGACGGACGCGATCAGCCGGCCGCCGGGCTTGAGCACACGGCGCAGCTCAGCCAGCGCCGGCCCCCAGTCCTCCAGGTAGTGCAGCACCAGGGAGGCGATGACATCGTCGAACGTGTCATCGGAGTAAGAACTCCTAACGAAATGATCTCCAAGGTAGTTGGATCGCTCCGGGACCGTTGATCCGGGGGTGCGGGGTGGCTCGGCCGAAGCCGTGGGATGTCGATGACGAACTGTGGGCGGTGATCGAACCGTTGCTTCCCAAGGTCGAGCGGCGGACGCGGCATCCCGGGCGCAAGCGGCATCCTGACCGGCTGGTGTTCGAGGGCATCCTGTTCGTGCTGCACACCGGGATCGCGTGGGACCTCCCACAGGAACTCGGCTTCGGCTCAGGAATGACCTGCTGGCGCCGCCTGGCCGAGTGGACCGGGGCCGGCGTGTGGCCCCGGGTGCACCAGGAACTCCTGGCAATGCTGCGCAACGCCAACGCCCTGGACTTCTCCCGGGCAGCAGTCGACGGCTCCCACATCCGGGCGCTAAAAGGGGGCCCAAGACGGGACGAAGCCCTGCTGACCGGGGCAGAACCGGCAGCAAGCACCACCTGATCACCGACGCCACCGGCATCCCGCTCGCCGCCACCCTGACCGGCGGTAACCGCAACGACGTCACCCAGCTCATCCCGCTCCTCGTAGCCGTCCCACCGGTGCGGGGCAAGCGCGGCCGGCCACGGCGCCGTCCGGACATCGTGCTCGGTGACCGCGGCTACGACCACGACAAGTACCGCCGCCTCGTCTGGTCCCTCGGCGTGAAGCCGGTAATCGCCCGACGCGGCACCGAGCACGGGCTCCGGACTCGGCACCCAGCGCTGGGTCGTGGAGCGAGCCTTTGCACACCTGCACTGGTACCGCCGTCTGCGGATCCGTTGGGAGATCCGCGACGACATCCACGAAGCCTTCCTGACCCTTGGATGCGCACTGATCTGCTGGCGCCGCCTCAGTGCGCCCCGCCGTACGCCCGTCGAGGCCGCTGTTGCAGGATCTTGAGGTCGGGACGAGTTCCGGGAGGCACGCCATCACCATCATCACGCACGAGAACCCGATCGGCCGGGGCCCGTCCAACTACATGATCCACGCCGATCTGTCCGAGCGGGAGGCTGGCTGGCGCGAGCAGTTGTGGACCCGACAGCTCGCCGATGGCAAGTTCGAAATCGCCTGCTTGCCCTTCTTCACCTATGGGATCTGCTACCGCGACGTGGTGACCATCGACAGCGACCACCTGGTGTCCGCCGTGGTGCACAAAGCCGGCCACCGCACCCTTCGTGTCGCCCTCGTCGCCGAACACCAAGACCGGCACCAACTGCACGAGATCCTGCACGGCAAGGTCACCGAAGCCGGCCTGCCCCATGAGTGGCTTCAGGGCACCTACCTTGCCGTGGACCTCGCCCCAGGCGCCGACCCGGCCACTCTCGTCGCAGTGTTGGAATCCCTCGCCCAAGCGGGAACCATCCACTGGGAGATCGACTCCTGAGCTCCGAACTCATTCCGAGAGGAGTTCTAAGGAAGCGGGCCGCCCAGGTCCGCCACCTGCAGGTCCGCGCTGTCGCCGAGCCGCCGCCGGGCCAGCTCCAGCATCCCGGCACTCGCGTCGAAGCCCCTCACGATGGCGCCACGCTCGCGCAGCGCCGCGGACAGTGGCCCGGAGCCGCAGCCGGCGTCGAGGATGCGCCGGCCGGCCACATCTCCGGCGAGGGCCAGCATCGCGGGCCGCTCGTAGTAGGCGTTGATGAGGTTGGTTTCGTTTTCGGCCGTGTACGCCTGGGCGAAGGTGTTGTAGTCGTTGGCCTTCGGTGGATCCACAGTCACCACGGACGGCGAGGCGAGCCCGGTGGAGCTCGCGTGCTCGTGGTGCTCGTTGGAGATCATGGTGCGGGAGACGTGTGCTGCATCAGTTCGGTTCCTGACTGCTCCTGATCGTCCTCACAGCCTCGGAGATCCAACGAGCCGTTCGTTTAAGCGTCACGACCACCGTTATGTCATGTCGGCCTCAGGAACAGGCACTCAAGACCGTCAGCCCTCTCGTGCCATGGCTGCCATCAACGCGTCCAGCAGGCCCGGTGCCGCTTCTTGGAGGGCGGTGCGGCGGAGGCGGTGTCCGCGGGAAGGGCCGACCATGACCGGGTGCAGGACGCCTGCCTCGACCAGAACCTTGAAGTGGTGGGTCGCGGTGGATTTGGTCAGGCCCTCGTAGAGGTCCGAGCAGGGGGCTTCGGCAGCTGGATGTGTCGCCAGGCGGCGGACCATTTCCAGGCGTACGGGGTCCGCGAGCGCGCGCAGCAGTTTCTGGACGGAGGCGACGGGCGGCAACTGGCCGGGCGGGGTCTCCCAGGACGGCATCAGGCAACTCCACAAGTTTGACGTGCGTCGTACTTCTCCCTAGCATCCTCGAAGTACGATTCACATCATACTTGCAGGAGTCCTCGTGAAGGCACTCTCCCCGGGCCGCCGTCCCCAGTCATGGAGCTACGCGGCCCTCCTCGCCCTGCTCATGCTGGGGCAGGCGACCTCCGCCATCCCCTCGCCGCTCTACTCCCTGTACGCCGAGAAATGGGACTACCCGCCCTTTCTGACCACCGTCATCTTCGCCGCGTACGGGGCCGTGGCGGTCGTCGCGATCCTCGTCTCCGGGGCCCTGTCCGACCGGTACGGCCGTCGGCCCGTACTCATCGTCGCCGTCCTGCTGCTGCTTGCCGGGCTGGCCGTCTTCATCTTCGCCGCAGGGCCCGGCCATCTCGTCGTGGCGCGGATGCTCAACGGCCTGGGAATCGGCGCGGTTGTTGTGGTGGGCGGAGCCGCCCTGCTGGACGTGAGCCCGGAGCGGGCGGCGCGGAGCGGGACACTCACCGCCATCGCGTTCAACGTCGGCATCGCTGTTGCCGCGCTCGGCACCGCAGGCCTCGCCCAGACCGGCTTCCGCCCCCTGCTCCTGCCCTATCTCGCCGACGCGCTCATCGCCCTCGTCCTGCTCGTCCTCCTCCTGGTGATGCGTGAACCGCACCCCTCGGCCGGTGCCGCGCCCCTCGGAATCCCGCGTCCGCAGGTGCCCAGGGAGATCCGCGGGCGCTTCGTCTTCGCCGTGATCGGCGCCGGTGCCGCCTGGGCCGTACTCGGGGTCTGCTTCTCCCTGGAGCCATCGATCGCCGCCCACGCCGCGCACGTCGACGGACCGTTCTTCGGCGGCGTCGTCATCGCGGCAGTGACGCTCTCCGCCGCGTTCGCCCAGGTAGCCAGCGCCCGCTACCCGGCCCGCACGGTCGCGCTGGTCGGTGACACGGCGCTCGCCGTGCTCATGCTGGCCGGAGTGGGCGGCTTCGCGACCGGCAACGCCGCCGTCATCATCGTCACCGTCGCACTCCAGGGCGGCGCCTACGGACTCGCCTTCGGCGGCTCCCTGCGCCACCTGACCGCCCACATCCCCGCCGACCGGCGCGGAGCCGTCATGTCGATGTTCTACCTGCTCGCGTACGGTGCGCTCATCACGCCCACGCTCCTTGTGGGTATCGGCGCGACCGTCTGGGGCGACACCGCGATCTTCCCCGTCTTCTCCGTACTCGCGGCCCTTCTCTGCCTCTCCGCCGTGACCGTCGAGCGCGTACTGGGACGTCGAGGAAGCCACCTCACGGCGACGGCGCGGGCGACGGCGGCAAAGGCGTCCCCGATGAGCGAGGTCGACTGACGGACGATCCCATAGCTGCCCGGTACGCGTCCGCCGGGTAGCAGTGACCCGCACCCAGGAGGCGAAAGGTATAGCCCCCTGGCGGGAGTGCCCCCCGGACCGATGTCACATCAGGTGCACGGGCATCGAGAGGACCGACCGGCGCAACAGCCGGCGGCGGATCTCCGTGGGCGTCGTAGCTGGTGAGGCTGCGGCCGCCATGGTGCGATGTGCCGGGTTGGTGTCAGTGGGTGGGTAGCGGTGACGGTTTGTCAGGCTGGGATGTTGTCGCTGGTGGGGCACTGAGCGGGGGTGTGGTCACTGTCGTGGGGCGGCGCTTGCGGCGGTCACGGCAGTCATGGGCCGGTACACCTCCGCTCCACTGTCTTGAGAGCGGCACTTCAGAGCTGCGCGGCCGGGTCTACGGCACCGACCACGACCACCCGGGCCCGCTCCCGCACCGCGACTACGCCGAACTGGTCGGCGGCCCGCTCGATGGCTGCTGTTCGACATCACCGGCTGGACAGCCGACGAGATCCAGACCGGCGTTGCCCTGATGACCCAGCTCGGGCAGTTCGGCGCTGGCGGCCGCGCTCTGCACGACCCGCGCCCCGGTGAGCGAAGCCGCTGGGACTGGTCCGGCGACACACCCTGACGCCCCGGGCCGACTCGCCCAGCCGATCGGCCCGGGGCCCGCTGGGAGGCGTGACCAGCGCGCCGATCGTCGTGCACCGGCCCTCCCATTCCGGCGGCCGGAGAGTCACCGTGCACAGCAGCGGCCGGGACGAGATCCTCGGCACCGCCTACAGCGACCACGACCTGGTCGTGTTCCTCGAGGGCGCCGGCGGCACCGAACCCGAGGCCATCTGGGACGACCCGCAATGGGTGGAGTGGTGCGGCGGCCAGGCCCACGAGTTCCACGCCGACCGCCGGTCAGCCGATCAGCTTGTGCGGCACGGGAAGACTGGCTACCGCGGCCACCAGGCCCGCCGCGACGGCCGCGGGCACGGACTTGTCGTGGAGGAACACGAGGCCGCCCATGACGAGGCCGATGAGGATGGCTATGTAGGTGAGCAGGGGAGGCGTTTGTCGTTCAGTGCGGAAGGCGGCTTCGTATCGCGAAGGGTGATGTCGCCCAGTTTTGAAGGCACTTGAAGCCTTGCAGTGGGACGATCGGTGTGCTTCTCCCGCTGGGGGCCCTTGTGCACATACCGGCGAGCAAGGTCGAGCTGTACGCGGCGATCCGCCGCGACCACCGTGCCGGCCTGTCGATGCGCGCTTTGGGAGCGCAAGTACGGGGCGACCTGGCGGACGATCCGCAAGGCCCTGGACTCGAACTGGCCTGAGCCCCGGAAGAAGCAGGCACCACGTCCGACCCGGCTGGACCCATATAAGCCGGTGATCGACGGGATGCTGGAGGCGGACCTCGACGCGCCGCCGAAGCAGAAGCACACCGTGAAGAGGATCTTCGACCGGCTGCTGGACGAGCACGCGGCAACCGGGATCTCCTACCGGATGGTCCGCGCCTACGTCGCGGTGCGGCGCAAGGAGATCCGGTGGGAGGCCGGCCGCGGGCCGGAGGAGATGTTCGTCCCGCAGTCCCACATGCCGGGGGACGAAGCGGAGGTCGACTTCGGCGATGTCCACATCGTGCTGGCGGGGGTGCCCACCCGCTGCTACCTGTTCTCGCTGCGGCTGTCGTACTCCGGCAAGGCGGTGCACCGGGTGTCGGCTTCCTGCGGCCAGGAGGCGTTCTTCGAAGGCCATGTCCACGCGCTGTCCGTGCTGGGCGGGGTGCCCCGCGGCAAGGTGCGCTACGACAACCTGAAGGCGGCGGTCGCCCAGGTCCTGGGGTTCTCCCGGCAGCGCACAGAACCGGAGCGGTGGATTGCTTTCCGTTCGCACTGGGGGATCGAGAGTTTCTACTGCCGTCCGGGCATCGAGGGCGCCCACGAGAAGGGCGGGGTGGAGGGCCAGATCGGCTACTTCCGCCGCAACCACTTCGTGCCGGTCCCCGAAGTCGCGACCCTCGCCGAGCTGACCGAGATGGTCGACCGGTGGGACCTTGAGGACGAGGGCCGGCGCATCCGCTCACGTCCCAGAACGATCGGCGAATACTTCGCCGTCGAACAGCCGCAGTTGAAACCACTGCCCGTCGAACCGTTCGAGACGGGCCGCTGGTTCACCCCACGGGTCGACCGCTACGGACAGATCACGGTCCGCGCCAACCGGTACTCGGTGCCGGTCCGGCTGATCGGCAAGACTCTCCGAGTGCTGCTGCACGCCTCCGAGCTGGTGGTCTTCGACGACGGCCGGGAAGTGGCCCGGCACGAAAGGCTGAGCACGCAGGGCGGCTCGCGCCTGGTCCTCGATCACTACCTGGAGGCCGTGGTCCGCAAGCCGGGCGCCTTCCCCGGGTCAACAGCTCTGGAACAGGCTCGTTCGGCTGGCCGGTTCACGCCGGTCCACGACGACTGGTGGGACGCGGCCCGCGCGGCCCACGGCGACAAGGAAGGCACCAAGGCCCTGATCCAGGTGCTGCTGCTGGCCCGGCACATGAGCCACGAGCATGTGGTCGCCGGGCTCGCGGTCGCGCTGCGGGCCGGGGCACTGACAGCGGACGCCGTCGCGCTGGAGGCCCGCAAGATCGCCGATGGCGACATGCCGGACCAGCCCGTGCCCTCCCCACCGCCAGAGCCCGGAGAGATCAGGTCGGCACGGGCCACCGTCACCTTTCTCGCCGACTGGCGGCTGTCCCACCTGCCGCCCGACACCCGGCCGCTGCCGTCGGTTGCCGCCTATGACCAGCTGCTGCGACGGCGCGGCGGGAGTGCTCCGAGCAAGGGAGAAGCGACATGAACGCCAAACGCAACCGCGGGCTGACGGAGGAAGCCGCGACCACCGCCATCGACCAGGCATGCCGGATGCTCCGGCTTCCCACCATCCGCGGCCAGTTCCCCGACCTCGCCGAGGCGGCGTCCCACGAGCAGATGTCCTACCGGGGCTTCTTGGCGGAACTGCTGCTGGCCGAGTGCGACGACCGGGCCTGTCGACGCTCGGAGCGGCGCATCAAGGCCGCCGGGTTCCCGCGAGAGAAGTCACTGCGGGCCTTCGACTACGACGCGAATCCCAACATCGACGCCGCGACCATCAACACCCTCGCCACCTGTGAATGGGTCCGCAAGGGCCACCCGCTCTGCCTGATCGGAGACTCGGGCACGGGCAAGTCCTATCTGCTCATTGCGCTGGGGACCGAGGCCGCGATGAAGGGATACCGGGTCAAGTACGTCCTGGCGACCAAGCTGGTCAACGAGCTGGTCGAGGCCGCCGACGAGAAGCAGCTGGCCAAGACCATCGCCCGCTACGGGCGCGTCGATCTTTTATGCATTGATGAACTCGGCTACATGGAACTCGATCGCCGGGGCGCCGAACTCCTCTTCCAGGTTCTGACGGAGCGTGAGGAAAAGAATTCTGTGGCGATCGCTTCGAACGAGTCGTTCGGCGGGTGGACGAAGACGTTCACCGATCCCAGGCTCTGCGCGGCCATCGTCGACCGCATCACCTTCGGCGGCAACATCATCGAGACCGGCACCGACTCCTACCGCCTCGCCCAAACCAAAGCCCAGGCCGAACGATCCATCGGATGATCACGTCCACTCGAACTACCGGAGTGGTCCGCGCTCATCGATGAACACGGTGGGTGCAGACAAGAACACATCGGCATTCACTGGGCCGTATGCGATGTTGAACGTGTCCAACCAGTACGTCCAGCCCCGGATACCCAGTGCACTGCTGAAACGGTAGTTGAGCTGCCAGCGGACCCATTGGCCGGGAACGAGCCGGACAGCCGGTGGCCGCCGCTTCCGAGGCGGCAGGGCAAACAGCGGCTGCACTCGCGGAAATATCCGCAGTCGGTCATCTGCTTCACGGAGCTGGACATCGACCTTGCTCAGGACTTCCCGGCTGTCATACGGCTCGAAGCCGTCGCGCTCATGCATCCGGATCACATGCGCGAGGGCAACCGCCTCATGCGGGAGAGCGAAGCCGACCGGGGCCGCGTTCCGTCGAGCCGCAGCATCCCCGCCCCGCGATTCCTTCGTCCAGGTCGTCCGGATCCACTGGACGGTGATCTCCACAGCCGTTGCCCCTACCGCCTTGTCGAGGAGTCCACTCTACGGCCCTGCCCCTCCACGCCAGCACGAGCACTCGCACGCGTGAGCGACTTCAGTTCTCACCGCTATTGATCTTCTCCAACAGCGATGTGCGACTCCCGAAGACGGCGATAAACGCCTCCTGGAGAAGGTGACACAGCCAACACCGCGACGTCCGAGGCCGACTACCTCAAGGCCATCGGAGTTCACGCTGATGCCCACGCCGTGTGGGACCGCATCAACCCGATCGAGCGCGACGGGATCACCTCGATCCTGCGCACCATCCTGTCCGCGCCGGAACTCGCCGCGGAGCTCCTGGTCCTCGCCGACCGGCAGCCGGCCGGAGGCGAGAGCCGGTGAGCCGCGCAGCCGACGGGCCGCACCCGCACCCGCTCACCCCGGCCAACCTCCTCGACGGTGACGACTGGTTCCACGGCTGCCCGGACTGCCACCTGCCCATCCAGGGCGGGGGCGCCGGCCTCGCCGCGCACCGCCGCACCGTCCACACCCACGCCGGTGACCCCCGGCGGCCCATCACGATCCATCTGGACCTCTGAGCCAGCTGGACCACCCGCAGCGACTTCGCGCTGTAGCTCCGCCCCGGGACAGCCGCTCTGCTTGGCGGCTTCGTCGGCTGCCCCGGGCCCATCCATCCCGTACGAGACGAGACGGAGAACCCAAGTATGTCGTCCCTCCTGCGCGTTCAGGGCCGGATCGGCCAGCGCACCCTCTTACTGACGACCGCCGCCGTGCCGTTGACCGGCTGGGCCGTCCACGCGGTCACGCTGCACAGGCAGCTCGCCGCCACCCGCCGCGACCCGCTGACCGGCCTGCTGCGCCGCGACGCCTACACCGCCCGCGCCCGCCGGATCCTCGCCCGACACGGCGACGACACCGTGCTGGTCATGGTCGACGCCGACCACTTCAAGCAGATCAACGACACGATGGGCCACCCGGCCGGGGACGCCGTCCTCGCGGCTTTCGGGGCCTGGATCAGCGCGTGGGCGGGCCCGCGCGCCGCCGCCGGCCGCCTCGGAGGCGATGAGTTCGCCGTGGTCCTGGAGCTGCCCGTCGCCCGCCACGCGCAGCGCCTGGAGCAGCTGGTGAGGATGCTGCACGCCCCGGTCACCCTGGACGACGGCCGCACCGTCAACGTCGCCGCCTCGGTCTGCGCCGCGAACCCGGCCTCGATCGGCTCCCGGGACCTGACCGCGTTGCAGAGGGCCGCCGACGCCGCTCTTTACGACGGCAAGCACTCCGGTCGCGCGGCTTTCGCGACGGCGCAGCACGTCACCGTGCCATCCCATCCATCAACGGCCGTCGGGCGGGCAGGCTGGGCACGGCCGTGTGGGGGCGGGCCGCAGGAGCACCGCGACGCTCCCCGAAGGCGACTGGATCCGCGGCATCAGCATCAGGCAGCATCTGCGGCCTTGCCCGCCAGTGCGACAGCACCAGCGCCTCGACGCTCGTGAGCATGATCGTCGCCTGGCTGTCACCCACGTACACCGCTGAGGCCCGGCCGCGGCCTCGTCGCTCGTGCAGCACCGTGTTCCGCGGTCGTCGGTTTCGCTCAGGCGTCGTCGCCGAAGGTGACGACGACCTTCTCCGCCGCCCCAGGGGTCATCGTGAGCCGGAAGGCACGGTTGGCCTCGGAGAACGGCACACAGTCGCTGATCAGCCTGGCGAACAGTGCGTGATGCTGGACGAGTTCGGGTGTCACCTCGAAGATCTCCGTGGGGTAGCCCTGGGAGGCGATGAGAGTCAGTTCGCTGCGGAGCATCCCGCCCAGATCGATCTCCGCACCCTTCTTCTGCACCGCCACCATCACCAGCCTGGCGTGCCACTTGGCGTTGTCGACCACGGTGTTGAACACTGCCGCGGCCCCAGCCGCGTCGAAGTAGACGTCCGTCCCCGGCCTCGGCTGCCCGAGCGCGTTGGCACTCTCTCCGTGCAGCTCGGTCAGCCGCGCGGTCATGTCCTCCTCGGCAGAGTTGATGACCGCGTCCGCCCCCACGGCGAGCGCCTTCTCCAGCCTGGAGGAGATGACGTCGACGACCACCACATGTGCCACTCCGCGCAGCTTCAGCCAGATCGCCGCACCCAGACCGATCGGCCCCGCGCCGAAGACGACCACCTTGTCCGCGGGCTTCGCCCCGGAACGGTTGACGGCATGGCGGGCCACGGCCATCGGTTCGTTGAGTGACGCCACCTCGAACGGCACCGAGTCGGGGAAGGTGGCGACGCTCCTTCCGATCTCCACGTTCTCCATGATCAGGTACTCGCTCATGCCGCCGTACCTGCTACCGCAGCCGATGACACCGTTGGTCTCGTCCTGCGGGTTGACCACGACCCGATCACCTACCCGCAGACCGGCGACCTCGGCACCGACCTCGACGATCTCACCCGCCACCTCGTGGCCCAGCGGGATGGAGGTCAGCTCGCCTCCCAGGTGGGCGTGGGCCGGCATGCCGCCCATGTGCAGGAAGGTCACATCGGTGCCGCAGATGCCGCAGGCGCGGACGCGTACCAGTGCGTCGCGGGGACCGGTGACCGGCCGGGCGGTGTCCACCACCTCGATGGCGTTGTCGCCACCGGTGCGAACAGACTTCATCGTGCTCATCGTGCTCATCGGGTTTCCGCTTTTCTCGTTGTTCGAAATTGGCTGGGGGAGGTAGGTGTGAGGCCCGGAGGGCGGCTCGGGACCCGGTTCAGGACACCGTCGGGTTCCGCCTGCGCGCGGCGATCAGACCGGAACCGGCGCCCACGGATACCAGGCCCATCATCACGGCGGCCATCAGCCCCTGGGTGCCGTCGACCATCAGGTAGCAGTAGGCCGCCACGGCCCCGTTGAACAGGAACAGGAACCACAGGACCGGACGGGTGGCGAGGAACGCCTTGATCCTGGGCCGCCGTGCGATGCGCGAGCCCGCCAGCAGCGCGAGAACGATGCCCGCGTAGGTGGCGATGTCTTTCCGCGTGCCGTCGAGGACGGCCCCGGAGCCCGCGCTGGCGACGAGCCCCGCGAGGAAAACGAGCCAGAGCAGGACGGTCGAAAGCGGGTTCTTCACGGCGGATTCCCTGGGGACGAGGTGATTGGCTGACGCGATCAACGATCCCGTGCGGGAAAGCTCGCTGCGAGGGAGCGCACTCCCGAACCCGTGGTGTAGCGCGCTACACCATCCGTCCGTACCGAGTCGAGCCGCGATACCGCGCGACCCGGCCCCGGACCGGTGCGTGTTCGGCGGTCGGGCCCCGAGAGACCTCGTACGACGACGGACGAGCCTGGGATGCCGGGCCGCCCGGTGCGGGGACCAGGGCCTCCACACCCTTTCCACGCGCGTCAGGATCGACAGGCCGCCGGCCCTCAGCGACGCCGAAAGGTGTACCTGGCCACACCCACGCAGTGGTGCGCGCTCATCCTCGGATGTGATCCTTTTGGCATAGCGTTGACGTCATGTGGAGAACCACGCGGCAGGCCTCACGTGCCACCACTCACCTCGCGCTGACCGCGGCCATGGCCTTTGGCCTGTACCTTTTCGTCACGGTGTTGATCATCGCGGGCGTCGGCACTCTGGCTGTCGTCGGTGCCTGGATGCTGCCGGAGACGGTCCTGCTGATCCGCCGGATCGCCGGGGTGAGGCGGCGGCAGGTGGCCTCGTGGACGGGCCGCGAGATCCCTGAAGCCTATGCGCCGTTGACCGGGACGCTCCGCCGGCGTCTGCGGACCGTGACCAGGGATCCGAATACCTACACCGATCTCCGCTGACTCGGTGTTCAGTACCTCTACAGCCCTCTTGTACTGCTGGCGGTCCCGCCCTGCACCTGCGGTGCCTAGTCTCACCGCTCCTGGACTGCCGCCTGGACACCGCCTCCATGCAGGCTCTCACCGACACTCCGGGTTGGACCCGCTCGGCCGCCGAGCGGGCCTGGGACCACTACCTCGGTGGCCCGCCGCATCCGGGGCGGCGACGGAGCCAGCGCCTACGCGGCACCCGGCCGCGCCACGAGCCTGGCCGGGCTGCCCCCGACCTACCTCGCGGTCGCGCAGTTCGATCCGCTGCGTGGCGAGAACCTGGCCTACGGCCGACGCCTCCTGGACCACGGCGTCCCCGGTCGGCATCGTCGGTGGACCACCACCCGTTGGAATGCTTGCGCAAGCAACTCGTCGTCACGGAAACCGGCCCAAGGTCTTTGACGACGTCATGGCCCAACACGCTCATCCCCCGAGAAAGGGGGCGCACCTGGTGATGGGTGTCCTGCCCTAGCATTGCAGGTACATGACGGCCTTGCGGTCGGCCGGATCGGTGACCTGCCCGAAGTAGTCGCCGAAGACGGCCAGGGCGTGGTCGACCAGCCGGACCGGGCGCCCCGCGCTCAGCAGTCTCCCCAGGTTGGCGGCCATCGCTGGAACTGCTTCCTTGTTCTTTATGAGCCAGGTCGCCCACCAGGGAGTGCGCTCGTCCGGGGAGTTGAGGCGGAGGAGTGCTTCGTCGCGGGACCGGAGAACCGCGTCAGGGTCGTGCCGTCATCCTGTGGCGTAGATGCGGCGGTCGGCGATGACCGAGGCCGCTGCGGTCGGAAGGTCCGGTGTACGGGCGGCGATGTCGAGGAGCGCGGCGGCGTCGTTGTGGTGGCCCAGTCATGTGGCCTGATAGGCGGTGGAGGCGACGAGGTTGGGGTCGCCTGGCGGATGGTCGGTGAGGTGCCGCTCTCACGGGCCAGGCGCATGCCGGTGCGGTAGATGCGCTGTGCCTGCGGGTGCTGGCCGGCGTCGAAGCACATCCAGCCGACCTGCTCGCTTACCTCGATGTAAGCGGTGTGGAGCCGGTCAGCGCGAATCCGTTCGGCTTCGTCCCGCTTACGGGGCGTTGATCAGGTCGTCCGTGTCCTGAATGCGGCAGGGCGCGTCATCGTCGAAGTCCCGTGCCCCGGGAACAGCGGGCGAACGCTTCGGTCAGGCTGAAGCGGTAGCCGTCCTCTTCCCTCAGCACGACGGTGACGCCGAACGGGTCGGGGTGGTCCAGTTCGATCGGGATGAAGGAGAAGTTCACCGCGGCCTGGATCGGCGGCACCAGCTCGCCGCCGGACTGCGGGGCGGGGGCCGGCCTCCAGTCCGGGGCGCCGACGCCCAGCCCTCGGGACTGCGGGCCAGGAGCCGCTCGCTGTAGGGGAACTGGAACTGGCGCAGGACGTGCCCGTCCCGGGTGGCGATCACCAAGTTGAGGCACGGTGCCGGGCCGACGATCGGAAGGAGCGCTCTGCCGTCCGGTGATCCGATCACCGCACACTGCCACGGGGGCCGAGGCCGTGTCAGCGGGGTGATCAGCGCCAGCCAGCGTCCCCCGGCGAGTGGGATGTTCTTGGCGCACAGGCAGCACCTGATGCGGAACGCGACGAACACGGTGGAGCTGTCAATCACCCTGCGGGCGTCTTGCACTCTCACCCATCGCGCGATTGATGCGCGATTGAGTGCGCGAATCAGTGTGCGATCTGTCATGATGTCTATGGAGGTGACCTCTGTGTCCACTGAGAGCGAGCTGTTCAGCGCCGTCGATGCGCTGCTGGAGCAAGTCGCGCAGGACGACCTGCCGGCCCCCGCGGAGCGCAAGCGTTTGCGGGAGGCGGCGGGCCTGAGCCAAGCGCAGATCGCCAAGGCGCTGGACGCCCGCCGGGAGGCCGTGGGGAACTGGGAGACCGGCAAGACCGAGCCGCGGCTGCCGAAGCGCGCCGCGTACGCCCGGCTGCTGGAGGGCCTCGCCGCCCGCTTCCCCACCCCGGCCGCCGACGCGCCCGACGCTGCGGTGCCGGTGGCCCCGGAGTCGTTCACCGGCCCCTCGCCCGCTCCCGCCCCGGCGGCCGAAGCCCCAGCGGCACCGCCCCCGGCTGCTGCCGTACGACCGACGCCCGCCGCGAAGCCTGCTGCGACGTCGCGGCGCCCGGGTGTGAAGAAGACGGTGGCGAAGAAGACCACGGCGTCGGCGGCCGCCGACGACCCACGCTTCGAGAACGGGCCGCTCGCGGTCATCGACTGCGAGGACGGGCAGGTCTCCGCGTACTGCGTCGGCGGCCTGGTCCTGGACGTGCCCGCCAAGACGATCCCGGCGCTGGTCGACTGGACGCTGACCGAGGCCCGCCTCGGGCAGGCCCGGCTGCACCGCAACGGCCGCGACGCCGACCCGATCCTCGCCCTCACCGCATCCGCGCTGGAGCGCTTCGGCCTGCCGGTCGCCCTGTCGGAGGAGGAGCGGCATGCGGGCCGACTCCCGTCCGGCCACAAGGTGGTCAAGCAGATCGAGCGCGCGGGCCTCCAAATGACCCAGCGGGGCTTCGGCCCGTGGGCCCGGCTCTACCGCGACCCCGAAGGCTCCCGACGGCGCTGCGTCCAGCTGTGCATCCTGCCCTGGAACGCCCTGGACACCAGGGAGTGGGGCCGCAAGGACGACCCGGAGCTGCTGCTGACGATGCACCCGGCCGACCTCGTGCAGTACCTCGGCCTGTACGCGGCCCGGGTGATGACGCCGCGCGGCTCCACCGCGACGACCGGCCTGGAGCTCATGACCGCGCTGCGCCCGGCGACCCGCGCGGAGAAGAACCCGGCGACCGGCGAGTTCGAGCGGGCGTACAACGAGGACGCGCTCACCCAGCTTCACCCGGTGGTGCCGTGCGAGGTCCCCGACGAACATCCGATCCTCAAGGGCCAGTTCGCCCGGCACCACATGCGTACCCCGGCAGAGATGCTGATGGAGGAGCCGTACGACTGGTGCCGGCCGCTGACCGATGAGGAGTGCGCCAACCCGTACCTGGTCGTCGTGGACCTCAACATGTCGTTCGCCGCCGCCGCCAACGGTCTCACGGTCGGGTTGAACGGGCCGACCCACCTGGAGAACAATCCGGCGTTCGACCCGGCGCTGCCCGGCTCCTGGCTGGTCGACCTCAGCCATGTGGATCTGTCCCGCGTACGGGTCAACGGCCGTACCGTCTACGGCGACCGGCTCCCCTCTCCGTTCACGCCGACCGGAGAGCGCCCGACCGGCCCGGCCTGGTACGCCACGCCCACCGTCGCCTACGCGGTGGAACTTGGCTTCGACGTCGCGCCGATCGAGGCGTACGTGCGTACCCAGACCGGCCGCTACCTCGACTCCTGGTACAAGCGGCTGCGCGACGCCTACGTGGAGACGATGGCCGACATGGGCGTCACCACCGACCTCCAGGGCCCGGATTTCCTCGAGGCGATGGCGCGGCGCAAGCAGGTCGACCCGACGATGGCGCTGCTGGAGACCGCGATCAAGGCGACGGCGAAGGGCGCGATCGGCAAGCTGCGCCAGCGCTCCCGGGGGCAGGTGCCGTACTACGAGCCGTACCCGGCGCTGGACCGTTGGACTTGGCGCCCGGACATCCGGGCCGCCGTGCTCGCCAACCAGCGCACCGGCCTGCACCGCAAGCTGATGAAGACGGCGGCCGCCGCCGACCTGTACCCGGTCGCGATCGGCACCGACGCCATCGTCTACCCCTCGCCGGGCCCGTCCCCGCTGGACGTCTTGCCGTACACGCCCGACGGCAAGCCGGCGCCGGGCACGTTCCGGCTCGGGGTCTCGCCGGGGATGGTCAAGCACCAGGGCACCCAGACCGTCCTGTGGGCAGAGCGGCAGTTCGAGGAGCGCGGCGGCGTCTTCAACATCTCCAACCTCATCAAGACCGACCAGAGCGCCGGAGAAGGGGAGTAGGCCGTGGTGGACTCGCTCGCGGACAGCCTGGACCGCGCGCTGGAAGGGGCGTTCACCCGCCGCATCCCGCAAAGCGCCCAGGCGCAGATGAAGTACCTGGTCAAGCAGCTCAAGGGCACCAAGGCAGCCGCCCAGGCGCTCGGAATCTCCCAGCGCACCGTGGAGCGGTACGTCAAGGGGCAGCTCAAGCGGCCCCGCCAGGACCTGCGCGGCCGCATAGAGCGCGAGGTGAAGAAGAGGTGGCAGCCGCAGATCCGCGCAAAGGCAAGGAAGAAGGCGGCGACCACGGACGGCCTGGTCGTCTCCACTCGCGCCCGCTTCGGATTCGAAGCCGCCGCAGGCACCACCGATGACGCCCGGATCCGCGACATCACCCAGGCGCTGCCGCCTGCTTTCGCGGACCAGCTGTTCACCGCGCGGGAGCAGGGCGCCACCGAGCAGCAGCTCCAGCAGATCGCGGCCGACGGCCTCGCCCAGATGTACTTCCGCGCCAACAACAGCCGCGCGCACGGGCTGAGCGTGGAGTTCACCGACGTGGAGCGGCTCGACATCGAGCTGTGATCACCCGCCCACGGTAGGGGCCCCGAACCGCGCGCCGGTTCGGGGCCCCTCCCACACGCCGCCGGTCAGCCGGCGACGGCCTTCTCTTCGGCGAGCTTCTTCTTGGCCTGCTGGTAATCGGCGTAGTCACGGCGTTCAACGCCTCGATCCGGGCGAGGGTCCCCACATGTCGTCCTTCTTCATCGCGGCGTCGGTGAACTTCAACAGCAGCTCCAGTGTTCGGACACGCTCTCCCCTTCTCCTCGCAGAACGGGCAGCATGCCCGTCGTACGGCGGGCCGGGCAATCAGGCGGCCGGGCCTACAGGGGGTCCGGGTCCGCGTCGCCGGACGCGGCCGCCGTACGACAGGAGCGCCGGATGACGTCGGGCAGCTGGCGGCTGACGGCGGCCGGGATGAAGAACAGGCCCGTCGTGCCGAGTCCGGCCACGGCGGCGCTCAGCAGACCCACCGACACCGAGACGGCATGACCGTCATCTCCGGCGCACAGGACCTGCGGGCCAAGGAGTCGGACCGGATCGCCTCCACCGCGGCGATGCTGCGGGCCTTCGGCGTGCGGGTGACCGAGACCGAGGACGGCATGGTCCTCGAGGGCATTTCCCGGCTGCGCGCGGTCCGCGTCGACAGCCACGGCGACCACCGGATCGCGATGACGGCCGCTGTCGCCGGGGCGTGCGCGGCCGAGGGAACGACCGTCGTCGAGGGCTGGTAGCTGGTGGCGACCAGCTACCCGGGCTTCGCCGGCGACCTGGTGCGCCTGACCGGGACGGCCGCCGCTCCCGCAGCGTAGCCCTCCCGCCCGGCGCCAGGGTCCAGCCCCTTCCCGTACGAGGAGCATGACCTGCTCAACGGCAGAGCCAGATCGTCGATGCAGGGGTCGTGCGACTCCCGTTCCGGTCCGCCACGGCTGCTTCCAGCTAGCAAGGAATTTGGCTGCCGTTGTCAGGCAGGTATGTGTCCCATATCCAACCGATGTAGGGATCCGAGATATGGGTCCACGTATTCCCGTAGATGTTCACTGTGTAACAGTCGTACGTGACTACCGTTTTCGCCGGGATATCGAAACCGGGGCAGGCGCCGTACGGTCCGTAGGAATGAAGCGGGGTCTTCTGTGTCAGTTCTACGTCCTTTCCGTCAGCACCAGGGGTGATGCTCTCGGCCTCGCAGTAAGCAGCGCTGCGGGCGGGGGGACTGGCTTGGGCCGGCACCGCGAGAAACGGGGGAAGACAGACAGATGACGGCCAGAACACTAGCGACGTATTTCACGACAAGTCCTCTCGTGGTGTGTTTTTGCGTGAGGCCCGCTCGTCCAATCAGCCAGGGAGTCGGAACGGTGTTCGCCTCACGCGCGGACGCGGCAGCACGTCCTCTCCCTGACAGCCAAGATCCGAGTTCGCCGACTTACTGATCGTTTCAGAATGAGTTGGAGCTGCGGATCTTGCGTTTGTCGATCTTGATCGGCAGGGTGTCCGGGTGCGTGCTGATCTTGTTCCTGACGATTTGTGGGAGCGGGTGGCCCCGCTGCTGCCGCCCGCACCCGAACGGCGCCGTCGGAATCCCGGGCGACTTCGCGTTCCGGACCGGGCGGCTCTCGCCGGCATCTTGTACGTCCTTCGGACCGGCGTCGCCTGGCGCGACGTCCCGGCCGAGACCGTGGGCTGCTCCGGAGTCACGGCCTGGCGCCGCCTCCGGGAGTGGACCAAGGCCGGCGTCTGGCCACGTCTGCACGCCGCCCTGCTGGCCGAGCTTCGCCGTGCCGGTCTGCTGGACCTGGAGGACTGCTCCGTGGACGGGTCGCATGTCCGGGCTCTCAAAGGGGGGATCACGTCGGCCCCTCGCCCGTCGACCGGGCTCGCCCTGGCTCCAAGCACCACCTGATCGTCGACCGTCACGGAACCCCGCTCGCGGTCACACTCACCGGGGAGCGAGCTGCGCTACGAGCTGCTCGACCTGGCCGAGGTCGACCTGCCCTTCCTCGACGAGCCGTTCATAGCGGCGCTCGGCGACTACCAGCACGAGCACACCAGGGCCTGGAGCCGGACCGCGCAGTCCTACGGCGGATTCCTGTTCGTGTTCCCGCAGTACAACTGGGGCTACCCGGCGGTGCTGAAGAACGCGCTGGACTACCTGTACCGGGAGTGGCGCGACAAGCCGGCCAGTTTCATCACCTACGGCACCCGGGGCGGGACCAAGGCCGCCGAACAGTTCACAGAGGTCCTGCACGGCCTGCGCATGCGGGTCCTGGACCACGTGGAGGCCGTCATCACCGGCGACGACATCGACGGACACTGGCAGCTGAAGGACCTCGACGCCACCTTCGGTTCCGTCGTGCCCACGCTCGCCGCCATCGACTCCCAGATGTCCCAAGCGCTGCACGACACCCCAACGACACCCCGCTGATCACATCCACGCCTCACCATGAGCCGCCCCGTTTCGAATGGAGACTCGTAAGCCTTACACCTGCGAAACAGCGTCAGGAGACTGCGGTCGTCACGAGGGCTCTCCCAGGGCCAACTGGGCACGGCCCTCGGGGTCCCCCGGCAGACGATCAACGCCATCGAATCCGAGCGGTACACACCTTCCCTCGACAAGCGGTGTCAGAACTCAACCGATAAAGCCAGCTGCGGTTTTTCAAGGACCTCGGCTGCCGTCTGCGCCAGCGCCGCGACGAGCGGCGGCAGATACGTAGCGCTGTACGGGCGCCCGGGGGCTCAGGCGGGCGCCGGAGCCCCCGGGCGCGGCGCCGCGAGCGGAGAGAACCGGAGTCACCCACGCTGACCGGTTCGGCCTCGTCGGCCAGGTCGGCCAGGATGTCGCTGATGCCCTCGATCAGCGGTGAGAAGTCCTGGTCGCCCAGCCCCGCACGCACTCCACGACACGAGCGGCCCATTCCACCTGCGGGTACGGCCCAGGCTGACGTCGAACCGATTGTTCGGAGCGAGCTCCCGGAAGATGAAGCGCAGGAAGCCAGCGCTCATCAGGGCGTCCGGTGCGGTGTACTGCCGGTGCGCCTGCGCCGCCGCCCGGACCAGGCCCTGGGCATTGGCCGGGTCATACGTCTTCATCGCGCCGGTTCCACTCGACGTCAGTCCGGGGCTCCTGACGTGCTGCGCGAGAGCACCGCGCCCGCGTCGACCTTCATCTGGAGACCGGTGACGTACCGGGATTCGTCGGAGGCGAGGAAGAGCACCGCGTTGCTGATGTCTTCCGGTTCCACGTACGGGACGGGGATGCTCTGTGTGCTCCGGAACGCTTCTTCGGCGTCTTCGCGGCCGGGGTTGTCCAGGTCGGGCCGGAAGAGCCGGTACATCGGCTTGTTCTGGAGCATGTCGGTGTCGCAGTTCGTCGGATGCACGGCGTTGACGCGGATGTAACGGGGCCCCAGTTGACGAGCGAGGTCGTGCACGAAGCGAGTGACCGCGCGCTTGGAGTGCGAGTAGCCGAATCCGCCGGGGCCGTTCTCGGGACTGTCGACGCTTCCCTGCATCAAACCCGCGCTTGATCCAGTGCAGATGACCGACGCGCCGGCACCGAGGTGGGGATAGGCGGCCTCGACGGTGTTGATGACACCGACGAGGTTCACTCCCACCGCGTCCAAGAAGCCCTCGGGCGGCACGTCACTGCCCAGCGGCGCTATGCCGGCGTTCGCCACCACGATGTCGAGACGGCCTAGTTCGGCGATCCCGTCGTGCACGGCGGCGGCGAGTTGCGAGCGCTCACGGACGTCGGCCTTGCGGGTGACGACCCGACGGCCGAGCTTCTCCACCAGCCGCGCAGTCTCGGCCAGGTCGGCCTCGACGGCCAGCGGGTAGTGGGCGGTGGCGATGTTCTCGCACAGGTCGATGGCGATGATGTCAGCGCCCTCCTGGGCCAGCCGCACCGCGTGGCTGCGCCCCTGGCCGCGCGCGGCTCCGGTGATGAACGCGACTTTCCCCTTGACTCGTCCTGCCATGGCAGTACCCCTCTGCTCGGCGTCCGGCTGCCGTCGCGGGTGGAGGCACCGGTACCGCTCGGCGGTGAACTCGGCGGGTCGCCTCCCCTGGACGCGGACTGCTGCCTCCCTCTCGGGAGTCCTTCGGCCGACGTCCTTCGGACATGGTGGATCAGCGGGCAGCGACCAGTTTCAGCGTACACCAACCTAGCGCGATATCAGTCAACTATATACACTCTTTGCCGAGTAGCTGATCGTTTCAGAACGAGGTGGAACGAGGTGCGGAGTCGTGGCAAGCAGATGATGCTGCAAGCGAGTTGGAGCAGGCCGTCGTGGAGATCGGCGCGTATGGGTTCGTAGCCGTTTGAACTGGTGAAGCCGGGCAAAGGTACCTCGACGACCCAGCGGGGCTTCCCCAGGCCGGTGCCGTGGGCGGTGGCCTGGCGGGCGATCTTCGGCGCGATGCCCGGGCCCGGAGGCGACGGCGGCAATACCGGCCCATCACACCACCCCGGAAGCGAGCATCCCTGCGCGCTCCTCAGCGCCCACACCTGCCGGCTGGCCTCGGCCGGCACGCGAACACAGCAGATCAACCCCGCCCTCACGCTGTGGCTTGTCGACGTGCGCGGAGAAGCCGTGCGCTGATCTCGGGGGAGGTGCTGTCGTCCGCTGCCAGCCCGATCAGGAGGAGTTCGACGAGCCGCTGAAGGTCTGTGGCGGAGTGCGCCAGACGGAACGAGGCGATGGCGCGGAGGCATACGCGTACGTCATCCACTGTGACGTCCGGACGCACTGCACCCGCCTCGCGGGCGCGGTCTACGAGCTGCTCCATTGCCCGTGCCTGTTCGCGGCGGTCGACAGCGAAGGCCGCCGCCGCCGGGTGGGAACCGAACAGAGCCTCATTCAGCCCGCGGTCCTGCAACCGGTGCTCCGCGAAGCTGTGTACGACGCCGCTGAGCGCGCGCCAGGGATCGGGCTCGTCGAGAGATGCCTGCATGTCCCCACGGCATTGGGCGACAAGCTCGGCGAGCGCCGCCGTGACGAGGTCGGTACGTGCCGGGAAGTGCCGATGGACCGTGGCAATGCCCAGACCGGCGCGGCGGGCGATCTCCCGCATCGGCAGGTCGAGCCCTTCGCCGGCGAAGGCGGCGCGGGCGGTGGCGATGATACGGCGCCGATTGAGCTCCGCGTCCACGCGTGGTTTCCGAGTCACTTCGATCTCCGCGATTCTCACTTCAGCCTGATACGGAACACCTGCTCCACATCCATGCTTACTGTAAGGCAGCGCCCGGAAATTCCGGGCCGGAGAGGTGATCATGCAAGCAGTACAGTTCGACCGTTTCGGTTCCCCCGACGTACTCGGCGTCCGCTCCGCGCCCGAGCCGCACGCAGGCCCGGGCGAGGTGCGCGTCGTGGTCCGCACCAGCGGGGTTTCGCCGGTCGACCTCGCGCTGCGGGCCGGTGAGTCACCCTCACGCGACAGCCTTGCCCTGCCCCACATCCCTGGCGTGGACGCGGCCGGTGTGATAGACGAGGTCGGCGAGGGCGTCGAAGGCTTTGCCCTCGGGGACGAAGTGTTCGGCGCCGTCGATGTCGCCCGACTGGGCGGGGCGAGCGCGCAGTTCGCCGTCCTGGCGTTCTGGGCGGTGAAGCCGGCCGCTTGGTCCTGGGAGGAGGCAGGTGCCGCCGGGACGAGCGTGGAGACGGCGACCCGTGCGCTGGACCTGCTCGGCGTGCGCGAGGAAAAGGACACGACATTGCTGATCGACGGCGCGACGGGCGGTGTCGGGAGCATCGCCCTGCAGCTGGCCGTGGCTCGCGGAGCCCGTGTCGTCGGGACCGGCCGCCCCGGCAGCGAAGAATTCCTCTCCGGTCTCGGCGCGACCCCCCTGCCCTACGGGCCTGGCCTGCCCGAGCGGGTTCGCGCGCTGGGCATCTCACGCGTCGACCGCGCGCTCGACGTGGCCGGAGCCGGCTCGCTCGATGAACTCATCAGTCTCACCAACGGACCTCAGTCGGTGGTCACCCTGGCGGATTTAACCGGCCCCAGCCGTGAGGTGTCCCTCTCCCTCGGCCAGTTCGGCGGCCAGCCCGACGGGCGCCACGGACTCGCCGTCGCTGCGGATCTCGCCGAAAAGGGACTGTTCCACGTACCGGTCCAGGCGGTCTTCCCTGCCAGCCAGGCGGCCGAAGCACACACGGCGGCGGGGACAGGCCCCCGCCGCGGGAAGACCGTCGTCGATCTCACGGCGCTCACGCCTGGCCTCTGACGCTGGTCAGGCGAGACCAACATCCCTGATTCCCGCTGGCTACTACTCCGGCGACACGCCCTGACACCCGCCGGCGCCGCACTGGAGCACACCGGCCCCACCCACGAGGGCGGACCCCGACCATGACCCCGACCACGGCAGGTCAGCGTGCTGACGGACCTCGCCGACCGCCCGTGCGTCCGGCGTTCCTTGAGGAAGCCCTCCGGGAGGGCGCCGTCTTCGCGGGCCTGGTTGGCACCTCGGGCACCTCCGTCTCACCGCGCGCTGCCCGGGCCGTGCTGACGGACTCCTGTCGAGGCGAAACCGGGCAGGTTCACGCCGTCCGCGCCGGAACAGGCCCCTGGCCCCGGGCGGCCAGGCGGCGGCTCATGAGCATGGTCATCGACCACGGGATGACCGCTTCGCTGGTGTCGGTGCGGCGCTCGTAGTCCCGGACCAGGCGCCGGCTGCGCAGGCACCAGGCGAAAGACCGTTCCACGACCCAGCGGCGGGGCAGGATCTGGAAGCCGCGCATGTCGTCGCTGCGGCAGACGATGTCCAGGACGACGCCGAGCTGCGTTGCACTCCAGTCGACGAGGTGGCCGGTGTAACCGCCGTCGGCCCATACCCGTGCCAGCCGCCCGAAGCGGCCCCGGGCCGCAGGCAGCAGGCGGCGGGCGGCGTCCCGGTCGGTGGTCGACGCCGGGGTGACCAGCACGGCCAGTAGCAGTCCGAGCGTGTCGGTGAGCAGGTGCCGCTTGCGCCCATTGATCTTCTTGCCCGCGTCGTAGCCCCGCGGGGTGCGGGCGACGGTGGCGTCCGCCTTCACCGACTGCGTCGATGACCGCCGCACTCGGTTCCCGGTCACGGCCCTCGGCGTCGCGGACCGCCTCGCGCAGCCGGTCGTGCAGCTCGGCCACGAGTCCCGCGTCCCGCCAGCGGGCGAAGAAGGCATACACCCGCGGCCAGGGCGGGAAGGCCGACGGCATCGCCCGCCACTTGATGCCGTTGTCGACGAGGTAGCGGAGCGCGTCGATCATCTGCCGGTGGCAGTAGCCCTCCGCCCGCCCGCCCCGGCCGGCCAGCCATCCTGGAACCGGCAGCAGATCCCGCACTGTTGCCCACTCGGCATCGCTCAGGTCCGAGCCGTACCGGGGCCGGCGCCCCGGACGGTCGGCCGCGTTCCCGAACCTGTGGGCGAGACAGTCACACCCAGGAATGGACGGACTGGCCCCGGCCACCGCGACCACGCGACACTTCGACAACAGGGCCTCTTGCTCCTCGCTGGACTCGACATCCGCGAGCTACCAAGAGGCCCTTCTTCCACGCCCGTGCACAGCCGGCGTTGACCGCCGCGCGGATCGGCCGGGTGTCGATGTGTCGGCGCAATTCAGGCTGCCGCGCCGAACCACGTGGTCAGTGCCTCGTGCATGTGGTGGCGCATTGACGGTCCCGCCGTGTCATCCGCGGCCCACGCCAGGTATCCGTCGGGACGGACGAGGATGGCGGAGGCCGGCAGGGACCGGTCTGCGGACCGGGCAGTGATGACGTCCGCCCGGTCCGTCCAGGCGTCGGCGGCCGCGGCCGTCGCTGAGTTTCCGGTGAGGTCCACGAGCACGGGGCGGGCTGCGCGCAGCCGTTCGGCGATCTGTTCCCAGCCGTCGGTGATGTGCGTCCGGAGATCGGGAAGCCACCGTCCGGCCAGTGGATGCCCGGTGTCGTGGCCCATGTCGTACCGGATGTCGGTTCCGGCCAGGAGGGCTGCGATGCGCGCGCGGTTGCGTGGGTCGTCGAGCAGTTCCGTCAGCAGGTCGCGGGCCGCAGTGATGTCGGCTGCCGGACGCATCAGGGCCATCTGGGCGCGGGTCTGCATGAGGACTTGCCGGCTGACCGGAGCTCGCTCGCTGTGGTAGGTGTCCAGCAGACCGGGGGGCGCCCAGCCGTGGATCTGGGCGGCGAGTTTCCAGCCGAGGTTGATGGCGTCCTGCATGCCCAGGTTCAGCCCTGGCCCGCCGACGGCGGAATGTACGTGCGCGGCGTCTCCGAGCAGCAGGACGCGGCCGGCGCGATAGGCGTTGGCCTGTCGCGAGTTGGTGCCGGTGAGGTGGCGCAGCAGGTGCGGTCCGGGGGTGGTGGGTGGGCTCAGCGGCAGGTCTGCGCCAAGGACACGACGGTCGCTGGTCCGGAGTTCGTCAAAGGTCATCGGTGTGCTGTCGTCGGTCGGCGGCTGGTCCCACTCGAAGGTGGCTACGAGGTGGATGCCTGATCCGGGTTGCGTCATCGCGAAGGTGAGCACGCCGCCCGGCAGGCGGTTGTGGGTGTACGGCCGAAGACGCATGCCAGGCTCGGGCAGGTCGAGATCCCCGGTGGCGGGATCCAGCAGCGCGTCGGGGATGACGGCGTATCCCGCGCAGGAGGCGAAGCTGTCGTCGGTGATGCCGGGGAAGTCGATGCCGGCCTGCTTGCGGACCGTGCTGTGGCCGCCGTCCGCTCCGACCAGGTACCGAGTGCGGACCCGGTAGGCGCCCTGCGGGGCTCGGATGTCGAGGGTGACGGCGTCGTCATCGTCCTGGTGCAGGGCGGTCAGTTCCTGCCCGCGGCGGATCTCGACGCCCAGTTTTCGGGCGCGCTCTTCGAGTACCTGCTCGATACGCGCTTGCGGAACCTGGAGGGCGTGCAGCGGGTTGTCGGGAAGGTCGCGCAGGTCCAGCGGCAGGCCACTGAACTGGTAGAAGGGCAACGGCTGCGCATGCCCGGAACGACCGGTGAGGGGCTTGTGCAGGCCGCGCAACTCCAGCGCCTGGACCACGCGGCCGACGAGCCCGTTGGCCCTGGGGACCGCGCTGCGGGTGTGCAGCTGCTCCAGGAGCAGCGGTCGCACGCCTGCGAGTCGTAGCTCGCAGGCCAGCAGCAGCCCGTTCGGGCCGCCACCGACGATGGTGACGTCAGCGGTCATCGCAGGTCTCCTTCAGTTCGCCGGGCAGAAGGCGTCCAGCCGCGACTGCATGTCAGCCTGGGCTGACAGTGCGACCTGACGTCAGTCTGGGTTGACAATCGAGGGAATGTCAATCCAGACTGACAGGCATGGAAGCGGGAGATCTCTCAGAACGCCTCAGGTCGCATGACCCCGCGGTGGGGCTGCGGGCCGTGGGCGTCTTGCACCGGCTGGCCGAGCAAGTCGAAGCGGCAGCAGTCGCACGCGCCAGGGAGCAGGGATGGTCCTGGGAACAGATCGGCGATGCCCTCGGCGTCTCCCGGCAATCCGTGCACGCCAAGTACGGGAAGTGAGACGACCATGTTCGAACAGTTCGCAGCAGGTGCCCGTGGGGCCGTCACTTCGGCACTGGGCGAAGCCACGTTGCGTGGCGATCGCCGCATCGGCACCGAGCACCTCCTCCTGGGAGTGCTCCACGAGCCCGGCGCAGTCCGGGCCCTCGGAACCGACCTGGAAACCGCGCGTGCTGCTCTCGATGCCCTCGACCGGTCCGCGCTGGCCGCGGTCGGCATCGACATCGAGGGGATCGAGCGGCCGCCGATTCCCGCCTCACGCAAGCGCACCCCGTTCACCTCCGGCGCCCGTGCCGTCCTCCCACGCGCCCTGGCTGAGACGAGCAAGGCCAGCAGCCGGCGCATCACACCAGAGCATCTTCTGCTGGCCCTGCTCGACTGTGAGCAGCCGGATCCCGCGGCAGTGCTCATGGCAGAGCTCGGCATCGACCGCGCCGCTGTCCGGGAACGCATTCGGACGGGCGCCTGAGACGCGGGGCGTCCTCTCGCGGGGCGGGACTCTCGGCCGCCGGTCTCACTCGTCTTCGGGGGCGTCCGGATCACGCAAGGGCCTCAGTCCGCCGGGCAGGTCGGGGAGCTGGAAGGAGTAGCGGCCGAGCATGTTGATGTGGTGCCGCACGAACGGGGAGAGGCGGGCGACGTCCTCGTCGCCGACGTCGAAGCCGTCCGCGCGCAGTTGCTTCACCGCAGCGTCCATGTACGTCACGACCGCCAACCCGGCGAACCTATGCGGTCAGAGCACTAGCAGGCCACTCACGCACGGGCACCGGGGCTCACCACCTGCTTGTCGTCACGAAATGCGAGTATTTGTGACCTTTGTCATTCTTGTGGGCGAGGGTGCTCGCACCCGCCTGCCCGCCGCGCCTGCGCAGGGGTCGCCCGTCGGTGACCGACGCGGAAGCGGATACCGGGAGGGTTGCCCGCACCCGGACAGGACACGGCCCGGACAGTGCGGAGACCGGACAGTGAACAGGGAGCCGCAATGCCTTTCGTGACGACGCGCGACAACGTGGAGATCTTCTACAAGGACTGGGGGAAGGGGCGTCCGGTCGTGTTCATCCACGGCTGGCCGCTCAACGGCGACGCCTGGCAGGACCAGCTCAAGGCGGTCGCCGACGCCGGCTACCGTGGCATCGCCCACGACCGGCGAGGCCACGGCCGCTCGACCCCGGTGTACGACGGCTACGACTTCGACACCTTCGCCGACGACCTCAACGACCTCCTGACCCACCTGGACCTCCAGGACGTCACCCTCGTCGCGCACTCCATGGGTGGCGGCGAACTCGCCCGCTACATCGGCCGCCACGGCACCGCACGCATCCGCTCCGCCGTGCTGCTCTCCGCCGTTCCGCCGCTGATGCTGCAGACGCCCGACAACCCCGAGGGCGTCCCGCAGTCGGTCTTCGACGACATCAAGGCGGGCATCCTCAAGGAGCGCTCACAGTTCTGGAAGGACACCGCGGTCGGCTTCTTCTCCGCCAACCGCGAGGGCAACGCGGTCACCCAGGGCAACAAGGACGCCTTCTGGTACATGGCCATGGCCCAGACCATCAAGGGCGGCGTTGACTGCGTCGACGCGTTCGCGCCCACGGACTTCCACGAGGACCTCAAGAAGTTCGACATCCCGACCCTCGTCGTCCACGGCGACGACGACCAGGTCGTCCCCATCGACGCCACCGGCCGCAAGTCCGCCGCCATCATCCCGGACGCCGAACTCAAGGTCTACAGCAACGGCTCCCACGGCATCGCCATGGTCCCCGGCGACAAGGAGGCCTTCAACCAGGACCTCCTCCAGTTCCTCAAGAAGTGACCGGCTGACCAGACGCACGGCACGCCGTCAGGGGTGTGGCAGCAGTAGCCGCGCCCTCGCGGCGTTCCGCCCACGCGGTGGTCTACCGCCAGAGGCACTCGTACCGGGCGTCTTCGGCGGCGGCGCGGTGGTGGCCAGAGCAGCACGGATCCGGCGCGGGGCGATGCACGCGGCGGGCCAGGAACTCCGAGGGACGGTTGAGCAGGTGGTTCCCATCGGTGACGGGATCGTCGGGCTGGTCTCCTTCCGGGAAATCGACGGCCGCTCTGCGGGGAGTGGAGGTGGACTTGGAGGCCAGAGAGGGGATCTCCGTCGTCGTCACGGAGATCGAGCTGCTGACCCGCCGGGTACCTCCCCATGCCGGAGGATGGCAGGCCTCGAGGTGTCGCGCCGGCCACGTGACGGCCGGCGTGCCCACGTCGTCACGGATGACGGGAGGCGGTGTGGCGATGTCGCGGCTTGGCGAGCCGGACCCGCCGGTGCGTACTGCCCGGTGACCGACTCCTGGCTGCGCGAGCTTCGGTACCTGGAGCAGCGTGTGCTTCCTGCCCTGGCCCGGGCCGCCATGGTTGCCGTGGACCGGTTCGTAGAGAATGCGTTCGTGGTGACGGGTGAGACCTACCTCGGGGCGGCCGGCACCACTGGTGTCGCTGACCGCGCGGTGACGTGTGAGACCTTGGGCCCAGGCGGCCCGGGGTCTCGTGGCGGTGGGGCGCGCATGACCGTTCAGGCAGGTCGTTTGGCGGTGGGGATTGCGGCCGGGTCGTGGAGCAGTTGCAGTACGCGCTGTAGGTCGGGGCGCTTGCTGGTTCCCGCGCGGCTGACGGTGAAGATGGAGCGGGACAGGGGCTGGAGCAAGGGGTGGAGGCTGAGGAACTCGGTGGTGTCGGGTAGTGCCATGCGTGGGATGAGGGCAGTGCCCGCTCCCGCGGCGACCAGGGCCGCCAGCACGCTGAAGTCGCTGCTGCGGGTCCTGATGTCCGGGACGAAGCCGGCTGCGCCGCAGGCGCGTTGGATCATCTCGTAGCAGGAGGTCTCCGGCCCCGGGGTGAGCCAGGGCAGGTCTGCCGCGTGGGACAGGTCTACCGGCTGGCCGGGCTCCAGGCCCAGTTCGCCGGCCTGACGGGGATGCAGGGCAAGCAGCACCGGTTCCTCCATGAGGAGAGTTTGCTCGTAGGTGGCGGGGAAACGGCGTGGCAGCGAGGTGTAGCTGTGGACCAGAGCGAGGTCGGTGGAACGCTTGTGCAGTTCGTCGAGGGCTTCGTCGGGTTCCCGCACGGACAGTCGCAGCGACAGCTCAGGGGTGGAATCGGTGTCGGCCAGTCGTTGCCACAGGGGCGCGACGAGGGTGCGGGCGGCGGAGGCGAAGGCGGTGATCCGCACGATGCCGCGCCGGCCGCTCTGCAGGGCGGCCAGGCCGGACTCGGCCGCCGCGAGTTCCGCGAGGATGATCTCGGCATGGGCCACCAGCAGTTCCCCGGCTGCGGTCAGGCGCAGCGTACGTCCCTGTTTCTCCACCACCGGTGTGCCGGCCTCCTTCTGCAGGGCGGCAAGGTGCTGGGAGACTGCGGGCGGAGTCAGGTGAAGTGCCTCGGCGGTGGCCGCGACGGTCCCGTACGCGGCGAGGTGCTGAAGGATGCGCAGACGGCGTACGTCGAGCACGGTCTACTCCTTGGTCGGGCCGGGGCCGGAGACGGATTCCACGGTGCGGTGCGGACTGCGCGTGTTCTCGCCGTCTATGGTCACGGGCTCGTCGGCCGCTGTCCTGCCGGGGGTACCTTCCCGTTCTCTGCGGGGCTGCTGTGTCTGATTGCGTCGGTTGATCATGACTACTCCCGCTACGCTGACCGCTCCGCCCACCAGCTCGATGAAGTGGGGTACCTCGCCCAGCCAGACGAAGGCGATGATCAGGGCCACCGGCGGGACCAGGTATAGGGCGGCGGTGGAGGCGGCGAGCGGCAGTCGAGCGACGGCATAGGCCCATATGACGAAGCCGAGCGCGGAGGGAAGCAGACCCAGGTAGAGCGCACAGGCCAGGGCGTCGGCCGGTGCCTGCAGGGTTGAGTGCCAGGTGGCGGGGGCCAGCGGCAGAGCGAAGATCGTGCCGGCGACCATCGCGTAGGTGGCGACCTCCAGGCCGGTGTAGTGACGCAGCAGGGGCTTGGTGGCGACGTGGTATACCCCTTGGACGACGGCGGCGGCCAGGACGACGAGGGCGGAGACGGTGAACCCACCGGGGCCCTTGGCCATGCTGACGATGGCCGCGCCCGCGAGCGCGACGACGCTACCGAGGACGATGTTGCGGCTCACCCGCTCTCTGAGGAACAGACTTCCCAGCAGCACGCTGAAGGCGGGGACGATCGCGATCAACAGGCTCGCTGTCCCGGCCGCCACGTTCACCTCGCCCCAGTTGAGCAGGAGCTGGTAGGCGGCGATGCCGGTCGCCCCGCACAAGACGATCATGGGCAGATCGCGGAATCGGGGCATGCGGACCTTCGCGAACGGCGCCACCAGCAGCAGGGCGATGGCAGCGATCACGATCCGCAGGAAGGAGAGGGCCTGCACCCCCAGACCGTCGACCCCGACCCGGATGGCGGGAAAGGCCGAGGCCCACAGGACCACGGTGCCGGTCAAGGCGAGGAAGCGAGGGGAAACGAGGCGTGGCTGCATAAGGTCAGCATCCCCATCCGGAAGGTAAAGTTCCAGTTAGATTCGGGGGAAAAATCCGTTAGGCATACTTAATTGTCGAGCTGCGTCTAGTGCTCTGACTGGGAAGGTTCACGCCGAGTGCGACCTCTCGGCTGCGGTCCTGCAGACCGAGCTGGAGCGGCTGCGCCACGAGCACGCCCTGGCGCTCACCGAGGAACGCAGCGTCCGCTGGCTCGCCGAGGCTCGGCACCGTGAGCACGCCTGAGAGAACGCGGCTCCCACATTGAGGACCGGCAGCGCGTCCGGGCGACGCGGCCGTCTCCTTCGGCAGGGGCGGTGATTCCCCGTCCCGTGCGGACGTTCCCAGAGCCTGCCGTGACACGGACAGCTTTCCCGTCCGTGGGCATTGAAGATGCTGAGCATTAAGACCGTGTCCTACGTGGTGAGGCGGACGAGTCGTTTGTAGCAGCACAGGGCGGCGGCGAGGCCGAGCGACTAGGTTCGCTGAGACGACGACTCGATTGCTTGAAACCGGACACCACCTGATCGAGAAGTTCGCCCCGAGCTCCTGGTAGTCCCGCCCGAGCCCCCGGCCGCGCCGGGGGCTCTCCGCTGCACCGCCAACTCGCTACCTTCACGCTGCACGAGGCTCCCGACGACGCCGACCGCGACCGGCGGAGCGCGATTCGAGGTTCTCAGTCCGGGATCGGGTAGTTAGACCCGCAAGCCGCATGACCTGACGAGGACGCCACTCCGACTACCGCGGTTGCGGCGGCTGGCCCGGCCGCCTCCCTCCTTACGGTGACCGGCTGCGTTGGACCGCCCGTCCTCGCTCGCCGTGCAGCACAGTGGGCGAGTGCATCGCCGAGCGCTGACCGTCTTGGGTAGCGGACTGGCGTTCGGTCTCGCCTGAATCCACGGTCTGGCGTGGTGGACTTGATCGGTCGCCCAGTCGCCCAGTCGCCCAGTCGCCCAGTGGCTCAGCTGTTGCCAGGGGTGTAGTTGTTTGAGTGGGTAGCTGGTGGCGGGTGTGGCGGCCGCGGTGACGATGATGTCCGTCACGCCCATCGCATGCCGATGGTGGTGAGTTGTTCGATCCGTTCCGGTGTCAGTGTTGTGGCCCGGGAGCGCTGGTTCCCGATCCAGGCGCCCAGCTTGTGCTCCCGCTCCTCCTGGTCCTCGCCGCTGCCGCCCCTTCCATCGCCGCCGACGGCGATCCGTTCGATGTGCTTCCTGGGGACCTGGAGGTGCCCCTCACGCTCGTAGTACTGTTTGGCGGCCGCGTAGTTGATGGCCCATGTGTCGGTCTGTGTACGGTGTTTGGGTTTCTCGTTCTCGGTGGCGGGTTCGATGCTGAGGACCTGTTCGAACATCCACTGCTGCACGGTCGTGAGCTGGTCCCAGCCGAGCCGGACCGAGTGCACCCATCGGCCGAGGTCCTCGCCCTGGCGTACGACGTCGCCCGCTGCGGTGGGCAGTGCCTCGCCGGCGTTCAGGTGCATGCGGACCAGGTGGAAGCAGCGTTGCCAGGTGACCGGCCAGCTCGGGCACCACGATGGGTCGATGTCCTCGAGCTGCTCGCGCCGCGCCTGCGACAGCGCTCCGGCCGACGACTGAACTGGCAGGCCCTCGGTACGCCGCTGCTCGTTCTTGGCTGCCTTGCGGGCGGCGGCCCGCGCGTTCTTCAGCCAGATGCCCACCCGGTAGCCCTGGTAGGTGGCGTCCAGCGGCGCCAGGAGGTGCCCATGTTCGGCCGCCCACCCTCGCGCGGCGGACAGGCCCTCTTCCCACGCGACGTCGAAGTGGCTCCAGATCATGCCGAGCTCCTCAAGCTGCGCGATGCGGTCCTCGTCCATGTCGCCGCGGGCGTAGAAGCGCCGGTTGTCGGCGGTCCACTGCCCGAGCGGGAACCCGGCGAGCGAGGCCGGCCACCCCGCGCCTTGCGCCTCCTGCCTGTCTTCGGCGGTGGCGGGCACGCGGTACGTGTACGGCACCTTCAGGTTGCCGTGCTTGCGGGCGTAGAGGACGGCGGCCTCGATGCCGCGCCGCCAGTGCTCGTGCTCGGGGTTGAGGACGCGCAGGTTGATGAACGCGGCGAGGGCGGCCGGGTCGCGGGGCGTGGAGAACTTCAGCAGGGCCTTGGCGGGGGCGCTGACGCCTCCGGAGCCCTCGCCGTTCCCGCCCGTGCTCTTACCGCTCTCGTCCTTGCTGACGGGCTTGTAGCGGCTCGGAGCCTGCTGCTCCGCGAGGGTCTCCACGATCCTGGCGTCGTGGGCCCGCAGCGCCTCCAGCAGCTTGGCCAGCCCGCCGAACGCCCGGCTCGTCAGCATGTTGTCGGCCGTCTCGCCCGGCCCGAGCAGCACGGGCACCACGAGCGAGGCCACCTTGCCCTCGCCCGGCTGCATCCGCAGCGCCCGGCCCACGGCCTGGACCAGGTCCGGCGTGGAGCCGCGCACATCCGCCCAGTACACGGAGTCGCAGTGCTTGGTGTCGACGCCCTCGCCCAGGACTTTAACCGAGCACAGGAAGCACTTCTCCACGACGGTGCCGTCCGTGGCGATCCCGGCCGCGAACTCGCCCAGCAGCCGGCGCCGGTGGAGCGGCTTGTGGTCGCCGTACAGCCAGTCCGCCCAGATCGTCTTCGGATACAGCTCGGGGTCGCTGGCGTGCAGCTGCGCGGCGACGTCGGGAAGGCCGGCCGCGAACGCTTCGGCCTCGCGGACCTGGTGGTGGAACACGAGCGTCCTGCGGAAGCCCTCCTCGGCCGACGCCTTCACCAGGGCGGTCTGGAGCGCGGCGAGCCGGGCGCCGCGAACCTCTGCCGAGCGGCCTTCGGCGCCCAGGAGCTGCGCGGCCTGGAGCGCGGTGTCGGTGACGTCGACACATACGACCTGGTAGGGGGCACAGATTCCCCGGTCGATCGCCTCCGAGAGGGTCAAAGTGAAGCAGCGGCTGCCGAAGGGGCCCTCCGGGTCGTCTTCCATGTATGTCGTCTCAGTTGTATTGCAGTCTTATGGTCTTCTAGTAGATCTCTGACCTGCGGTGCTGCAAGGAGTGAGAATACGATCAAGATGGGGTCT